>JAXUUT010000039.1:0-9739 GCA_037230945.1 bacterium
GGGGGAGATTATCTCCCCCGGCGGGGTCCGGGGCGGAGCCCCGCTGCCTTTCCTGTCTTTCCTGCGTTTTCAGTCTTTTACTTTTGCGATCTTCTCACGGCGCCGAGGATATTGGGGAGGGGGATGGCGTCGCCGCGGGAGGAGAACATATAGGAAGCGGGGGTCATGCCGTTCCAGAGGTGGAACTCACCGGGGAGTCGGAGGAGGAGGGAGGCTTCGCTTCCGCCCTCGACGTACATGGCGCTGTTGAGGTTGAGGTCTTTGTGGGCGTTCAGGGCTTCGACGAAGTCGTGGACGGAGGCGGGGTCGGCGCAGTGGAGGAAGAGGATGCGGCCGTTCATGTCTTCGGCGATGGCGGCGATGGCGTGTTCGGGGCCGTTTTCGGGCCATATCTGGCTGCCGTCCGGGCCCATGAGGCGGAAGTTCTGCACCACGATGTCGTAGCGGGGCAGGAGGTTTTTCCAGTCGTCGACGCTTCGGTCGAGCACGGCGGCGCGGGGGAGGGAATCGTCTTTGGGGCCGGCCACGAAGAAGGCGCCGTAGCGGCTCACGATGCGGCCGTTGTTGGTGCGGTCGCCGCTGCGCATGTAGCCGGTGGAGGTCTGTCCGTCCTTAAGATACATGCTGGCGTTGATGGCGGCGGTGAGATCCTTGGATGCGGCCCATTCGCGCATGGTGGGCACGTTGCCGTTCTCCCAGCGGGAGCTGAACAGGTGAAAGTCGAAGTGTTCGGTATCGAGGCGCAGCACGCGGATCACGAGACGCCGGGAAAACTCGTCTCCCCGGTCGCTGGTGTAGGACAGGCGCGCCATGTCGAGCCCGTCTTCCGGACTTGTCCATGCGATGGGATCGCCCGGCAGGGTAAGCTCAGGCTCGGGCGCTTCCGCACAGAGCGCGGCCGGAAGCACAAGCAGAAGCAGCGCGAGAGCTATGGTGCGCAGAGTGTTCATGTCCCTACTTGTATGCCACTCGTCAAGGATGGGCAAGGAAAACCCTGCCATTCCGCCCGGGAACATGGCCGGAAGGGGGGAAAAAGCGGGGCCTTGCGCGGGGAAGGACTCCGGCTCGGGGAACGGCGCACGGGGCGGGGGAACGGCAGGGGAAAGGGGAAGGGCACGGGGAAGGGCGCTCAGGAGGCGAAGGCAGGGCCGTGCGGCGCACGGAGCGGGCTTGGCCGGACGCCGGCCCCGGAGGGCCCGGGAGCGGGAATGCGGCGGAAGCGGAAATGCTCCGGCGGCGGAAGGCGGGCGCTGAGGAAGAATGGCGCGGGGCGCGGCGATGAGGGGAGGAGCACGAGGAGCGGACGGAAGGGCCGGGACGGGAGCGTCGGCGGGGGCGGGAAAAGGGAGGTTTTCCCGGCCCCTGCGGGGGTTCCGGCTCTTGACGACCGGGCGTATTTGTCCTACCCCCATATTTTTACGACGCCAAAAAGCGAGTCTTTCGTTGCGGCCTTTTTGAGGCGCGCGAGCGCTGTCGGCAGCATATTCATGAAAGAGGGCAGAGCCCCTGCCAGATAAAACGGAGAGTCTTTTGGAAGCTCAGAAGAAAGCCCGCAAGCCCATCAAGCTTGCCACGAAGTCGGAACATGCGGCCTATTTCATGCCCATGCTGGAGAATTTCGCCGATCATGGCGAACTGAACGAAGTTGTGAAGAACTGCGTGGGCAAGGCCTGCGATCTTCTGGATGCGGGCATTGCGCTCTATCCCAACGATTTCAAGCGCAGGCAGAACGCGGGCGAGGTGTGCGAAACATACGGCGCCATGAGCGACGAGGAGCTTGCCGCCCTTGACGAGGAATTCGCCGTTGCCGGACGCATGATGTCGTCGCGTTCCTTCGGCAAGGTGATCTTCTTCCATGTCATGGATCGCAGCGGCCGCATCCAGTGCTATGCGGAAAAGAGCGTGCTCGGCGACGAGGCGTTTTCCGCGTTCAAGAAGCTCGACGTGGGCGACATCGTGGGCGTGACGGGGCGTCTGTTCCGCACGAAGACCGGCGAGCTCACGCTTCGCTGCGAGAGCGTGCGGCTTCTCAGCAAGTCGTTCCGCGCGCTGCCCGACAAGCACAGCGGCCTCACCGACGTGGAATCCCGCTATCGTCAGCGCTACGTCGACCTTGTAATGAATCCCCGCACGCGCGAGATATTCCGCAAGCGTTCGCTCATCGTGCGCGAGTTCCGCCGCTTCATGGAAGAGCGCGGCTTCATGGAAGTGGAAACCCCCATGCTGCACGCTCTTGCGGGCGGCGCGGCGGCCAAGCCCTTTGTGACGCATCACAACGCGCTCGACATCGACCTGTATATGCGCATCGCGCCCGAGCTCTATCTCAAGCGCCTCATCGTGGGCGTGACGGGGCGTCTGTTCCGCACGAAGACCGGCGAGCTCACGCTTCGCTGCGAGAGCGTGCGGCTTCTCAGCAAGTCGTTCCGCGCGCTGCCCGACAAGCACAGCGGCCTCACCGACGTGGAATCCCGCTATCGTCAGCGCTACGTCGACCTTGTAATGAATCCCCGCACGCGCGAGATATTCCGCAAGCGTTCGCTCATCGTGCGCGAGTTCCGCCGCTTCATGGAAGAGCGCGGCTTCATGGAAGTGGAAACCCCCATGCTGCACGCTCTTGCGGGCGGCGCGGCGGCCAAGCCCTTTGTGACGCATCACAACGCGCTCGACATCGACCTGTATATGCGCATCGCGCCCGAGCTCTATCTCAAGCGCCTCATCGTGGGCGGCCTGGAACGCGTGTTTGAAATCAACCGCTGCTTCCGCAACGAGGGCATCGACACCCGTCACAATCCCGAGTTCACCACCTGCGAGTTCTACTGGTCCTACGCCACGTTCGAGGATCTCATGGATCTCACCGAGGAACTTTTCGCGCACATCGCCACCAAGGTGTGCGGCAGCCCGGTGATCACCTATCAGGGGCAGGAAGTGGATCTCACCCCCGGTCACTGGAAGCGCATGACCTATCACGAGGCGCTCGAAAAGGTGGGCGGTCACAGGCCCGAGTTCTACAACGACATGGAGGCCGTGCGCGCCTATCTCACCTCGCGCGGGGAAAAGTTCATGGAAAGCGAGGGAATAGGCAAGCTGCAGTCCCGTCTTTTCGACCTTGACGTGGAAGAGAAGCTCGTTCAGCCGACCTTCATTTATGCCTATCCTGCGGAAATTTCTCCGCTGGCCCGCCGCAACGACAAGAATCCCGACATCACCGACCGCTTTGAGATCTTCATCTGCGGCTGTGAATACGGCAACGCCTTTTCCGAGCTCAACGACCCCGTGGATCAGCGTCTGCGCTTTGAGGCGCAGGTGGAAGCCAAGGCCGCGGGCGACGACGAGGCCTGTCCGCTGGACAACGACTATCTGCGCGCCCTTGAATACGGCATGCCGCCCACCGCGGGCGAAGGCGTGGGCATCGACCGTCTGACCATGCTGCTTACCGACGAATCCACCATCCGCGAGGTGCTGCTCTTCCCGCTGCTTCGTCCGGAGGTGTAGTCTTTCGGGGACAACGCCCCGGCATTTCTGCCGGGGCTTCCATGAAAGGGGAAACTCATGTCGTTTTCGCTGTTCATTGCGTCGCGGTATCTCACCTCGCGCAACAAGCGCACGTTCATTTCCATCATTTCGTTCATGTCGGTTCTCGGCGTGGCCATAGGCGTGGCTGCGCTCGTCATCGTCATGAGCGTGTACAACGGCGTCACCGAGGAAATGCGCGAGAAGATTCTCGGCGCGAATCCGCACCTCATGGTCATGGCCACGCAGGCCGGAGCCTTCGGGCCCGAGGCCGCAAAGGGCGAGGGCGACGTCATCGAGCGCATACGCGAAACGCCGGGCGTGGTGTCCGCCACGCCGTTTCTGTACGCCGAAGTGCTGCTTTCCACCCCGCAGGGCGCCACGGGACTCGTGGTGCGCGGCATAGACACCGCCTCCGCCGCCGAGGCCATGCCGCTTCTCAATCATCTCGAGAGCGGCAGCGTGGAGAACCTCGCCCGCGAATCCGGCCCCGCAGGCATGATCGTGGGTCACGATCTGGCCCGCCGCTTCAATCTGCGCGTGGGCAGCCGCGTGAATCTCATGTCCCCGGCAGGACAGCGCACCACCGCGGGCTTCGTGCCCAAGCTGCGTTCGTTCCGCGTGGAGGGCATATTCAAGTCGGGCATGTCCGACTTCGACAGCCGTCTCGCCTACGTGTCCATAGGCGCGGCGCAGGATCTCATGGGCTACCCCGACGGGCACGTTTCCGGCGTCGAGGCCTTCGTGAAAAATCCCTACGACGCCCGGGAAATCGCCAAAAACGTGGCCGAACGTCTCGGGCCTCCCTTCTACGCCCGCAACTGGATAGACATGAACGCCAATCTCTTTGCCGCGCTCCAGCTTGAGCGCTTCGGCATGTTCATCGTGCTGCTCATGGTCATTCTGGTGGGCTCCTTTTCCATCATCACCTCGCTCGTCATGCTCGTCATGGAAAAGACCAGGGACATCGCCATATTGATGTCCATGGGCGCCACGGCCGCAGGAGTCAGGCGCATCTTCATGTTTCAGGGAGCCATCATCGGGGCTGTTGGCACAACCATAGGTTATGTGCTAGGAATCGTGCTGGCGCTGCTCCTCAAGAAGTACCAGTTCATCGAGCTTCCCCCCGGCGTATACATGATGGACACGCTGCCGGTCATCATCGATCCGCTGGACCTTCTCATTATCGGGGCGGTGTCCATGTTCATGTGTTTCGTGGCCACCATCTATCCCGCCAGGCAGGCTTCCCGCCTTGTGCCTGCCGAGGCCCTTCGCTATGAATAACGACGCTAACGATTCTTTGACCGGCGCGTCCCGTCCGCTCTACACCGTGCGGCACGCGCGCAAGGTGGTGGAAAGCCCGGCAGGGGAGCTCACCATTCTGCGCGACGTCACCTTCGACGTCGTTGCCGGCGAGGCGCTTGCCATTGTGGGTTCCTCGGGTTCCGGCAAGTCCACGCTGCTGCACATTCTGGGCACGCTCGATGCCGCCACGAGCGGCAGCGTGCTCTTCGAGGGCCGCGACCTTTCCGCCCTTTCTCCGAAGGAGGCGGCGCATTTCCGCAACAGGGAACTCGGCTTCGTGTTCCAGTTCCATCATCTGCTGCCGGAGTTCACCACCGTGGAAAACGTGGCCATGCAGGCCATCATTGCGGGCATGCCCCGCAAAGAGGCGCTCGAAAAGGCCGCCGCGGCCCTTGAGAGCGTGGGACTGGCCGAAAGGCTGAATCATCACGTCACCACCCTTTCCGGCGGCGAGCGGCAGCGGGCGGCCATAGCCCGCGCCACGCTCATGCGCCCCAAGGTGCTGCTGGCCGACGAGCCCACCGGCAATCTGGATGAAAAAACGGGCGCGCGTGTCGCCGAGGTGCTGAAGAAGCTCAATCGCGACACGGGCATGACCCTTGTCATAGTGACGCATAACCGGGAACTTGCGGACGATATGGACCGCAGCCTTGAACTGAGATCGGGAGAGCTCTATGCGCAAGATTCTTTCTAGTCTGGTCTGCCTTGCGGCCTGCCTCTTCGTGTGGGCCGGCCTTGCGGAGGCGGCCGCAACCCGTGTGCTGGTGCTGCCCTTCGCCGTGAACGCTCCGTCGGCGCAGTCGCAGCTTGCCAGAGACGTCCCCGCCCTGGTGCGGCAGGCGCTCGAGGCAAACGGCGTCACGGCCATTCCCACGTCGGCATCCGGCAAGAGCGCCGCTTCGGACGCCGCAAGCGCCAGAAACCGCGCCCGTTCCGCCCGCGCGGGCTATGCCGTGTTCGGCAGCCTGAACCAGCTCGGCGAAGGCTTCAGCCTCGACATGCAGATGGTGTCGGCCTCCACTTCCGGTTCCCGCGCCTACCACATGGAGGGAGCGAACCTTCTGGAGCTTCAGCCCGCGGTGAACAGCCTCGTGGGGCAGATGGTGCTCGACTTCGATTCCACCTCTTCCGTGCGCTCGGCCGCAAAGAGCACCCGCGGCGGCATTGCCGACATCGAGGTGCGCGGCCTCAAGTTCATCGACAAGGACAGAGTGCTCGTCCGCGTGGGAACCCGCACCGGCGATCCCGTGGATGAGGACCGCATCGACGAGGACGTGCGCAACATCTGGGATCTCGGCTACTTCAACGACGTGCGCGCCGACGTGGAAACTTCGGCCGCCGGGCCCGTGCTCATCTTCACCGTGGCGGAAAAGCCGCGCATTGAAGACGTGCGCGTGGAAGGTTCCGAAGCCGTGAGCATAGGCGACATCACCGAGGCCATGTCCACGCATACCGATTCCGTGCTCAACGAAAAGGTGCTGGCCGACGATCTGCAGAAGGTCACCGACCTTTATCACAAGCAGGGCTTCTATCTGGCTCAGGTGACCTACGAAGTGCAGTCCCGTTCCGACGGCGCGGCCGCCGTGCTCGTGCTGCACGTCAAGGAAGGCGGCAAGCTCTACATCAAGGAAGTGGCCATCGAGGGCCTCAAGGAAATTTCTCCCGACGACGTGAAGGACTTTCTGTCCCTCAAGGAACGCGGAATGTTCTCGTGGTTCACGGGCTCGGGCGTGCTCAAGGACGACCTTCTCGAGCGCGACGCGCAGGCCATACGCGCCTACTTCATGAAGCACGGCTACGTGGACGGTCAGGTGTCCGCGCCCGAGGTGCAGTACGACGAGGACGGCATACGCGTCATCTTCCGCGTGCGCGAGGGCGTGCACTACAAGGTGGGCAACGTCATTCTTCAGGGCGATCTCATCGACACCGAGGAGCGCATCCGCGAGCAGATCACCATGGACGAGCATCAGGCCGCGGGCGACTATTTCGACGTGGAAGTGCTCCAGAACGACGTGAAGGCCCTTACCGACTTCTACAGCGACTACGGTTACGCCTTTGCCGACATCAACGTCGATCCCCGTCCCCGTCCCGAAGACGGCGTGGTGGACGTGGTCTACACCGTGAAGCCCGGCGAACGTCAGTACATCCGCCGCGTGGAGGTGGAAGGCAACGACCGCACCCGCGACAACGTCATTCTGCGCGAAATGCGCCTGGCCGACGGTCAGCAGTTCAGCGGCGCAAAGATGCGCCGTTCCGCCCAGCGCCTCGAAAAGACCCGCTACTTCAGCGAAGTGAACCCCACCGTGGTGCCCACGGGCACGCCCGGCGAAGTCGACCTCAAGATGGGCGTCAAGGAAACCGAAACCGGCGTGGTCAGCGTGGGCTTCGGCTACTCCACCTACGACAAGTTCGGCGTGATGGCCTCCATCACCGAAAACAACCTCTTCGGCCGCGGCTACACCCTCGGCCTGTCGGGCTACACCGCCTCCCGCGAACAGTACCTCGAAGCCTCCTTCGTGAACCCGCGTCTGTTCGACACCTACTGGGGCTTCTCCGTGAGCCCGTACACCATCGACGAGGAATGGTCGTACTTCTACAAGCGTTCCACCGGCATCAGGCTCGGCCTGTTCCATCCCATAGGCGAGTACACCAACGTGCACTTCGGCTATGAGTTCGAGCGCTACAACCTGTATCATATGTCGGACAACGCCTCGCAGATCATTCAGGCCTACCGCGGCAAGCACTGGGCGAGCACCGTGTCCATGGGCGTCACCCGCGACACCACCAACCGTGCCACCTTCCCCACCGAAGGCACGCGCGTGTCCCTCAACATGCAGTACAGCGGCCCCTGGACCGGCAGCGACGACAGCTTCTTCAAGCCCATACTCGAAGCCGGCTTCTACTACGGCCTCAACGATACCAACATTCTGCACGTGCGCGGCCGCGTGGGTGCGGTCTACAAGGTCGACGACAACAAGACCGTGCCCGTGTTCGACCGCTTCTGGATAGGCGGCATACGCAGCATACGCGGCTACTCCTACGACGACATCTCCCCGCGTGACCCGAGAACCGGTGAAACCATCGGTTCCGACCGCATGGGCTATGCCAACTTTGAATACATCTGGGTGGTCAAGCCCGATCTCGGCCTCGCCTTCGTGCCCTTCTACGACGTGGGCTTCAACGCCGACAGCGAGCAGTGCTCCAGCGTGTTCGACAAGGTGTATTCCTCCGCCGGTCTGGAAATCCGCTGGCGTTCGCCCATGGGCGATCTGCGCTTCGCCTACGGCTATCCGCTCTCCAAAAACGCGGACGGCACCAAGCGCAACAGCGGCCGCTTCGAGTTCTCCATGGGTCAGGCCTTCTAGCCTGCGCCCCGGGCGTCCGGCCCTGAGCGCCGGATGAAACGTCCCGCCTGCGGGGAAAAAACAAGAGGGGGAGGGTTCGCCTTCCCCCTTTTTTGGTCTCTCCGGTTCCCCGGAACCGGCGGAGGCTCCTTCTGCCGGCAGGGGCGTTCCCGGGCTCGTTCTTCCGGCATTGCCGTTCCCGGCCTTCAGCAGAAAACTTCCCGGCCCGGGCGCTTCCCCGCAATTCCGGGGCGAGGCGGCAGGCCTTTTCCGAACGCAACTTGCGAAAACAACTTGCGGACACAATCACGCGGCGCGGCGGAACCCGCGCCCCACGGATGCAGCATGACTTACGATACGGTGATTTTCGATCTTGACGGCACGCTTCTCTATACCCTTGAAGACCTTACCCTAAGCACCAACTACGCGCTCGAACCCTTCACCGACGTGCGCCGCAGCCTCGACGAGGTGCGCTCCTTCGTGGGCAACGGCGTGCGCACGCTCATGATCCGCGCCCTGCCCGGCGGCGAGCAGAACCCGGACTTCGAGGCCGCCTTCGCCCGCTTCCGCGCCCACTACGCCGTGCACTGCCGCGACCATACCCGCCCGTACCCCGGCATCATGGACGCCGTGCGCGCCCTCGTCGCGCGCGGCCTGAAACTCGGCATCGTGTCCAACAAGCCCGACCCCGAAGTCAAGGACATGAACCGCGTCTACTTCAAGGGCCTCTTCGGCGCGGCCCTCGGCGAACGCGAAGGCGTGCGCCGCAAGCCCGCACCCGACAGCCTCCTCGAAGCCATGCGGGAACTCGGAGCCTCCAAAAGCTCCACCCTCTACGTCGGCGACTCCGAAGTCGACATCGCTACCGCCGCCAACGCCGGCGTCCCCTGCCTCTCCGTCACCTGGGGCTTCCGTACCAGAGAACACCTCGCTTCCTCCGGCGCCTCCCGCTTCATAACCTCCCCCGAAGAACTTGTCGCCGCTCTGGAATAAAGACAGGAAAGGCAGTGTGGGGGGAATGATTCCCCCCACGCCCCCTCATTTGCAGCGCAAAACGAAGTGCCGGTGCAGAGGGAGGGACTTTGTATGGCGTCAGATGGGCGGCACGGGCAACGCGGAACGCTGAGGTGAAGAAAAAGGCGGGGAGGGCGGTAACGCCGGAGCCGGAAGGCTCGGCAAGGCGCTGTTCGGGCTGCGTAGTCAGTGCAGGCGTGTGCTGCCGCACCCGCCTGCGGCTGGCCGACCGATGTTCCCGCTTCGCGGTCACATCGGTGTGGTTTGTAGGGATTTCCAGATGGGGAGGGGAGAGCGGATGCCTGAAGCTCTGGTAACCCTTTGCTTGCAGAGGAATAACCGTTTCTCAACGCTCTGGGGCCCCGGGCGAGGTCAGGAGCCCGGCCGACGTCCGCAAGTAGCCGGAATTCATTTCCGGCGTTAAACGCAGCGGGCGTCGTGCAAGTCCCGCGTCCGTACAGTGTGTCCGGGGCAGACGGACGGTAGCGGTACTCGGGAGAAGGAAAATGTCGCCCCGGGCGAGGTCAGGAGCCCGGCCGACGTCCGCAAGTAGCCGGAATTCATTT
>JAXUUT010000038.1:0-9608 GCA_037230945.1 bacterium
CAAAAAGCTGAAAGAACCACGGGGGCCCGGGGGAGATTATCTCCCCCGGCGGGGTCAGGGGCAGCGCCCCTGATTAAATCCCGAGGAATTCCTTTACGGGGGCTTCGAGCTTCCGGTGTTCGCCGGGGCGGAACCAGAGGATGCGCTTGTCGGCGCGGAACCAGGTCCACTGTCGTTTGGCGTAGGCGCGGGTGTTTTTCATCCAGAGTTCGAGGCATTCGGGGAGGGACATGTTTCCCTGGAGGAGGGCGGCGGTTTCGGCGCAGCCTATGCCGGACCAGCCGGGGGCGGAGGTATCGGGGCAGATGTCGAGGGCGCGTCTGGCCTCGTCGAGGGCGCCCTGTTCGATCATGATGTCGATGCGTTTTTTGAGGAAGGGGGAGAGTTCCGGGAGGGGGAGGCCTATGCCGAGGCGAAGGACGGGCCAGGGTGCGGGGGGCGTGGTCTGACTGTGCCACCACGAGAAGGTTTTTCCGGTGGCTTCCCACACTTCGAGGGCGCGGACGTTGCGCTGGCTGTCGTTGGGGTGGATTTTGGCGGCGTAGTCCGGGTCGACGGCGGCGAGGCGCGCGTGCAGGGCGGGGGCTCCCAGAGTTTCGCATTCCTGGGAGAGTCTTGCGGTAATGGCGGGGTCAATGGGGGGAATGGCGGCAATGCCGTCCAGGAGGGCGCGCAGGTAGAAGCCCGTGCCGCCCACGAGCACGGGAATGCGGCCTTGTGCGAGGGTTTCGCGAATGGCGGAGCCGGCCATGTCGGCCCACTGGCCTGCGGAGATTTTTTTTGTGGTTTCGAGCCAGCCGTAGAGCCTGTGGGGGCAGACGCGGCGTTCTTCGGCCGAGGGCTGGGCGGTGATGACGGGAAAGTCGCGGTAGACCTGTCTGGAATCGGCGTTGATGACGGCGGCGGGTCGTCCGGCCTTTTCCAGCATGGCGGCGAGGTGCAGGGATGCGGCGGTCTTGCCGGAGCCCGTGGGGCCGACGAGGCAGAGAATGCCCGGGGTTTCGCTCATGAACGGGGCTCCTCGCCGGGGCATTCGAGAATGTCGTCGTCATCGCTCATGTCGTCGCGGCCGCAGTTCGAGGAACCAGGCCAGGAATCGGGCAGGTGGTAGGCGCGGCGCAGGCGGGGTATGACGGTGGGGGGCACGAGGCAGCGCACGTCGCCGCCGAGGGACGCCACGTTGCGGATGTTGGTGGAGCTTATATACATCCAGCGCAGGTCGGACATGAGGAATATGGTCTGAACGTCGTGCTGGAGCTTGCGGTTCATGAGGGCCATCTGAAATTCGTAGTCGAAGTCGGAGACGGCGCGCAGGCCGCGGAGAATGGCCTTGGCTCCCACGCTGGCGGCAAAATCCACGAGCAGACCGGCAAAGGGCATGACCTTCACGCCGGGGATGCCCTCAAACACCTCGCGCACGATGTCCACGCGCTCCTCAAGGGAGAAGAGCGGATGCTTGCCGCAGTCTCTGGCCACGGCCACGATGACGGTGTCGAACAGTTCGAGGCCGCGGCGTATGATGCACTCGTGGCCGTTGGTGAGGGGATCGAAGGTGCCGGGGTAGATGGCTATGCGTTCTTCACCCATACCAGAATCCTCGTGTTTCCGTAGAGTCGTTCGGCTTCAAGGCGCAGATCGTACTGCGCGTCGGCGCGGAGGGGGAGTCCCTTTTCCACTTCTGCCACAAGAAAGCCGTCGTCGGCAAGCCAGCCCTGCCGCATGATGTTTCTGAGCGTGGGCTTGAAGAGGTCGGCGCCGTAGGGCGGGTCTATGCAGATGAGCTGACAGGGTTCGGCGGGACGGCGTGCGGTGACGCGGAGGGCGTCTTCCTCATGAATGGCGCAGCGGTCGGCAAGGCCGAGATTGGCGGCGTTCTTGCGCAGGCATTCCGCGGCCTTGTGATCCTTTTCGATGAAGTCGGCAAAGAGCGCGCCGCGGCTCAGGGCCTCGAAGCCGAGGCTTCCGCTGCCCGCGAACACGTCGAGCACGCGCATGGCGCCCCACACGACGCCGCGCGCCTCGAGCATGGAAAAGAGGGATTCGCGCACTTTGCCCATGGCGGGACGGTAGCCCGGTCCGGTAACGGTCTGGAGCGTGCGTCCGCGACAGGCTCCGGCAATGATTCGCATGAAGGGTTCCTGAGTGAGGCGCGGGGGGCGCGCCGCCGGAAAAGTTCCGGGAAGAGGTTGGCCGCGCAGAAGAAGCGCGAAGAGCTCCCCTGGCCGCGGTGCGGAGGGGAGGCGGAAAGCATGGGTCGCGCACGGGCGCGGAAACCGTAAAAATAGCGCGAGAGCGAAGCGCTGACAAGAGGGGCCCCCGCGGGGTGCGGGGGCCGGAATGAATCAGAGCTGGGAGAGGAAGAGCACGAGATCGCGTTCGATTTCCACGAGGCGGTCGCGCAGTTCGGTCTGTTCTTCCCAGGGAATGTCGTCGATGTGGGCGAGGCGTTCGCGCACCTGGGCGGCACGCTGTTCGAGTTCTCCGGCAAGGAAGTTCCAGTCCACGCGGGGCCTTGCGCGCGAGGGGCTCGGCATGTGCACTTCGGGCTCGGCGGTGCCTTCGATGGTGGCCTCTTCCAGATACTCGGGAATGCGCGGCGTGATGCCGAAGCGTTCCTTGATGAGTCCGGCAAGGATCTGCTGGGCCTTCGGTTCGCCGTGCACGAGGGCGATGTTCATGCCCGGGCGGGCCATGTCGCCTATCCATTCCAGAAGCTGACTCTGCCCGGCGTGGGCGGAGAAGCCGTTGATGGTGAATATTTTTGCGGCCACGGCCACGTCTTCGCCGAAGAGCCGCAGAGTCTTTGCGCCGTCGACGAGCTTTCTGCCCGGGGTGCCCATGGCCTGATAGCCCACGAACACGATGCTCACGCCTTCCTTCCACAGGTTGTGCTTGAGGTGATGGCGTATGCGGCCGGCGTTGCACATGCCGCTTGCCGACAGAATGATGGCCGGGCCTTCCATGGTGTTGAGCTTCTGGGATTCCTGGGCGCTCTGGGTGAAGCGCACGAGGCCGTCGGGCGTGGCCTTGAAGTCTTCGATCGTGAATTCCGGCGTGCGCAGGTGATCGGCGTACTTCATGAAGACCTGCGTGGCCTTGGAGGCAAGCGGGCTGTCCACATAGATGGGCATGCCTGCGGGAAGACGGTTCTGCTTCTTCAGGATGAGCAGGCTGTAGAGAATTTCCTGAGTGCGTTCCACGGCGAACACGGGAATGATGACCTTTTCATTCCGGGCATGGCTGTATTCCACGGCCTCGGCGAGTTCCTCGAGGGTGTCGGCCTCGCCCTTGTGGTCTCTGTCGCCGTAGGTGGATTCCACAAAGAGCCAGTCCGGGGTTTCGGGCATGGCGGCGTCGGGCAGCAGCAGCGCGCCGGGACGGCCGAGATCGCCGGAAAACACGAGGCGGGTCACCTTGTCGCCTTCGGTGACGGAAAGCTCGAGAAAGGCCGCGCCGAGAATGTGTCCGGCGTGGCGGAATCTGACCTTCACGCCCGGAGCGGGGGAGATTTCGGCGTCGAAGTCCACGGGGCAGAGCAGCCTGGCCGTGGCGAGGGCGTCTTCCGTCTCATAGAGCGGTTCGCTTCCTGCGGTTTCGGTCGTGCCGCGCCGCTTGTCGTGTCGGCTTTTCCACTCATGATCCATTTCCTGAATGTGCGCGCTGTCCTCAAGCATGATGGCGGCCAGATCGGCGGTGGGGCGAGTGCAGTAGATGCTGCCCTTGAAGCCCTTTTTCACCATGCGGGGCAGAAGGCCGGAATGGTCGATGTGCGCGTGGGTGAGCAGGATGAGGTCCAGCTTGTCGGGACGATAGTTGTCGGTCTGAAAGTTGCGCTCTTCAATGGCGGAGTTGCCCTGGAACATGCCGCAGTCCACGGCAAAGCGAGACGCGCCGGTTTCTATGACGTAGCAGGAACCGGTAACGGTCTGGGCGGCTCCCAGAAAGGTGATTTTCATGACACAACTCCTGAAATGAGGTTCCGTATGATTGCAGCATAGGCGTTTTCCGGTCCCGGCGCAAGAACGAGAGCAGGGAATGGATGAAAAACCTCTGTTTTTTACGGGACTTGCTCTTCGTTATACAGAAGTGTTTTCTTCATCGGCGCCGTCATGCGGCAGTTGCGGCCCTGCATGAGGTTTCATCGTTGTCGGAAGACGCGCGGAAGGGGCCGACTTCCGTGCCCGGGAGACGGCGTTTTGTCCGGACGGGGAGCGTTGCGCGGCGGGCGTTTTGTCCGTAACGGGGCGCGGGGGCGCTGCGCCTTCGTCCGTCCGGCGCGGGCATGACGGATTCAGTCCTGAAAGAACAAGGGGGTCAGGAGCAGCACGGAGGCGCACATGACAAGCCAGGAAAAGGCGATGACGGGGGGAGCCGTCTTCCAGATGTTGCGGCTGCTTGTCCATTCGTTGCCGTGCAGCAGCGCGGCGGCGGAGGTTGCGGCCGGGGTGAGGAAGGCCAGATGCACGCTCATGACCACCAGAATGACCGCGGGGACCGGATTGGTGCCGTTGCCGGAACAGTAGCTGAAGATGACGGGCATGAGCGCCGCGCCCACGGCGCCGTTGTTGATGAACTGGCAGAGACAGAGGGCGAGCAGGCCCATGCAGGCGGCGAAGAACATGGGCGAGGAGGAACCGAATACCGGCTGCAGCACGCTCAGGAAGAAGGGCGTGATGCCGCTTTCGGGAGCCGCCATGGCCCCGGAGAGCGGCTGAACCAGCGCAAGAATGAAGATGATGCCCCAGGCGACGCCGCCGGTCATGGCCCGGAAGGGGAGAAAGGGCCTGCCGTTTGAGCGCAGTGCGCACATCACCGCAATGACGAGCATGCACACGCCCGTGTTGCCGATGCGCCGGAGCAGGCCGACGGGCGGGAGGTCTTCGGGAAGAAAGGCGGGAATGAGCAGCAGCATCACCAGGGCGAGCAGAAAGCCCAGAACGATTTTCTGACTGCCGGAAAAGCTGACGCAGCCGAGCGCCTCGGCACGAAGGCTTGCAAGCCTGCCGACGTCGGGCCGCACGACGAACCGGGCGAAGAGCAGAAAGAGCAGGGAGCAGACAAGGCAGATGACGAGAGCCGTCACCATGTAGCCGGCGTAGTCGATGGAGGAACCGGAAATGGCTTCGTAGGTGCCCATGATCGTGAGGGCAAGCTGCTTGAAGGGAATGAGCGACATGCCGACCAGCGCGGCGTAGACCACGCCGAAGACCATCATTTTCGGATAGTCGTCGCCCTTTTTGTAGCCGCACACGTCGCAGATGCCGTACAGGATGCTCCAGCCTATGAGGGTGGCGGGGGAAGCGCTGGTCAGACCTCCGAGCAGCATGACGGACAGAAGGAACATGCAGGTGAAGAGCCACGGCCTTCCGATGATGAACTTTCTGGTGATGATCCACAGCGAGAGCTGTTTCGAGACGCCGTAGTGGTTGATGGCGGCGCAGAACACGAAGATGAAGAACATCATGACCACGGTGGAACTGCCGAAGCTCTGCGCGAGCATGACTTCGGGGGAGAGTCCGCCGATGAGCACGAGGGCCAGCATGCCGGCCAGGCTGGGCCAGATGATTTCAATGAAGATCCAGCCGTACAGCACGCCGAGAAAAATGCCGATGAGCGCCATGCCCTGCGGCGTGAGCGGCGGAACGGGGGGCAGCAGCCTGACGCTGAACATGACGGCAAGGCAGACGAAGGAATGAAGCAGAAAGGAAAGACGGCTTTTTCCGGAAGCGGAGGGCGTGGAACGGGTTTCGGACATGGGGTCTCCGAAGGTGAAAGGGGACGCGTTCTGCGGGGCGCTCTGCAAAGGAGCGGAGCTGCTCTCCGGGGAACCGGGATTGTCGATGCCGTCGGCGGGCGAGTCTCGGCGGGAGGCGTTCAGAAGCGGGAAGAGAGCGGCGCAGCCTTTGCGCGGCCGTTTTTCTCTTCCTTTCAGGGATACGATGAACGTCCCGCCTTTTCAAGACGACGCGTCGGAAAGTCCGGCCGGACGGTGGAGCCGCGCGGCGCCCGGCTCGTGACGCAGACGTCTTTTTTTCCGGGAGTTTTCATGCCGCCTGCTGCGCCGCCTCTTGCGCCCCGTGTATCCGCGGGCTATGATACGCTCGAAAAAGACTTTTTACAGGAGAGACCATGAGCGCAACGTCGCAGCAATATATCATCGACACGCTGTCCGCGCAGGAGTCGTGGCGGCTTTTCCGCATACTGGCGGAAATCGTGGACGGCTTTGAGGATCTGAGCGGACTGCCGCCGTGCGTGTCCATCTTCGGTTCGGCGCGCCCCGGCCCGGATGCCGCCGTGTACGAGGAAACCCGCCGCGTGGCGAAGACCCTCGGCGAGGCGGGATACGGCATCATCACGGGCGGCGGCCCCGGCCTCATGGAGGCGGGCAACCTCGGCGCCAGCGAGGCGGGCGCGCCTTCCGTGGGCTTGCACATCCATCTCCCCATGGAGCAGGAGCCCAACAAGTACCTGAGCATACGCAGCGACTACCGGTACTTCTTCATCCGCAAGCTCATGTTCGTGAAGTACTCCATAGCCTATGTGGTCATGCCCGGCGGCATGGGCACCATCGACGAGCTTTCCGAAGCCTTCGTGCTCGCGCAGACGCACCGCATCAAGCCCTTCCCCATCATTCTTTACAGCCATGCGTTCTGGGACGGACTTCTGGAGTGGATTCGAGGCCGCATGATCAAGGACGGCTACCTGCGCGAGGAAGAACTCGACCTCGTCACCGTGTGCGACACGCCCGAAGAGGTGCTTTCCGTCATACGTCGGCGCGTGGTTCTTTAGATCATGGAGCTTCGCAATCTCTGCCCCGAAGATGCGCGCTGGCGGGCGCTCTCTTCGTGGGGGCCGGAGCCTCCGGCTCCCGCGGGAACGAGCTGGCGCGCCCTCATGCTCAGGGCGCTGCGCCTTGCGGGACGCGCCGCAAGAGCGGGCGAGGTGCCCGTGGGAGCGCTGGTCGTGGACGAGGACGGCAGAGTGCTGGCCGAGGCGCACAACGAAACCGAGAGTCTGCACGATCCCACGGCCCACGCCGAAGTGCTGGCCCTGCGCCGGGCCGCCGCCGCGGCGGGCAATCACCGCCTCGGCGGAAGCGTGCTCGTGGTCACTCTGGAACCGTGCCTCATGTGCACGGGAGCCATACGCGAGGCGCGCGTGTCCGGCGTGGTGTTCGGCGCGTCCGACGCCCGGGCCGGAGCCGTGTGTTCCTGCCTTGAGGGGCTCGACTACGCTTCTGCCGGTTCCGCGCCCTGGAGCTACGGCGGCGTGGAGGCCGAGGCCTGCGCGCGGATTCTCAGAAACTTTTTCCGGGTCAGGCGCTGACCTGCCCGCAAGGGCCGCGCACCGGGCGCAGCCCGCTTCAGACTGCATCAGAAACAGAGGAACCCATGAACAATACGGTTGACGAACTTACGGTGGACTACGAGGAAGACGGCATTCTCAAAATCAAGGAAATAGACAAGGAAGTGCTGTCCAAGGGCGCATGGGCCACGGTGCTCTTCCGCTACCGCGAATGGCAGGAAAACGACACCTACGGCCCCGACCGCTACGTCATCCGCCGTTACAAGAAGTCGGGCGGAGAATACCGCCAGCAGTCCAAGTTCACCATTTCCAGCAACGATCAGGCCCGCCGCATCGTGGACGCCCTGAGCCGCTGGATGGCCGACGATTCCGAAGACAAGAAATAGGCCCGCATGAGGACGGAGCGCCGCTCCCCCGCCCGTGACGCGCCCGGCAGGCCGTAAAGGAGGCTCTTCATGGCCGAATATCGCCGTCGTTTCCTTTCCGAAGCACGGCAGAAGGTGCTGCATCAGCTCATTTCCGGCTGGAAGCGGCGCGGCTCCTCCCTGCTTCAGGTGGGACTCAACGCCGGATTCTCCCCGGAATTCTTCTGGGAAGCAGGTTTCGACGTCACCGCCATGGACCGTTCCCCGGCCTGCCTGTCCGCCGCAAGACAGCAGACCGGCGACCGCATCGCCTACCAGTGCGGCAGCGCCGAGGCCCTCCCCTTCGACGACGGCTTCTTCGATTACGCCGTGCTCGTCCATCACGGCATAAGTTCCCTGCCCCGGAACGAAGGGGAAAACGTGCTCTCCGAAGCCCTGCGCGTGGCCGCACGCGGCATCATCATCATGGAATGGAACCTCTTCTCCTTCGCGGGCGTGCCCAAAAGCGCCCGCGCCCACTGGGAGGTCCCCCAGGACGACGACTCCTGCGCCGTGTGCTCCGATTCCCCCCTCGGCATCAAACCGTGGGAACTCTACGCCATGGTGCGCCGCGCCTGCCCCGGCCGCCGCATAAGCATGGTATCCGCCCTCCCCCTGGGAGAAGCCTCCTGGCCCGACAGCTCCCCGGGATTCCTCGCCTCCCTGCGCCGCGCCGCCGCCCCCCTGAACCTCGCCCCCCTCCCCGTGCCCTTCGGTGCCCTCATCGCCATGAAACTCGACTGGGCCCCCATCCCCCTTACCCCCATAGGCATGCTCAAGTCCGCCGCCGCCTCCCTCTGCTCCCCGGCCAAAACCTCCCGTGAACAGGTCATGGGCCGCTCGTCGGAAATAAGGCAGTAAACGCAGAAAACGCAGAAAAGGCAGGAAAGGCAGGAAAGGCAGGAAAGGCAGCGGGGCTCCGCCCCGGACCCCGGCGGGGGAAATAATTCCCCCCGCGCCCCCCTGTTTCGCCTTGCGGCTGCGCCGCGCGGCGGGTGCCGTGCAGAGAGTCTGGCGCTGTGCTTTGAAAAGGCGGGAAGGGCAGGGGAGAACGTGACGCAAAGGCCGGAATGCTCGGCAAGGCGCGTTACGGGCTGCGCAGTCAGTGCAGGCGTGTGCGGCTGCACCCGCCTGCCGTGGCCGACCGGTGTTTCGCTTCGCGAAAGCACCGGTGTGGTTGGAAGAGATTTCCAGATGGTTACGCTGTGCGCTGGTTCAACGCTCGGGGGCCCCGGGCGACGTCAGGAGCCCGGCCGACGGGCATAAATAGCCGGAATTCACTTCCGGCGTTAAATGCAATGCCCGTCGTGCAAGTCAAGAGTCCGTACAGCGTGTCCAGAGCAGACGGGAGTCGGCGTCACTCGGGCGATGTGTGACAGGTAGGGATTTCCAGATTTTTAAGGGGAGAGCAGAGGCTCGAAGCTCTGGAAAACCATTGCTGCAACAATCCCCCGTTTCTTAACGCACCATCAGGCCCTCGATTGCCGAGAAAAAGCGTTTCTCAACGCTCGAACAGGTTTTTGTTTACAGGCGGATAACCTTCTCTCAACGCTCCGGGGCCCGCGACCTGCCTTCAGGCGGTCGCGCCGACGACCGCAAGCAGCCGGAATTCACTTCCGGCGTTAAACGCCGCGGGCGTCGTACAAGCCCCGCACCCGTACAGCGTGTCCCGGGCAGACGGGCGTTTGCGGTACTCGGACGGGTAAAGAAAATGCCCGTCGTGCGCAGGCTCTGCATACTGCACAGCGTGTTCCGTGCAGAAGGGAGGTTGCGCCGTTCGGGCATGACAATAGAAAAACTGAAAAGTTTTGCAAGGGGATGGGGGCGCGGGGGAAGGGGGAAAACTTTTTCAGGCAGATTGTCAAATGAATTGCAACAGAAAGAGATTCCCGTCTTCCC
>JAXUUT010000001.1:0-1576 GCA_037230945.1 bacterium
GGCAGGAAAGAGGAAGGGGACAGGCTGGAGCAGGCGGGGGTGATAATGTCCCCCGGGCCCCCATGGTTCTTTCAGCTTCTTGACAACGCTCGGGGGAACGCGGGCGACCTGAGGAGCCCGCGCCGACGGCCGCAAGCAGCCGCGATTCACTCGCGGCGTCAAACGCGGCGGGCGTCGTACAAGCCCCGCGCCCGTACAGCGTGTCCGGAGCTGACGTGCGTGGGCAGCACTCGGGAGATGGAAAGACGGGCGTGGGCAGTACTCGGGAGATGGAAAAAAGGCAGGGATTGCCAGATCTTTTGGGGGTGGTGGCTCGAAACTTTGGAAAACCTCCGGGCTTTACAAGCGGGAAGTCAATGCATATTGAGGATGATAAAAGCGTATTATACGCATTTGCTCTGGACCTTCACCCTGCTGAGGAGTATGATGAGAGAGAAGTGTGTCCTCTGTGCATCATCCCTTCCGGCTGCGGCTTGTTCTCCGGGCGGAGAAGTCCCGTTGCTCTTCTTTGCAGGGACGGCATTCCATGGGCACACCGTTCACGGCATCAACCTTTACATTTGAAAACGCGCCTTACAGGACATAAAATGAATCTCGAATATGCCATTGCCTTTAATCCCGACCGCTGCGTGGCCTGTCACGGCTGCTCCGTTGCCTGCAAAACCTGGCGTGAACGCCCGCTCGGCATCGACTGCCGCCGCATTGTGACCATCTGGCAGCGTGATGAAACCATGCCCCGCCTTCGCCATGCCTCCGTTGCCTGCCTTCACTGCGTTGATCCGGCCTGTCTCAAGGCCTGCCCCGTGCACGCCATAAGCAGGAACGACGACGGCATCGTGCTTGTGGATGCGGAAACGTGCATAGGCTGCCGCGCCTGCAAAAAGGCCTGTCCCTTCGACGTTCCGCAGTTTCCCGAACAGGGCCGCGGCCCCATGGTCAAATGCGATCTGTGCTTCGGCCGCTACGACATGGAAACCTCGCAGCCGCCCTGCGTGGCCACCTGTCCCACCCATGCCCTCACGCTCGTGAAGGTTTCTTCCGAAGAAAAGAAGGAACAGGAAGCCGACATGCTCGCGCTGCTCAGTTCCGGCGCAGAGTGGTGAACCTTTGCCCGGAGCGCTGAGAGAGATTTGTTTCGTTGCAAACAAAAGTTTCCCAGAGCTTTGAGAAACGGCAGTTCATGCAATTAAAGGCTTTCCAGAGCATTGACCCGGCGCTCTGCCCAAACATCTGGAAATCCCCACAAACAACACCGGTGCTGTCGCGAAGCGAAGCACCGGTCGGCAGCCGCAGGCGGGCGTTTACCTCTTGTCGTTGTCCGAGTACCGCAATCGCCCGTCAGCTCCGGACACGCTGTACGGACGCGGGACTTGCACGGTGGTCATTTCATTTAACGGCGGAAGTGAATTCCGCCTATTCATGACCACCGGCCGGGCTCCTGACGTCGCCCGGGGTGACATTTTCCGCCGCCCGAGTACCCCCACCGCCCGTCAGCTCCAGACACACTGTACGGACGCGGGACTTGCACGGTGGTCATTTCATTTAACGGCGGAAGTGAATTCCGCCTATTCATGAC
>JAXUUT010000037.1:0-9491 GCA_037230945.1 bacterium
GGTCGGCCAGCCGCAGGCGGGCGCAGCCGCGCACGCCTGCACTGAGTTTGCAGCCCGAACAGCGTCCGCCGAGCCTTCCGGCCTTTGCGTCACACGCCTTTTGCCCCCGCCCTTTCAAAGCCCGACATCCGGCATCCGCACGACTCCCGCCGCGCGGCGAAGCCGCAAGGCGAACCAAGGGGGCGCGGGGGGAGCGGCAGCCGTTGGCGCGAAGCGCCTTACGGATGGCGACAGCAGCGCTATTATTCCCCCCGCTGCCTTGACACTTTCCTTCTCCCGAGTACCTCTCACTCCCGTCTGCTCCGGACACGCTGTACGGTCCCTCCACTTGCACGCCGCCCGCTGCGTTTAACGCCGGAAGTGAATTCCGGCTACTTGCGGTCGTCGGCGCGGGCTTCTCAGGTCGCCCGCGTTCCCAAGAGCGTTGTCAACAAGCTGAAAGAACCAGGGGGGCGCGGGGGGAATTATTTCCCCCGCATTGTCTTTTCTGCCTTTCCTGCCTTTCCTGCCTTTCCGGGGTCCGGGGCGGCGCCCCGGCTGCTCCGGCCTGTCCCCTTCCTCTTTCCTGCCTTTCCTGTCTTCCCGCCTTTCTGCGTTTTCTGTCTTTACATGAGTCCTGCGGGGAGGGGGTCGAGGAGGGCGTTTTTCCAGATATCGTCGGCGGACCAGTCGTCGAGGTCGCGGCGGGCCCAGGGGTCGGTCATGGGTTTCATGGCTTCGCGGGCCTCGCGGGCTTCGGCGCGTTCTTCCTTTCTGCGTTCGTTCTGGTAGTGCCTGCGACAATTCGTGCTGCAATAGAGTCGGCGGCTTCTGGCCGTAAGAAACTCATGCTGGCAGTCACGACACGTTTTTCTGATAAGCTTCACCACGTTGCACCAGGTATGCATGTATCCGTTGTTC
The DNA here is from genome assembly GCA_037230945.1 of bacterium. Lineage (GTDB taxonomy): Bacteria > Desulfobacterota > Desulfovibrionia > Desulfovibrionales > Desulfovibrionaceae > Mailhella. The sequence goes on from JAXUUT010000037.1 coordinate 901, forward strand.
CGCCTCGTCCCGGCTGCGGCACACGGCCGCGTCGTAGCCGAGGCTGGTCATGTTGCAAAGAAAATCCCTTTCCTCGGGTCTCATCCTCATGCCTCTGCGCTTCACGGAGAGCCACAGACCAAAGCGTCCGCCGCGCGGCACGGCAAGGAACAGATCCGCCGCGCCCCGCCGTGCGCCCTGTCTGCGAAACAGCGCCCGGCGCACGCCGCTTTCCTCCGCGCCCTCCGCCACACGAAGAAGCGCCTCCTCCGGCACGCCGTACTTGCGGCAGGCAAAGCGCCACCACGTCACCACGGCAGCCTGTTCGCTCATCTTCGGCGCGTCCGGAACCGGCGTCCGTTCCACCACGCTCCCGGGCCGCTCTTCCGAAACTCCGCTTCGCCTTCCCGGCCGGTCTCCCCGGCCTGCTCCCCGTCCTTCAAAAACCGTCCGCCCGGCACCCGGCGCTGCGTTCTGCGCTCCCCTCCGCTCTTCCATGGCCTTCCTCCGCCTTCGCCCTCCCCCTCTTCCGTCTCCACATAGCCGCTGCCGAAACGCGCAAGATTCGCCCGTCGGCAGAAAAACACACTGTCCGGCAGATAGTCGGCACAGACAAAGCAGCCCTGCCAGTAGCCGGCACACGTTTCATGAATCGTCATGCTTTCCCTCCCTTGTCCGAATTCCGGCCCGTCCGGGAAAGGCCGTCTCGCTCAAAAAGCCGCGCCCTCTCCCCCCGACCGTCCGCCCCCGCGTCACGGCTCACGCTCCGCTCGCGGCTCACGCCCCGGGGGACGACGCCGCCCGTCACTGTCCGCCCTTCTCTTCCGCCACGGCTCCCGCTCCGGGCAGCGCCGTCAGCCGGGTCCGAAAATCCTCAAGCGACAGCGCGGCCCGCCCGCCCGGCGCATCCAGCGCCTTCACGGCTCCGCCGCCAAGCGCAAGTACGTCCTCCTTGCCCCGGCTCTGCTGCCACAACTGCAGAAAATCCCGCTCCCGCCACGGCAGTTCCTCCATCTTCCAGCGGCACACCCGCTCCCATCCGCCGAACGACCGCACGCAATAGGCCGTCGTGCGGTCAAGCTCCGGCTCGCGCCAGCTCCCCCGGCTCTTCATGAGCTCAAGAAGATGCGTCCACTCCGCCCGCGCCTGCAAAAGCACGTTTTCCTCGCCCCGTACCGCGCCGGTCATGCGGTCAAGCTCCTTCTGCATGAGCGCAAACGGCGGCATGGTGCGATACGGCACCGTCTCCGAGCCGCAGCGGCGTATCATGGCCAGCGCCGCGGCCTGCACAACGGCCACGTCGTAATCCTTCAGCAGGTAAAGCCACATCTTCGCCGTCTCGGGCGAAAGCGTCGCCGCGTAGTTGCCCGCCAGTCCGTTCAGCACGGCCAGCTTTTCGTCCCTCTCCCGCGCCTCCATCAGAACGGCCCTCCCATGGCCTCAAGCTCCGCCGACACCTCGCGGCATACCCTGTCATTGTGCGCCTGACGCCGTTCGGCATCGCAAAGCCCCCCGCGCGAAACCACGCGTCCGGCAGACGCTTCACTCCGCCCGGACGCAGAGTCGCCCCGGCCCGCATCGCGACTCTCCCAGTTGCGCACGGCCGCCTTCCAGTCCCGGAGCGGCCTGCCGTTGGACAGCTTCCAGCCCTGCGCCGCGTAGTAGTCCACAAAGCGTTCCGCCCGAATGCCGTTGCCCCGCTCGTTGCAGTACGCCTGCACCTCCTCCACGGAAGGCCGGACAAAACCGCGTTCCGAACCCGCCTCACGCTTCCCTGCCGGGGGGATAAGGGGGGAATCTTTTAATTCCGTTTCGCTTCGCTTCGTTTCGTCAGGGTTTTCGCTTTGCCCCGATAAACCCGTCGCTTCTTCGCCTTCCGCACAAAGCGAAAGCTCCACCGCCGCCCGCTTTCTCGGCCTTCCGCCCTTGCGCCCGTTCTCCGCATTGGCCGCGCAGCGGCTGGCATAGGCGTCGTTGGCCCGGCGCACCGAAGGCGCTATGAGCTCGAACACCACGCGGGTCAGATCATCGAGCCGGGGCATCTCGCCCTCGCCCGCGTCGGCAAACAGCGCAAGCACCAGCTCCCCCACCTGCCCGGGCTCCAGCATGCGAAGTCCCCGCAAGTGCTCGGTCCGCAACAATATTCCCTTGACACTCTCCGCCATGATTCCCCTCTTTCTTCCTCTCTCTGTTCCGCAGGCTCCCGCTCCGACGGGCGAAGCACTGCCGAACCTTTCCCCGCTCCGCCGTCGGCCCCCTGCCGAAGCCCGCCCCGACATCGGAACGCCGCGCCCAGGCTGCGCCTCCGCGCTTTTCCAGAAGCGGCAACCGCCATGCTCCGCGCATCCGGCTTCCGCCCTTCGCGACCTGATGAACGCCGCGCCCCGGGGCCCGTTTTTCGACCGGCCTTTGGCCGATCTCATGCATCGTCGCCGTCGCCCTCTTCGGGTCCGCTCCACAAGTCCGGCCTGAGCTCCCAACGCGGAATGCCCAAAAGCTCCTCGTACCGGACGGCCATGGCGGGACTCACCCTGCGCGCGTTGTTGGCGTGCTGAACGAGCGTGATGTACGGAATTCCCGACTCCAGGCTCGCCCTGCGAAGCGATCCCCGCCTCGAAAAGTATTTGGCAAAGATTTCGTTTTTCATGGTCGGATAATATTCAATCGAGAACTTCATGTAAAGAGTTCTAATATTCAAATGAATACTTGACAAAACAAAGATTCTCCTTTTCATGTATTCATATGAATACCTTGTCTGACGAAATCTTCGAGTTGCTGAGGAATTTCACGGAGGAGCGGCACAACGGCAACAAGGCCAGCGCCGCCCGTGAACTTGGGGTGTCACAGGTGACGTTCACGCAGTGGCTGAACCGCGTGCGCACTCCGAACCTGACCGCGCTTGACCCGGTGTTCAAGGCGCTCGGCGTGAAGCTGGCCATACCGGGAAAGGAGTTTCTCGACTATGACTACGTGCCAAAAATAGCCGCCAAGGCGGGCGCGGGCGCGTCGCTGGAAACCAACGGCGACCTTGAGGGCCTGTACGCATTCAGAAAGGATTTCATGGGGATAGAGCACATATCCGCCGCGCACTCCGTGCTCATGGACGTGGTGGGAGACTCCATGGAACCCCTGTTCAGCGAGGGCGACACCCTGCTTGTCGACAAGTCGGACATCGAAGTCATGGACGGCAAGATTTACGTGGTCACCCTGGGCGACGAGCTGCGCGTCAAGCGCGTGCAGAAAACCCTGCGCGGCCTGCTGCTCCGCAGCGAAAACCCCAAGTACGCCGACGTCCCCGTCGAAGGCCCCGACCTCGAAAACTTCGTCGTCCACGGCCGCGTCCGCTGGTGCGGCAAGGTTTTTTAAAGGCAGAAAAGCAGAAAAAGACAGGAAAGGCAGGAAAGGCAATGCGGGGGAGATAATCTCCCCCGCACCCCCATGTTTCTGCCTCCCGGCTTCGCCGGTTCGGCAGCACATGAGGGATAGGGAGAACTTATGCCCGAACCGTATTCCTGCCACCTTTCCCCCCGAGTACCGCTACTTCCCGTCTGCTCCAGACACACTGTACGGGCACAGTGCTTGTACGGTGGTCATTTCATTTAACGGCGGAAGTGAATTCCGCCTACTTATGACCACCGGCCGGGCCGCTCGAAAGCGGCCCGGGGCCCCAGAGCGTTGAGCGCCCTTTTTCCGCTGCACACGAAGGCCCGCCAGGGCTTCGAGAAACGGCAGTTCAGGTCAACGACGGCTTTCCAGAGCGCCGAACCAGCGCCCTGCCTCAACCATCTGGAAATCCCTGCAAACCACACCGGTGCATTCGCGAAGCGAAGCACCGGTCGGCCAGCCGCAGGCGGGCGCTTACCTCTTGTCGTTGCCCGAGTACCGCCACTTCCCGTCTGCTCCAGACACGCTGTACTGTCCCTCCACTTGCACGACGCCCGCGCGTTTAACGCCGCGAGTGAATCGCGGCTACTTGCGGACGTCGGCGCGGACTCCTGATGTCGTCCGCGGGCCCCGGAGCGATGAGCGCCCTTTTTCCGCTGCCAACGAAGGCCCGCCAGGGCTTCGAGAAACGGCAGTTCAGGTCAACGACGGCTTTCCAGAGCGTTGAACCAGCGCTCTGCCTTAACCATCTGGAAATCCCTTCCAACCACACCGATGTTGCGCGCAGCGAAACATCGGTCGGCCAGCCGCAGGCGGGCGCAGCCGCGCACGCCTGCACTGACTACGAAGCCCGAAACGCGTTCGCCAAGCATGCCGGCCCTTGCGTCACGCCCTGCCCTGCCGCCATTTCAAAGCACGGCTCCCGGCATCCGCACGACTCCCGCCGCGCGGCGAAGCCGCAAGGCGAAACAGGGGGGCGCGGGGGGAATTATTTCCCCCGCATTGCCTTGACATTTCCCGCCGCCCGAGTACCGCAATCGCCCGTCAGCCCGGGACACGCTGTACGGACGCGGGGCTTGCACGCCGCCCGCTGCGTTTCCCTCCTGCCTTTCCGCCTTTTTTTGACATTCGATTGAATATGCGCGTTCTTGACTTGTAATATTCGTTTGAGCATATTTTAGACGAAGACAACAATGCAAAACGGAAGCGCTGTCCGACAGGGGCGGTGCTGAAAGGAGCGAGCATGACGGAGCTGATACGGATACGGGCGTCGAGCCTGCCGGAGCTTTTCGACTGTCCGGCGAGGTGGGAAGCGAAGAACATCAAGGGGATGCGGCTGCCGAGTTCCGGGGCGGCGCAGCTTGGGCGCGCGGTGCACGCGGGCACGGCGCTTTTTGATCTTGGCCGGATACGAGGCGCGGGGCTGAGCGCGGAGGACTGCGCGGCCGAGGTGGTGAAGGCCATACGGGAGCCGCGGGAAGAAGTGGACTGGGGGGACACGAGCCCGGCGGCCATGGAAGGGATCGCGCTGGCGCTGCATCGGAAGTACTGTGCGGAGATAGCGCCGGGATTTGATTTTGTGGACGTGGAGGCGGAGTGCCGCGGTCTGGAGATAGCGGGGCTCGGCATAGTGCTCACGGGCACGACGGACCGGGTGTATCGGGACGAGAGGGGGCGCTTCGGCATTGCGGACATCAAGACGGGAAAAAGCGCGGTGGGCACGGACGGCACGGTACGCACGGCGGGTCACGCGGCGCAGGTGGCGGTGTACGAGCTGCTTGCGGAAGAGGCCACGGGGCGGCCCATGGACGCGCCGGCGGTGATCATCGGCCTTCAGACGGCGAAGACGGAAGCGGGACGCCGCGCGGGCACGGGCAGCGTGACCGGGGCGCGAGAGCTGCTTGCGGGGCGGGAAGGCGCGCCGGGACTGCTGGAAGCGGCGGCGGCCATGCTGCGTTCCGGGATATTTTTCGGCAATCCGCGTTCCACGCTCTGTCACCAGAAGTATTGCCCGGCATATGAGAGCTGCCGGTTCAGGAGATGACATGACACAGCGCACTCTTTCCGAACTCAGACAGACGCCGCGCCCGGCGGCGGACGCGAACTTCGTGCACGCCGAAGGCTTTGCGCTCATGGAGCGCATGGCGGCGGCGCTTGCGGGCTCCGACCTTGTGCCGGAGGAGTACCGGGCGGAATCCACGAACCCGCAGACGCGGCAAACAATGAAGAATCCCGCGGCGTTTTCCAACTGCCTCATGGCGCTTTGCGCGGCGCGGCGACTGGGGCTCGATCCGTTTTCCGTGATGCACGGCCTTCGGGTGACGCACGGAAGGCCGACATGGAGCGCGGGCCTGCTGCTTGCGGGGCTTCAAAGCTGCGGACGGTTCACGATGCCGTGCATTGAGCTTGCGGAACGGACGCCTGCTGCGGAAAACGTTCCTGCGGAACGCGACGCGCCGGACGGACGAAGAAAAGACGCACGCGAGGAACGCGAAGAGAAAAACGGCGCCCGAGAGAAAAGCGAGCGCAGCCGGGACGACGCAGACGGCGGGCCGGACGCTACCGATGCCGAAGCGCCGCGCACGGCGGAGGGCACGCGGGAAGACGCGCCTTTTGCGGCGAGCGAGGGCGCGGAGCAGGACGCCGCGTGCGACAAAACCGCGGACGCCGCACGTCCGGACAAGACGGCCACGGGCGGACGGCACGAGCTGTGCTGCACGGTGCGCGCCACGGAAAAGGCTACGGGGCGGGAGCTGACCGCCTCGGCCATGCTGCTCCGAGCACAGGGGGAAGTGCCGAACAATGAGCCCGGGGAATCGGACCAGACGGCGCTTGCGCTGCGCCTCCGGGCGCTTCTGCGGTTCTGCCGCCTGTACGCGCCCGACCTTTTTCCGGGACTGCCGGACGATGCCTTCGGAGGGGAGGACGCCGGAGAGCACCCCACGCCCCGCGCCTCTGCCGACCACGCCGGAAACGCACCGCGCGCGAAGGTGACGCTTGAAGAAATTGCACGGCAGGCGAAGAGAAGCCGCGAGACGGCGGAATCTTCTGCGGCAAAGACGATGCACGGCGAAGTCCCGGAATCCCAAAACGCAGCAGCACCAAAGAGCGCGCTTCCCGGGACAGGATCCACGCCGCCAGGCAGCGCCGCCCAGACCAGCTCGGCCCGAAGCGACAACGATGCCGACAAGACGGCGGAACACGCGGGAAAGAACCCCCCGTGCATGGCGGAAGCGAAAAACGCCAAAGATCGGGACGACAGCCGTCCGACGAATGCACCGGGCGGAGAAGGAAGCATGAAGAAAACGAAGAAGGAAGGAGCTCCCGCCAAAGCCCTTGAGTCCTGACCCGGTCTCCTGAACGCGTGAAACCACGAAGCCCGGACACAGAACCCCGCTGTTCTGCGTCCGGGCTTTTTTTTTCAACGCGCGACAAGGAGCCCGGAACGCGGACACCCCTTCCGGCGATTTCTGAACGTTTCGTTGCCCTGCCCAGCTCTCCCGCTCTGCCGGGTCTGCCCTCTCCCGACAAGGGCCCGGAACGCCCCGACACGCGTATGCGGTCGCAGGTATGCCGGAACCTGCCCCGCACGGCTCCGAGCCCTGCTCCCGTTGATTTCGTAAACAGCATCCCGGGCGAAGTGCCCAGCGTTCACGCCGCCCCGCGCACCTCTGACACGGCCATGCACGGGACTCGCCCCGCGCACGATGCCGCCGACAAAGACGCCGCCCCCCTTTCTGCGCTCCGCGCTTGCGCCCCTTCTCCCTCACGCTCCGTTCCGAAGCGGCCCATTCCGGCCCATCTCCCCACCGTCGCCATCATGCACCGAGCACGCCCCATCTTCGGGCTCTTTCCGGGGCTAAGACACCCGTCCTTTCTCCAACATGGCAAAATTACTGATGTAAGTTCAAAAATTGCCGCTTTACACCGTCAAATTTTCAACATTTTCGTCTGTTGTTTGGTACAAAAAAGAAAAACTGACAGTATATTTTTATCATATTTTTTACATAAAACCGTGCAAATTTTCCCCTGAAATGCAAACTTCAATATACGCAGATTTCTTTTGCTGAACGTCGATAACATAGCGAAAAAGTGTACTTTTTCGGCATTTACAATCAATTTGTCAGTCAAAAAATCATTATCAAATAACCCCACAAAAAACCAGCAAAAAAATTTTTTCCAAAAAGCGAGTTTGCTTTGCCGAAAAAGTACACCTTTTTAACGCGGGCCAGAGGGACAACATGACCGCCAAAACAACGCCAGATTCCTCTCGTCAGAAGGAACATTTTTCCAGTCTGCGGGAGTTTGTCAGCACGCGCTATCTTCCGTTCATTCGTGAGCACAAGCGCAGCTGGCAGACCGACGAGCGCTATCTGGAGAAGTACGTTCTTCCCCATCTCGGCGCACGTTCTCTCGAGTCCATCGTTGCCTCAAGCATCAACGAGTGGCTTTTGTCGTTAAAAAAGGCGGGACTGTCGGAGAGCACCTGCTACCGCGTGTTCTGGCTGCTGAAATACGTGCTGAACTGCGCCGTCCGCTGGAAAGCGCTCGAAAGCGACGCCGCCTTCCGCGACGCCGAATGTCCGCGCGTGCCTTCGCGCCGCGCCCCGCACGTCCTGTCGCAGGAAGAGCTGCGTCGTCTCACCGATATTTTCAAGGAATACGCCGCCCTACCCGGCGCGCGTGCCATTCATCTTCTTCTGCTCACCGGGGCAGGCAAGGCGGAAATCCTCTCCGCCCGCTGGGAAGACGTGCTTGAAGATGAAGGCGTGCTTATGACCCGATGCACCTATACGGAGCACACACGACGCATCCCCCTGAACAGCGAAGCTCTGGAACTCATCCGCACCCTTCCCCGGAAAAAAGACGTGCCGTGGCTGTTTTCATCGCCGTCCGGCGGACAGCTCACGTCGCTGTTCTACGCGTGGAATCTGCTGCGCACCCGGCTCGGCAGGCCGGAGCTGCGCCTTCAGGACCTTCGGCACAGCTTTGCCGACACCATGCTCCGCCGTGGACTGAGCTCCGGCGTCGTTCACGAGATCATGGGACATTACAAGCCGGAAACATTAGGCCTGATACAAACTCACCGTATAATAAACAAGGAACGGAAATGAAAGGCATACTTCTTGCCGGAGGAAGCGGTACGCGTCTGTATCCGCTAACAAGGATTACATCGAAACAGCTTCTGCCCGTGTACGACAAGCCCATGATCTACTATCCGCTCTCCA
>JAXUUT010000036.1:0-9427 GCA_037230945.1 bacterium
TGGCCTCCGTGGTCTCCATGATCCCCACATGGGAAGCTCTCATTGCCGCCGGGCCCTTCGTCTTCAGCCACCTCCTGCACAAGAGACCTCAGGGCCGATAGCGGCACCCCGGCGCTGCCGGAAACGGCCCGTTTCTCTCCTCCCCCTGCTGAGAAACGGGTCTTTCTTTTTAATCGGGGACCGCCGACGCCGAACGGACGCCCCTCTCCCGGCGCCTCCGCTTCTCCTCCCTGTCTCCCGTGCCGATGCCAGGCGTGCTCCCGCGCGCCCCGTGGCCGGCTCCCCGCCTCCCGGGACCGGAAACTTCCCCTCCAGCGCTTTTTCCGCCACAAAAAAACGCGGAACCCTGCCGGGAGCCGGACTCCGGGGCAGATTCCGCGTTCTTGTCTCACGCCGCCACGCGGCGAAAGACGCTACACGGTAATGATGGTAAGAAGGCTCGGCAGCTCCTTGCTCAGCACCACGAAGTGAAACACGTTGAGAAAGAAGGGGTAGTTGAGCTCGGTGTAGAAGTTGCGAACCGCAAAGTACAGAATGCTCAGCCCCATGAACACCGGCAGATAGTAGGTGAAGGGAAAGAGCAGATTCTGAGCGTTCATGGGCAGCCCGCCTATGGTCATCGACGCGTACATCACCGCCACGTCGAGCACGAACAGCGCGGGCACGAGCTTGATGGAATTGAGCACCTTGGTCATGAGTCAGCATCCTCTGAAAGTGAAGTGTGAAAGGCCCGCTTCCGCACGAAAAACGTCGTGGTGCGAAAACGGGCCGAAAGTGGTATAGAATGTTCCTTTCAAGGACGCAACGGCCGCGCCGCGTTTTTTCCGGAAAGGAGCCTCGCGGCACGGACAAAAAAACGCGCGACAGCCCGAGCCGCCGCGCGTCCGGCGTCAGGCGCCGGTTCCGATGGATGCCGTCCTAGAAGCTGTACCGGAAATGAAGCGCGGCGCGCCAGTCGTTGTCAAAGGAGGAACCGGAGCGGCCGTGTCCCTTCGAGGTGTCGAAGTCCTCGAAGATGTACGCCAGCTCGAGAGCCGCGGTCAGATTCCTGTAAATGTCATACGTGGTCAGGGCGTTGAGTTCCACGGCGGAGTCTTCGGTGGTGAGGTAGTCGTAGCCCTCGCCGTAGCCGCCGTTGTTCTTGTTGTTGGTGCCCGCAAAGTAGGTCACGCTGAAGTCGTGGGACACGCCTTCGAGGAAGGACACGCCGCCGAGCTGCGCGCTCACGCCCCAGGTGCCGCCGAAGGCCGTGCGATGCCCGCCGAGTATGCCCCAGGCGGCATCAAAATACGTGCTCGTGCCGTCGAAGTCGCCGTAGATAATGGGAATCTGACCGGAATGCATGGCGCGGCCGCTTCTGTCGCCGGAGGCATACCAGGCAAGCAGCGCGGGCTCGCCGAAGCTCATGGCGTAGGAAGCCCTGCCCACGGCGTACCAGCCTTCCTGATCCTGCGACGCGGAATAGTCGGCGCGGCCGTATGCGGCGTCGAGCGCGAGGGTGACGGGCTCGAAGGGCTTCCACTCCATGCCCGTGCCGAAGATCATGACGTCGGCGCGGCCCGAGCCGGTCATGTTGCCCTGCGCGGTCACGATGTCGGGAAGCGTGCGCTCGCCCTTTTCGTTCATGAAATCGCCCCTTGTGCCGTACATCGCCCACGGCGACACGGTGAAGCGGTCGAAGGAGGCGCTGCCCACAAGGCCGAAGAGATCATACTTGGGCGCATGGACGTCGGACTTGTCGCCGTGGCGGTTTGCGCCGCGGGCAACGCGCGTCCAGAAGCCGGTGAGCTCATAGTTCTCGGCAAAGGGCACGGAAACCACCACGCCGTCGGCCACGAAATCGGCAATCATGGGCGACGTGCTGGCATACGAGGGCAGATCGAAGGCGTGACGGCCCATGCGCACCTTGACGGGCGTGTTCGGCACCATCCAGTCGACGTAGGCCTGCCGCATGAAGATTTCTTCATTGGTTCCGGAAGCATCGGTGCCCCAGTCGTATTCGCCGACCTGCATCTGCAGATACCCGGAAAGGCTTTCGCTCGCGCTGAAGGTCATGCCCACGCGCAACCGCTGCCCGGTGTAGTCCGTGTTCTGTCCGCGGAAGCCCTCGGAGCCTGTCTGATACTGGAAAAGATACTCGCCGTCCATCTTCACGTCGACGGCGTGGGCGGGGCCGGATGCGGCCATGATGAGCGCGGCCGCAAGAAAAAGTGTGGTGCTCTTCTTCATTCGTCGTTTCCCGAACGTTTGACCGCCTTGCGGTCATTCTCGCGCCACCCCGCAGGAACGTTCTCCGGCCCCTCAACCTTTGCTTCCGTCCTCAGCCTGTGCTGGGTGTCCATACGCAGGGAAAACGTCGCCCAAAATAATGCGCCTGTCAAGTTAATTGAAAAAGAATTTCATTTTTATTTAAAAAACGCGACGAAAAACAAACGCTCCGCGTCCCCGGAACGGGAAACGCGGAACAACAACGCGGCAACGCAGAAAAAAAAAAGAAAAAGACGCGCGGCCTCGTCCGGGAACGCGGACGGAAACGCGACGGACAAAGCACAGCGCAGGGCCGGTTCCGCCCTGCCGGACAAGACGGAAACGCCGCCGGAACAACAGGCGGCAGGCTCCGGCAGAGCGCGCCTTCATGAGAAGACGGACGAAAACGCCGCCCGGCCTTTTCCAGCCCTGCGGCACGGAAAAGCCGCCTGCGGAAGCGCCCCCGCATTCGCATGGCAAACACGAGGGCGCGCAAGGAGGGAGCATTCCGGGCGGGGCGCAACGGTGCGCGCCCATGCCCCGAAACCGGGGAAAAAAGCCGTCGGCAGCGCCCTGCGGATGGCGGCCCAACGCGCCTTTTCCCCCGCCTGCCTTTCCCCGGCAGGAAAACGGACATCAGAACTTGTATTCCACATGGAAGGCGGCGCGCCAGTCGTCGTCATAGCTGCCGCTGCGTCCGTGCGAGGCCGAGGTGTCGAAGTCTTCAATGATGTAGGCAAGCTCGAGAGCCGCGGTCAGATTCTTGTAAAGCTGATAGGTGGAAAGAACGTCGAACTCCACGGCGGAGTCGTCGACGGTGAGATAGTTGTAGCCGTCGCCGTAGCCGCCGTTGTACTTGCTGTTGGTGCCGCCTATGTAGGTCACGCTGACGTCGTGCGAGAGGTCGCTGATGAAGGACATGCCGTTGAGCTGGGCGCTTACGCCCCAGGTGCCGCCGAAGCTGCAGCGATGACCGCCCACGGGCCCGAAGGTGTTGTCAAAATAGGTGCTCGTGCCGCTGAAGTCGCCGTAGATGATGGGAATCTGTCCGGAATTCTCGGGACGGCCCTTTCTGTCGCCGGAGGCATACCAGCCCATGATGGCGGGTTCCGCGAAGTCGAGGGCATAGGAGGCCTTGCCCACGGCGTACCAGCCTTCCTGATCATGGGAGTCGGAATAGTGGGAACGGCCCCAGGCGACGTCGAGGGCCAGGGTGACCGGATCAAAGGGCTTCCACTCCATGCCCGCGCCGAAAATCATGATGTTGGCGCGACCGGCTCCGCTGATGTTGCCCTGAGCCGTAAGGTTGTCGGGCTCGAAGCCGTCGGCGTGTCCCTTGGAACCGTAAATGGCCCAGGGGGACACGGTGAAGCCGTCGAAGGCGGCGTTGCCCACAAGGCCGAAGAGGTCGTACTTGGGGGCGTTGACGTCGGTGACGTCGCCATGGCCGTTGACGCCGCGGGCCATGCGCGTCCAGAAGCCGGTCAACTGATAGCGGTCGGCAATGGGCGCGGAAACCACCACGCCGTCGGCCACGAGGTCGGAGATCATGGGCGACAAGCTGGCGTAGGAAGGCAGATCAAAGGCATGACGGCCCATGCGCACCTTGATGTCGGTATTCGGCACAAGCCAGTCGATGTAGGACTGACGCATGGTCACGGCAATGTTGTTGCCCGTGACATCCGAGCCCCAGTCATAGGTTCCGGCCTGAAGCTGCAGGTAGCCGGAAAGGTTTTCTCCGGCAAGGAAGGTCATGCCGATGCGCAGACGCTGAACGGCATAGTCGGTGTTCTGACCGCGGAATCCTTCGGAACCGGTCTGAAACTGAAACTGATATCTGCCGTCCATTTTGACGTCGACGGCGGAGGCGGGGGAACAGACGGAGGCCGTCATTCCGGCGGCCAGGAGGAGCGTGACGAGTTTCTTCATGATTTTTTCCCGAAAGCTGCCGCAGACGCGGCAACTGCTCTGCTCCACCTTTTTCCTCTTCCGGATGTCGCGCGCCAGAATCATTGCGGAGCGTACAAATTATGGAACAGGTTTTACGCAGATCAACATTATTGTCAATAAAAAATAAATAAAAAGATAATGAATTGTTAAAAATGCCAAAATAATCGCCTGCCTGCATCCGACAAGGCAGCGTTGGCGCGGCGGCACCGCACGGCGGCACGCCCATGCTCTCCCCTCTTCCGGCGTGCCCGAATTTTGGCCGTTTGCGTTTCGTAAGCAAGCAGGCGCAGATGCCGGAAGTGCGCACAAAAAAAGACCGGGCATAGACGCCGCGGTCCGCGAAGAGCGCAAGAGGACGCAAAAGGCCGGAGCGAAAAGCCCGGCCTCAGCGGATGACTCCCGCCATGCCGGAACGACATGGGGGTCATGCATGAAAAAAGGCCGTGCTGCAACAGCACGGCCTTCTGAAATTCATGGTGGGTCGTGCGCGATTCGAACGCGCGACTCTCTGCTTAAAAGGCAGGTACTCTACCTACTGAGTTAACGACCCTTCCGGTCGAAAAGACATAGCTCCATCGGGGGTGTTAGTCAAGCAAAAAAAGCCCGGGAACTCAATCAATGCGCTTCAGGGTAAGCGGGATGACGTGCAGCGCGCGGGAGATTTCGTCGGTGCTGCCGAGCTTCCATTCCCAGGAGCCGTCGGGCCAGTTCGCGCGGCGGGCCAGTTCTGCGGTCACGCCCTTGATGTCGATGACAGGATGGCGCAGAAACACCGCGGGCAGGCCGTGGGTGAGATTGCAGGCAAGGCAGGCGTCGCCGCGCTGATGCAGCTCGAACAGAAAGTCGAGCTTTCTGTCCGACGCGGAAAGCAGCGCGAGGCGGATGTCGTACGCGCCCTCTTCAGGATCGCCGAACAGCGCCTCGAAAAACTGATCGGTGCGTTCGGGAGGAAACACTTCATTCAGGCATTCAGGGGTGAAGATTTCTTCGTAGCTGGGCATCGGGCCTCTCCTTCAATTCTCGGTTGCGCGCACGCGCGCGTCCTTTCCGTTATAGCCTCCCCGCCGTCGGACGGCAAGAAGGAATTCCTTTCCGCACGGTTCCCGCGTCCGTCACGCCGTTTTTTCGTGCATCTCCTGCACGTCGCACGTTTTTTCCCCGCCGTCGAGCAGGCGTTCAAGGTCGCCTTCCGTCATGCCCGAAGTGTCGCTTACGGCACGGATCACCCGCCCCTCCTCCATGACGGCCAGAAACGAGGCGAGCCGCAGGCTCTGGGAGAGCCCGTGCGACACCATGATGACGGGCAGACGCCTGGAAAGCTCGAGCAGAAGGGACTCGACGCGGCGGGCGGCGTGCACGTCGAGCGAGGCCGTGGGCTCGTCGAGCAGAAGCACGTCGGGCTCGAGCGCCAGCGCCCGGGCCAGACACAGCCGCTGCTGCTGGCCGCCGGAAAGCCGTTCGGCGCTCATGGAAAGGCGGCCTTCCACCTCGTGCCACAGATCGGCCCGCACGAGGGCGTCGCGCACCCTGTCATCAAGTTCGGAACGCGGGCAGCCCGCGGCCACGGAAAGCGGCATGGCCACGTTGGAATACACGCTTGCGGGAAAGACCTGCGGCGTCTGAAACACCATGCCCACGCGGCGGCGCAGCTCGGGCAGCGTCACGGCATCCGGCCCCGTGCCGGGGAACACGTTGAGCCTGCCCCGCTTCGTCACAAGTTCCACCGTGCCTTCGGTGCGGCATCCGGGCACTTCGTCGTTGAGCCGGTTCACCGCGCGCAGAAGCGTGGTCTTGCCCGAGCCCGAGCGCCCCACCAGCACGGCTATGCCCCCGGCGGGCACGGCAAGGTTCACCCGGCGCAGCACGGGCCGGTCAAAGAAGGAAACGCAAAGATCGCGCACCAGAAGCACGGGAGAAGAGGCGGAATTGTCCATGAGTCAGGCCTTTGTCTGCCACTTCTTGCGGAAGCCGCTCTCAAGGAAGCGCGCCGCTGCAAGAAGCAGGCAGGAGATGACGAGCAGGAACGTGGCCGCGCCGAAGCCGCGCAGAAGCTCCTGCTGGTCCTGATACTGGGAGGAAATGTAATAGATGTCGAAGGAAAGCGCCTCGAACTTGCCGAGCAGTCCGGAAGGCAGGCCCGCATTGGCCACCACGCCGGTGAAGAGAATGACGGCCGTGTCTTCGGCGGCGCGTCCCACGGCGAGCACCACGCCGCCCAGAATGCCCCGCGCCGCGGCGGGCAGAAAAAGATGAAACAGCGCCTGCGCGCGGGAAAAGCCGCAGGCGGCCGCAGCCAGACGCAGCGGGGCGGGCACGGCGGCCATGGCCTCGCGCGCGGAGGCGGCCAGCACGGGCAGCACAAGAAGCGCAAGGCAGCAGGCGGCAAGCAGAAGCCCGGTGTTCGCGTCGGGCAGCACCGTGCGGCGCAAAAGAAGAATGAGCATGAAGCCGAACAGCCCCATGACGATGGAAGGCATGCCGGCCAGCATGTCCACCGCCGCGCCCATGATCCGCTTCTGCCGCGGCGTGGCGAATTCGGAAAGATAAATGCCGCAGCCCACGCCGGGAAACACAGCAAGCAGCACGGTAAGCACCACGAGCCAGAACGTGCCCACGCAGGCGGGCCACAGCCCGTCCCACACGGGCACGCGGCCGAGCACGGCGTCCAGCGGATCGGCGCGACCGAAAAGAAGGTCCGGCCCCAGCACGGGAAGCGCACGCCAGAAAAGATAGCCCATGAGCACAAGCACCAGACACGGCACGAGCACGGCGCAAAATGCGCAGAGCGCACGGAACGCGAAAAAGAAAAAGCGCCTCATGCCCTGCCTCCCAGACGACGTATGACGAGACTCACCACGCCGTTGATGACGATGAGCAGCAGCCCGGCCATGAAAAGGGAATCATACGCGGCGCCGCCCACTTCATTGGAGGTGACGAGCGCCATGTGGGCGGTGAGCGTGCGCATGCTCGAAAGCAGCGACGACGGCATGACGGGCGCGTTGCCCGCAAGCATGAGCGGCAGCATGGTGTCGCCCACGGCGCGGCCGAAGCCGAGCACCGCGGCGGAAATGAGCGTTCCGCGCGAGGCGGGAAGCACCAGATGCCACAAGAGCTCCATGCGCGACAGCCCCATGGCCGCCCCCGTCAGGGCCACGGCGTCGAGACGCGGCCCGAGACCGGCCTGAAGCACCAGCACCACCGTGGGCAGCATGAGCACGGAAAGCATGATGACCGCCGTAAGACACGAAAAGCCGGAACCGCCGAGCCCCATGCGCACGACGGGAGCCAGCAGAAACACGGCGGCAAAGCCGTACACCACGGTGGGAATGGCGGTCATCACCCTCACCAGCGCGCCCACAAGAGTGCGCCACGGCCCGGGCCGACCGGCACACCCCGGCGACAGGAGCCAGCAGCACAGGCAAAGCCCCATGATCCAGCCGGGAACCACGGCAAGAGAACCCGCAAGAAGCGAACCTGCCACCATGGGCAGAATGCCGAACTCCCCCCTTCCCGGGGCCCACGACCAGGAAAACGGGCCGCCGCCCCCGCCCTGAACAAAGGCGGGCAGAGCGAAGGCGACGACCATGAGAAACAGCAGCGCCATGCCCGCCATGGCAAGCGCCACGGCAAGACGAATGACCGCAAGGCCCGCTTCCCCGCTCCGGCTTCCGGGCCGGATGGACACGTCTGCGTTTCTCATGCGCGGCCTACTTTCTGTCCAGCGGAATGTAACCGGAAGACGCCGTGAAGCCCTTGCCGTCTTCAGAGTAGATGTAGTCGATGAACAGCGCGGTCAGCCCCTGCGGCTTGCCCTTGGTGTTCATGTAAAGAAGACGCGTGATGGTGTACGTGCCGTTGGAAGCGTTCTCCTGCGAGGGAACCATGCCGTCCACGGTGACGCCGCGGATGGAGGAGTCAAGATGACCGATGCCCACATAGCCGATGGCGTTGGGATCCTGAGCAATGGCGGTCTTCATGGCGCCGTTGGAGTTCACCACGTTCGCGCTCTGCACCGAGGTGCCCTTGTCGAGAGCGCGCTCTTCAAAGGTTTCGCGCGTGCCGCTGCCGTCTTCGCGCACGTACAGGGAAATGGGAGCGTCGCTGCCGCCGAGCTCCTTCCAGTTGGTGATCTTGCCGGCAAACACGTCCTTCACCTGCGCCTTGGTCAGCGCCGTCACCTTGTTGGCCGGATTCACCGCCACGGCCACGCCGTCAATGGCAAAGGGGAACGTCTCAAGACCATACTTGGCAACCTCGCTGTCCTTGAGCGCGCGGCCCGTGTTGCCTATCTGCACAAGACCTTCGCCCACCTTCTGCACGCCCACGCCGGAACCGCCGCCCGCAACCGTGATGCGGATGTCGGGATTCGCGCTCATGATGGCCTCGGCTGCCTTCTTCATGACCGGGATGTGGGCCGTGCCGCCCGCAATGTCAAGCGTGCCCTTCTGACCCTTGAAAGAGTCCAGAGGAGCGGCCACGGCCAGAGACGCGCTGAGAAGTACCAGCGCAAAAGCGGAAAGAATGCGATTCATGCTCACCTCTCACGCGAGGCGGCACCTTCCAGAAAACAACGTATCACCGCAGAGAACGGCATAAAAACGCCACTGCAACAAAAAGCCGGCAAGACACACCTTGTCTCTGCGGAAAATGCGTCAGGTGTTCCTGAAATGCATGCCGGCCTCTCGTCAAAAAAAAGTTCAAAGGACGCGACTGCCGCGCCCCCTATCCCCCAATTTCTGCCCCACCCCTGCACCAAAGTCAAGCAAACCTCCCAAAAGGCAGAAAAGGCAGAAAAGGCAGCGGGGCTCCGCCCCGGACCCCGCCGGGGGAGTCCCCCGGGCCCCCAAAAAGGCATGCGGGGGAAATAATTTCCCCCGCGCCCCCTTGGTTCTTTCAGCTTCTTGTCAAACACGGAGGGAACGCAAAGCTCAAAGCTCCGCGCAACTGTTCAGGAACGTTCCGCAAAGGCCGGAAGGCTCGGCAGACTCTGCTCGGGCTGCAATCTCAGTGCAGGCGTGCGCCCTGCGCCCGCCTGCGGCTGGCCGACCGGTGCTTCGCTTCGCGAATGCACCGGTGTGCTTTGAAGGGATTTCCAGATGGTGAACGGGAGAGCGCTGATTCAACGCTCTGGGAAACCGTCGTTGAAAACGAACAGCCGTCTCTCGAAGCTCTGGGGCCCCGGGCGACGTCAGGAGCCCGGCCGACGGTCATAAGTAGCCGGAATTCACTT
>JAXUUT010000034.1:0-9409 GCA_037230945.1 bacterium
GTAGGGGAAGGGGATGGGAAAGTCGGACATAAGGCACCTCTTGGATTTTCTCATGGGCCTTTGCCGGATATGACAAAGGCCGGGAGCTGAGAAACGTCCAAGAACGCCCAGGCCTATTCCCCCGAAGGGTATTCTATTAGCCTACTCCCGGCCTTAAATAGCCGATAGATATGCCGCTGCTTTTCAGGCGCAGGGCATGAAAATAGCCATCAAACGGGATGGACTGACCGTCTTGGAAGGAGGTTCTCAGGCTCCGTGAGGTCAGTGAATTAAATTTTCGGAGAGATGTCAAGAGGCGTTATGCTTCTTTTTTCCAGTCGAAAGCGTTGGCCATCCGAACAAACCTTGACTGTGAATTTTTATAGATGCGGCCTGAAGTGATGCCCATGATATGCCCATCAAATAGCTCCACCTCTGTGAGGCCATAAGCATTGTATTTGACCCGACAGAACCAGTTTCTCGGCTTTGTGCCGTATACGACGAAGTACGCCTTGCGCTGGACGCATTCCAATCCCTCAGGGAGCGTGCCTAACGCATTGAGAAGCATGGGAACGACATCTCCTTCCACAGTAGCTTCGTGAGGCTGCTCATATGTGTATTGACTGTCGTCAGTGGGCGAGGCGGCTGATTGTGGGGGATATTCCAGTCCACACTCCTGTGCGATGAGCCGTTCAAATTCTTTTGAATACAGTGGCTCCTCGCCCTTCGCCCAGATGAGCCTGTCCATGTTCACTCCGTATCTGAGGCCTGAAACCGCAACGTCGACCCAAGGCCAGTTTTCCTTTGAGATGCAGAAAACATACGGGCATCCATTGAGGTCTCCATATATGTATGTACCAGAGGAAGGCATCCCTCGTTGGTCATATCCCTTGGCGACAAGCATGGGTGCGTAGGGACGAAGGGCATTGGGGATGTCACTCTGATGGAGTGCAAACCAAGAGGTCAGGTGCTTGCAGGCACGTCGCGGGTCATCTTCTGCAAAATGGCTGCGGCACTCCTGCCAGTCAGGGCATGAACATCTGGTTTCTGCGGGAATAATGGTATAAATGTCGGACCCGGTAAAACTGGGGACTGTGTAGCGTCCTTTTTTCTTTGTCAAATGCGAACTAGAAAGCTCAGGTCTAATATTCGTAGCTTGTGTATCTTTCTTTTTGCTCCAGAAATAGACAACTATGGGCAAAGGGAAGTTAAATATTGCTATGACAACGAGGTTAAGTCCGTTGTCGAACTGGTATGCGATAGCGGACAAAAAGAAAAAGAGCAGGATAGAAAAAATAATGGCGCGCAGGCGAGTCTGCTCGGGGAAGTATCGCAGAACGAGTTTTGGTTTGATCAACCCTGCAATAAGGGTTCCCAAGCAGAAAACAAACGAAATTGAGAGAATCAAGAATCCTGGAGTATTGGTCATAAAGCCCCACCTCAGAGATGCATTAGTGTCTAGACCTACGTTTTTGAGTCGTGTGCTATATGCGTGACACGATGGTCGACTAGAAGGCTTTTCAAGCCTTTCCCCGTAGGTCAGTGAATTAAATTTTCGAGAAGATGTCAAAAGGGAAGTTTGACAGATTGTAGAATATAATCTACATTTTCCCCATGCAACACGAAATCCACATCTATCAGACAGAAGACGGCCGCATCCCTTATGAGGAATATATGGATGCCCTACGGGACAGGCAGGCCAAACTGCTGATCGCCAGGCGTGTCCAGCGGGCCGCTGTAGGAAATTTTGGCGACCACCACAGCTTGGATGGCGGACTGCATGAAATGCGCCTTGATTATGGGCCGGGATACCGTGTGTACTATATGTATCATGGTAGAGCATTGGTCATTCTGCTGTTGGCTGGTGATAAATCGACACAGACCGCAGATATCAAAAAAGCCCGAGCCTATCAGGCCGACTTCAAGAGGAGAAACGCATGAACGGTACACTGAAAGGGGCAGTCCCCTATGATGATGTTGCAGTGCGTATGTATGCCAAAGATCCTCAGCTTGCTGCCGATATGCTTAACGTCTGTCTTGCTGAAGGGGAAATGGACGAGTTTTTAGTGGCGCTTCGTCAGATTGCCAAGGCTTTCGGCGGGCTGCATGAAGTGGCGCGTGTAACAGGTGTGCATGAGAAAACGCTTTACAAGAGTTTGAATCCCACGGGGAATCCTACTCTGAAAACCCTTATGAGGGTGGCCGATGCCATGAATATGCAGCTGGCCTTTATTCCGAAAAAATCGCAATCTGTCGCATCATAAAAAACGGGGCAGGGAGTGCTCCAACACCCCTCCCCGGAGATGACACATCCTCCGCAATGTTACTCGTTTTGTTTATGCCCCGGTGAGAGCTGCAGACTCTCACCGGGGCGAGTTGTTTTATCCACTTGTCAGGGTATCCAGACATTCCTTTTCCTCCTGCTGCCGGAGATACTCTTTCACACTGGAAAGAGAAACCTGCAATCCTTTTCTTGAGCCGATGCGCACGGCTTTCAACTGCCCGGAAGTAATGAGCTTTCGTACCCAGCTTTCGCTGCACTGCAGGTAGGTTGCCGTTTCGGCCACCGTCATGCGGCGCGACCTGTCGTACACCAGGAGATTGTGTTGTCGGCTCATGGTCTTCCTCAGTAGGTATAGGATCCCCGTCTCTGGGGAAGATTGCGTTCCATGCGGGGGCTGCGGGGCGGTTTTCCGCCGTCGGCAGAGTCCGCCTGTCGATGCGGGCCTTTTGCCGCTGCACGGGCCTGCATTTCCGCTTCCAGAATGAGGCTGAAGGAGGGCAGCCAGGCGTCGTCCACACAGGCCGAAGCCATCATGCAGCAGTCGATGTAGTGGTTGTTCTTGTGGTGGCGCACCCAGACCATTTTCCCATCCCTGCCGCGCTCCAGCGTTTCAGCAGTCATCTGAAGGGCAAAGCTCTGGTCGGTTTCCCTGTTCAGGGTAAAGGGCTGCCGGGCGTCCTCCTGAAGGCGGGAGAACAGCAGCGACTTGAAATAGCCGGTATCCAGCAGGTACAGCCAGAGGCCGCCGGGAATGCGGATTTTCGACGACGGCATCCTGTCGATGCTGGTGGCCCGCACAGGAGCGTAGCTTTCCCGGCTTGCGCCCTTGCAGGCAAAGAGTCGGTTTTCCCCGTGCCGGCGCACGAAGCTGTACACTTCCTCGGTGCGGGACACCACGGCTTCATCCGTGCGCGTACCGCCGGAGTCGATGCCGGCGCGCCAGATGGCAAGGCTCTGTCCGGCCCTGGGGCTGTCCGCCTCAAAGGGGTAGCGTGTTTCCAGAAGTGCCCCTACGGAATCCCAGTCCGTCAGCCGCCCGTAGTCTATCAGGGCGGAGCTTTTGTCCGGCCGCCATGCCAGCACCACGAACCAGAAGCCGCGGGCCTGCACGTCTATGCCCGCCGTAAGCGCCACGGCGTCGCCGGGAACGGTCCGCGCCGGGAGATCAGGATCGATGCGGGAGAGAATCTGCTCTTCGCTGGTTTCAAGCTGCACTTCCTTGTAGGCCCGTGCCCAGATGCCGTTGTCGTACTGCTGCCGGACGGCAGGGGCATCCGAGGCTTCGGCCCGCATCTTTGCCGCCACCACTTCGGAGATGGAGACGGCCTTGCTCAGAATGGCCGGCAGGTGGAAGCCTACGCGACGCGGCCGGGGCACGGGATTTTCCGCCATCCAGCGGCCGTGCTGCACCGCCTGATCGCGGATATGGTCGCTCCACAGGTAGCTGCAGCGGACGCATCGGTACCGGCCTAGTCTGCGCCGTTCCACTTCCTGCGGATTGGAGGTCTTTTCCGCCAGCGTCAGCCCCTGTTCCGTCATCACCTGATAGGTGCCGCAGGCCGGGCAGCGCACATGGTACTGTCGTACCTCGTCACACTCCGAGAGTGCCAGCAGTATGGAGGACTCTTCGCCGCCGATGGGCTTCGACACGCGCAGGATTTTCCGCTTGTCGCTATAGCTTCGGGTTCGCTCGATGAATTCCGCCACGGGCACGCCCTGGCCGGAAATCTGCTTGTACAGGGCTTCTTCGTCCAGAAACAGATCTTGGATGGAAATGGAGGCTCGCTGTCCCGGAGACATGGCGCTGGCCAGAAAAAGGCCGGTGCCGTCATGGAACGTGATGTAGGAAGAGCGCACCTTGCCCAGCTTTCCGCGGATGGCCGGGGAAGCCTTGAGCAGGGGCAGAAGCTTGGCCGTCATGACCTTGCTGATGGTGTCGTCGTCCTGCATGGCAAGCATACGAGGGCCGGGACGCATATCCACACAGTAGGCGATGGCGCAGTGAAGGATGGAGGTCTTGCCTGTCTGGGCCGAGCCGCAGATGTCCGTTTCTTCCACCTGGGGATCGCTCCACGTATCCATGATCCCCGCAAGGTATGGATTCACATCAAGGCGGAAGCGGCTGCCCGCGTAGGGGCCGTCCTTCACGATGATGTTTTCCGAAGCCCATACCGAAAGGGGAGTGTAGGGACGGCGGCGGAAGATGTCCTGCTCGCCGGAGGTGAAGCGAAAGGTGTCCATGTGCTGTTCCTAAAGTTTTTTATTCAGGTGAAGAAAAGGACAGGAGACGGCCAGATTTGTTCTGGACAGACTGATGATTTCATCGAAAAGAAGCTTTACAACGTGCGCATCTTTTTCGTCTTCCACGAGCTGCTTTGCGATATCCTGAGTCATGGCAAATCCAATATTGCCGTCCTTCAATCCACTCACAATAAAAGACAGATGTTTTTCAAGCGAGGTGTCGGGAGCTTTCATTCCTGTTCCTCCGAGTCTTCTCTGTTTTCGTTCTGAATCGTGAATTCTCTGTCCGCCGCCCAGGCGTCCATCCAGTCCCCGGTTTCCCTGTCCCACCACTCCAGAAACTGAGGAAGGAACTTTTCGTCCCCATGAACCAGCAGGATGAGCTCGCCGGCCTTTCTCCTGCCGAAGTTTTCAATCTCTCTCCGGAAGAAGAGTGCACGGGAGGCAAGGTCTTCCTCATGCTCGGTTTTCTGCATGAGAAGGCCCATTTCCTTTTCCAGCTTCAGGCGGGCACGTTCTGCGCTGTAGCTTTTCAGCTTGGCGTCGGCCGAAATTCTGTCGGCGGAAGCTTCGGCAAGGGCGCGGTTTTCCAGCTGGGCAAGAGGGGAAAGATGTGCCGCCGCGTAGCCAAGCAGCGCCGATTCCTCAAAATATCCGTCGCCGTTCTTGCTCACCTTGCCCGCCGCCACGTCGCGGTTGAACGCGCTCTTGCTGATTTTGAACCCGGAGTCGCGCAGAAACGTGCAGGCATCAAGCTGCGTCTTGAAAATCTTCATGGCCGTCGAGCCTCCTTGGATGCGCCGGGATTCTTCTTCCACCGCGGCCCTTGCCCGCCGAAAAGCGGAAATGTTGTCCGGGGTGGGGTTCTGCTTCATGCGGGCCTTACTCTGTTCCTTTGCCTTGAGCAGAAAGGCGAGATCATTGGCCTTGCTCTTTTCCACCAGGTCCAGCAGGTCGATATCTTCAGTCATGGTCAGCCTCGCTGAGCGTAAAAGGTTCACCGGTCACGGCATGGATGGCCGTTCCGCCGGTCAGTTCCTGCCAGCGCCGGATGATGACGTCGGCGTACTTCGGGTCAAATTCCATGATGTTGCACCGTCTGGCCAGCCTGTCCGCGGCAATGAGCGTTGTCCCTGAGCCGCCGCACACGTCCACCACAAGGCCGCCTCTGGGGGAAGAATTGGCCACCATGCGCTCCACCAGCGCCACGGGTTTCATGGTGGGGTGAAGTTCCGACTTTTGCGGTTTGGGAACCGAGATGATGGTGCTGGCCAGGTCTTCCACCATGATGTTGGTGCCGGTGAACCGGAGAATGGAGTCTCCGCTGGCCACCTGGTACACGTTGTCGCCCACCTTCTGCACCACTTCTCCGGCATAGTGCTCGAAGAACGACCGCTGCTTGCGGTCACCGTGCCAGCGGTGCTTTCCCGTGGGCTTCCAGCCGTACAGAATCGGTTCGTGCTGCCAGTGGTAGTCGCCGCGGCCCAGGACAGGAGCGTTTTTCTTCCAGATAAGGCAACAGGAGAGCTTGAAGCCCGCACTCTTGAACGCCTTGCGGAACGCCATGCCGTCGCCGGCCTCGGAGTGGGCGACATATATGGCTCCACCATCGGCGAGCAGGTCATAGGCAGAAAGCATGAGCCGCCGAAGAAACACGTCAAATTCTTCCGGCGTCATCTTGTCGTTTTTGATTTTTCCGGCCTTGCTGCTGTAGTCCACATTGTAAGGCGGGTCGGTCCAGACCATGTCCGCCTTCTCGCCTGCCATGAGCGTGGCGATGTCGGAGGTGGAAGTGGAGTCGCCGCACATGAGCCTGTGAACGCCAAGCGCCCACACGTCTCCCTGCTTGCACACAGGCTTTTCCGGCAAGGGCGGAACCTCGTCCGGGTCTTTTTCTCCGGAGGCGACCGTTCCCTGCAGAAACGCATCCAGCTCCTTGTCGCTGAAGCCTGTCAGGCTGAGGTCGGAAAGGTCCAGACGGAGTTCCGCAAGCTCTTCTCCCAGAGCCTCGGCATCCCATTCCGCCCAGGTCGCGCTGCGGTTCACCAGAAGACGGAAGGTGCGGATCTGCGTCGGCGTCAGGTCACTGGCCACCACCACGGGCACCTCGGTCATGCCGAGCTGAACAGCGGCCAGATACCGCATCTTGCCGTCGATGATTTCCCCGTCTCCGGAGACGAGCAGGGGAATGCGGAATCCCCATTCCCGAAGGGCATCGACCATCTTCGGGAGCGCTTTTTCCCTGTCTTTCAGGTCGCGCTGGTACGCTTCCAGCTTTTCTACGGGCCAGAGTTCAATTTTCATAATGGACTCCTGTTTCGTGGTAGTGATCGCCGAGATCTCCCTCCCAGCGGTAATCGGTGGGGTTATAGACGCAGCCCTTGCACGGCTTCAGGTGGACAGGTCGTGTACCGCCTTTCACTCTGGAGAACGCACAGGTCGAACACATATTGAGAGAGGCCGATTCCCAATCGAGAAAAGTCGCGCCGGTAATTCGAGTCAGCGGGTTCATGGATATCCAACGCTGGACTTCCGGCTGTTCCGCAAGTTTCAGGAAGGCGTGCTTCTCTGCTATGTGATTGGCGCTCCATGCGGCATTGCACTCCCATGTCCATCCTTGCGGAATGCCGCTGATGTCGAGAATGCGGCGGTAGGTGATGGGCGTCTTCTTCCACACCTCTGCGAACTGGAGAACTTCTGGAGGAACGTTGCCGTAGCAGGCCGCGAAGGATTCCTCTTCGTGCTCCTTTTCCTCTGCTTCCGCGGGCTTTTCTTCTTCCTCTTCCAAAGCAAGGCGGTTTCCTGAACTCATGGTCATCCGCAAGCCTTCAGGAATGCCCGCTTCCAGCCACAGACGCAGGTTCTCGCCGCAGGAAAAGGCTTCTCCCGGATCTTTTCCTGCGGGCACGGGCCAGCGCTTCGCACGGGGGAAGGTTCCATGCCATCTCGGCCATCCTGCGGCCCCGGCCTGATCAGAGTCGAGCGCAACCAGGATGCACAGGCTTGCCTCGAATCTGGCAAGCAGAGAGGGCGACAGTTTCCTCACGTTACTGGTCATGCTGGAAACGCAATGTGCCAGATCCCCGGCAAGCGAATGCAGCATGAAGGCATCCAGCTCGGATTCGACCACTACGGCCACCTTGCTGTCCCTGGTACAGGGGAGCCAGAGCATATCCATCTCGGAGCCTTCGACGACATGGTACTTGTGCTCCGGGCGGAATTCCTGTCTGTCCGCATCCAGTCTGCGGATACGGATTCGCCGGACTTCACCGTCCTCAATCTGGGGGATGACGATGCCGCGAGGAAGCCAGAAACGCTTTTCCTTCCCGTTCTTCATGACGGGCGGCAGCCCCCAGATGTTCCTGGGGCGGATGATGCAGTTTTTTCCCTTTTCTCCGGGGTTGAATCCCAACTGGTACTCTCTGGCCGCCGAAGCGGAAATGCCGCGGGCTTCAAGCCAGGCAAGCTGGTCGGGAGATTTTTGCAGCTGGTCCGAGGCCCATGCCACAAAGTCGGCAGCACGCTTCCGCCAGACCGGCGTGTCCACGGCGGCCTTGTTTTCTTCTTCGGCTGCCTCGAAGCGATCCATTTTTTTATGCTTCGGGAGGGACGGTGTTTTGAGGTGCTCAACCGGAGCCACGCCGATGCGCTGACAGGCATCCCGGTAGCTCATGTTGCCGAAGTCGCGCAGAAACTGAATGCCGTCGCCCTTGGCGTCACACTGCCGGCACCAGTAGTAGCCCCGGCCGTCGGCTTCATCAGGCCAGATGGAACAGCGGTCTTTTCCTCCGCAACACGGGCATGGAGCCGACCATTCGGTGGCGGTCTTCTTCTGCGTCCTGAAGCCGTATTCTTCAAACAGGTCAACGAGAGAAGCAGGCATGATATTTTTCTCCAACCGGTAAAACCGTCATGGTAACAGTCCTTATCGTAACATACCGGTTTTATGTGTTTTTATTGCTATCATGATAGTAGGAAGAACAGTAAGAAATAGTATAAAAAACGCATTAGGTATTAACGCATTGGCACCTTCTATAGGCGCTTCCTACTGTCATGGCGCAGATATCCCTGTGAAGTTACAAAGAAAAAGTGGGATGACACCTCCCCTGAAAGTATCCTGGCAAGTGGATATACTGTCATGAAATCATGACCTCAGCGTTGAAATTCAACGGCATCAGCCGAAAAGCGGTAACCATAATACCAGACAAGTCCGCCGGCTTTTCTCTTTTCAATTTTTGATGAGATTCGACGGCCGAAAAGCGTGATCGAAGGTACCGCCTTGGGCGATATGTATTTCTTGTGCCAGCCCTGGTAGACTTCATAGAGATCTTTTGCTCCGATGCGTTTTTCAGACTCAGACAGCGACTCCATCTCATTTGCCGGGATGGGCGTCAGGCACTGGGCAATAAAAGTCGCAACCTCGTCTTCTTCCACGCGGTAGTCGTCACAGGCTTTTTTTATGGAGATCGGAGTAATGAGGCCGTCACGCTGATAGGCCAGGCATCCGCGGACAAGCCAGGCAAGAATGCCCGACAGCTCCTCTTCCAGCTCCCGCTCAAGATGAGGGTTCCGTTTGCGGTCAAGCTCGCCGACTGGTTCGTCAATGAAGCGGTAGGGGAAGGTGATCAGCTTCAACCTCTCCCAGAAAGCGGTGTCGTGGCCGGGAGCACGGGGCAGAAAGTTGGTGAGCAGAAACAGCGTATGGGTAGGGCGGAATTCCGTATTTTCTCTGTCCCAGAGATACCGGCCCGTCAGAGAGTCGGAACCGGAAAGAAGCTTGACCTGAGAAGTGGAGAACCGTCTGTTTTCATTGGTTTCCGAAGCCCAGACGATGCGCAGCCCGTTCAGATTCATGATGGTGGGGCTTGCTGAGTCGGGGTCCTTGGGGACAGCCCTGTCCAGAAG
>JAXUUT010000061.1:0-46004 GCA_037230945.1 bacterium
GGAAGGCTCATGGTCATCGCCGTGGACACCATTGATCAGGAAACATGGTCGAACAAGGGCGGCGATCCCTGGTGGCGCATACGCCGTCACGAAGCGTGGATGAGCTATCTGTTCAATGAAGTGGTTCCCTTCGGACAGCACCTTGCCCGCACGGCCAACGGCTGGGACGGCAACCCCGGCCTCATTGCCTTCGGATGCAGTCTGGGAGCGCTGCACGCGGTCAACCTGTATCTGCGCCGCCCCGATCTGTTCAACGGACTTCTGGCGCTTTCGGGCATATACACGGCAAGCTACGGATTCGGCAGCTACATGGACGAGGTCGTGTACGAGAACTCCCCCGTGGATTACATGGCCAACTTTCCGACCGACCATCCCTACATTCCCTTATACAACAGCCAGCGCGCGGTCATATGCGTAGGTCAGGGACCGTGGGAGCTTCCCGAGTCCACGAGACAGCTCAAGGAAATCTTTGAACGAAAGGGCATACACCTGTGGGTGGATCTATGGGGACACGACGTCAACCACGACTGGCCGTGGTGGTACCGGCAGGTGGAATATTTTCTGCCGTGGCTGCTCGAAGAACGCGCAGCCTGATCAGGCAGGCAGGGGGAACATGGCCGGCACATGACCGGCCCGTCAAGAAGGAGGCTCCGCAAGGAGGAGAAGGCATCATGAAAAACTTTGTGTTCATTTCACCGAATTTTCCCACGAACTACTGGAAATTCTGCCGTTGTCTCAAGGACAACGGCCTGAACGTTCTCGGCATAGGCGAACAGCGCTATGACGATCTTCTGCCGGAGCTCAAGGCAAGCCTGAACGAGTACTACAAGGTCGGCAGCCTGGAAAATTACGATGAAGTGTACCGCGCCATGGGCTTTTTCATCCATAAGTACGGACGGATAGACTGGCTGGAATCCAACAATGAATACTGGCTGGAGCAGGACGCCGCGCTCCGCACGGACTTCAACATCACAAGCGGCTTCCAGAACTCGGACATTCCCCGCATACGCTTCAAGTCCGGCATGAAGGAATACTATCGCCGCGCCGGCATCGCCACGGCCCGCTATCATATCGTGGACGACAAAAAAGGCTGCCTCGACTTCATAAAGGAGGTCGGCTGGCCCGTCATCGTCAAGCCCGACAACGGCATGGGCGCTTCCGATACCAGGAAGCTGTCCTCCGAGCCCGAACTCGACGCCTTTCTCTCGAGCAGGATGCCCGGCGTGCAGTACATCATGGAAGAATTCATTCATGCGGAAATCAACTCCTACGACGCCATTTTCGACTCTCACGGGAATCCCATCTTTGAAACCGGCAACATCACGCCCGTGAGCATCATGGACGTGGTGAACGAATCCGGCAACTCCGCCTACTACCTGCTCAAGGATCTGCCAGACGACACCCGAGCCGCGGGCCGGGCCACGGCAAAAAGCTTCGGCGTGAAAAGCCGTTTCGTGCATTTTGAATTCTTCCGGCTCACGCAGGATCAGGAAGGCATGGGGAAAAAGGGCGACGTGGTGGCGCTGGAAGTGAACATGCGCCCGTGCGGCGGCTACAGCCCCGACATGATGAACTTTGCCAACAGCACCGACGTCTACAAGCTCTGGGCGGACATGATCGCCTTCGACCGTTCCACCATGCCCGTGGGCGAACACTTCTACTGCGCCTTCGTGGGCCGTCGCGACGGAAAGAAATTCCGCTATTCCAATGAAGAACTCGCAAAGAAGTATGCGGCGAACATGAAGATGACCGGCCGCATTCCTCCCGCCCTGTCGGGAGCCATGGCGGATCAGATGTTCATGGCCAACTTCTCCACCAAGGAAGAAATGGATCAGTTCTACGCCGACGCCCTGGCTCCGCAGGACTGACCGGAACCGCGCTCCCGCCCGAAGAAGGAGCTTCTCCCCGGCTGCGCGAGGGGCCGCCCCGCCGACGGCCACGTGGCGGAAAGACGGCATGTCCCTTTCCCTGCCGAAGAGCGTCCGTTGCCGACGGGACGGCAATGTCACGGGGCGCTTCTCCGGCCACGTTGCCAGGCGACAACGCTCTCCTTTTTCCCGCTCCGGGAGTTTCAGGCAAGAAAAAGGGAGGATCGTCCATGGACAATCCCCCCAAAAAAGCATCAGCATCCGTTCATGCCGGACGAAAGACGCAGCCTGCGCCTCTGTCCGGCATGAACGCTTTTGCGACCTGTCGCGTGCAGCGAGCCGTTTCTGCCGGACAGCCGCACAGGCCGGAACAAAGGCGCAACGCTCAACGCACAGGAAAAAAACATGAAGGACATCGTCATCATCTCCTCAAGCCCCCGCAAGGGCGGCAACTCCGACATTCTCTGCGACCAGTTCATGAAGGGCGCGCTTGAGGCCGGACACAAGGTGGAAAAAATCGCCCTGCGTGAAAAGACCATTCACCCCTGCCGGGGCTGCGGAGCCTGTGAAGGCACGCACCGCTGCGTGCAGAAGGACGACATGGCCGACGTTCTCGACAGGCTCGTCGCGGCCGACGTCATCGTCATGGCCACGCCCGTCTACTTCTATACCATGAGCGCCCAGATGAAGACGCTCATCGATCGCACCGTGCCCCGCTACACCGAGATCTCCGGCAAGGAATTCTACTTCATCGCCACCGCCGCCGACGGCAACGAAAAGGCGCTCGAACGCACCATCGACGGCTTCCGCGGTTTCACCGACTGTCTGGAAGGCGTCACGGAAAAGGGCGTGCTGCTCGCTCCCGGCGTCTGGAAAAAGGGCGAGGTGACCACGACCGCAGCCATGGACAAGGCCCTTGCCATGGGACGCAGCGCCTGATTCCAACCTCATGAGGGGCGGCCCGACGAAGCCGCCCCTTTTTTCCCCCGCAGAACAGGCCGCTGTGCCTTGCGGTCGGGCCGGTCATCCGTTATTCATGAACAGACCGGACGGCACGCTTCCTCTCCCTCATGGAAACGCTTTTCCTCGCGCGGACTGAGGCGCACCATGGCGGAAGCGGACCGGCAGGGACAACTGCCGCGCGGTCGCCTTCCGTATCCGGAATCTTTCCAGCCCCCTTGCTTCTGCCGTGCGGCCGGACGGCAAAAAAACGTAACTCCCATGCGACTCCTTCTTCCTTCCATCATCATGGCGGTCTACGCCTTTCTGAGCCTTGTCCTTCCCATGAAGGCGGGGCTTTTGGCCAAAGCGCTTCTCGGCGCCGCATTCATGGCCGCCGCGCTCAAGTATGTGTTCTATCAGGCAGTCGGCGGCGGCTTTTTCCGTCCCGATCTGCCCGTGCCCGTCATGCTCACGGCGGAAGCGCTGTACGCCTCTCTCATGGTGCTCTTCGTGCTCGCACTCGCCAAGGACGTCGCGGGCCTTGCGCTGCGCATCGGCCGTCTGTTCGGCTCGTCCTGGCATCTGCCCTTCACCCCGGGCCTGCGCTGCGCCCTGCTCGTCTGCCTTGCCCTGGCCTGCGGCGCCTGGGGGACCTGGCAGGCCGTGCGCGTGCCGGACGTGCACACCGTGGACGTGACCATTCCCAAACTTCCACCAGAACTTGAAGGTTTTTCCATCGTGCAGCTCAGCGACCTGCACATAGGCCCGGTACAGAAAAAAGCCTGGCTTTCCGAGGTGGTGCGCAAAACCAACGCCGCTCGGCCCGACGTGGTGGTCATCACCGGAGACATGATCGACGGCCTGCCCGGCGCCCTGCATGACGACATGGCGCCGCTTGCGGATCTTCGCGCCCGCTGCGGCGTCTTCGGCGTGACGGGAAACCACGAATATTACTACGACGCCGCGGGCTGGCTTCGGGAATTCCGCAATCTCGGCATCACCATGCTGAACAGTGAGCATCGCGTGCTCTCCGGCGGCCTTGTGCTCGGCGGCGTGCCCGACGTGTCGTCGGGACGCTTCGGCTTCAACGGAGCCGACGTGCAGAAGACCTTTGAGGGCGCGCCCAACGGGCCGCGCGTGCTGCTCTCGCACAAGCCGAACGGCAACGGCATTCCCGCGCCGGGCGTGGCGCTCCAGCTTTCCGGCCACACCCACGGCGGACTCATGTTTTTCCTCGCTCCCGTCATCGGGGCCTACAATGCCGGATACGTCAACGGCCTGTATCGCACCCCGCAGGGCGGGCTGCTCTACGTCAGCCCGGGCACGGGTCTGTGGAACGGCTTTTCCTGCCGCCTCGGCGTGCCGTCGGAAATCACCCGCATCGTGCTCCACGGAGAGGAGAAGACTGCCGATCGCTGAGCGTCCCCGTTCTTGCCGGACGGAAGTCCGATGCAGGGGCCCGGCTCCGTGGTGACGCCCGGGATCGAGCTTCTGTCCGGCAATTCTTCTTTCCCGGCCCTTCGCCCCGCACGCCACGATCTGAGCGGCGCAATCTCGGAAGCGGCACGCTCTGCGGGGCCGTCTTCAGGCCATCGCCGCACCAAAGTCAGCGCAGGTCTCGTCATGCGGCCATGCTTCCGCTGTTGTCCTGAACCGGCAAGACAACCGGAGCGCAGATCTTCAGGGGGCGACGCAGCCCGACGATGTTCCTTCCACGCCTCAAGCTCGACAACCAATGGCCCGACGCCCCGGCCTGCTGCAGTCACACGCCCCAAAGACTGCTTCTTCTTTCAAACATCGCCGGGCCGCGTCGCACGGGAAAACTCTCTCCTCCCGGAACATGAAGGCCGCACACTCCCGCCCCTCCCGTGCTTCCCCGCAGCATCCCTCCCGAAAATGCCGCACGATGCCTAGAGTCCGTCGGCGTGACGGAGCCGTCCCTTCCCGGCCGGGAAGGGCAACAAAAAAGGCCGGAGGCATCCCCCCGGCCCGGAACTTCAGACAAACGCGTCTTACTCTTCCATGACGGACGTGCCGCGGCGCACCTCGATGACGTGCTCGATGGCGCGCAGCTTGTCGATGGTCTGATACAGATGCACGGCGTCGCGCACTTCCACGGTGAAGTCCATCTGGGAGCGCCCGTCGACCGTGGACTTGATCTGGAGCGCGTTGATGTTGACGTCCTGCTGCACGAAGACAAGGCTGATCTTGGCAAGCAGACCCTTTTCGTTGAGGCCCAGAATGCTGATTTCCGCCGGGAAGGGCTTGCTCTCCTCATTGTTCCAGGTCACGGAAATGAGGCGTTCCGACTCCATGTTCTGCAGGTGCGGGCAGTTTGCGGTATGCACGATGACGCCGCGACCGCGACTGATGAAGCCCACCACCTGATCGCCGGGCACGGGCTTGCAGCACTTGGCAAAATGAATGAGCGTGTCTTCTATGCCCTTGATGGTGATGCCGTCGGAAGGCTTCTTGACCGTGCCGTCCGGCTTGGCGGCCGTACTCTCGGGGACGAGCTCATGCTTGGGAGCAAGAATGGCAAGCAGTCTCTGGAGCACCTTGCGGGGCGTAAGGCGTCCCGTGCCCACGGCGGCAAAAAGGTCGTCCAGCACGTTGAGGGAAAACTCAGGCACCACAAGCTGAAGTCGGCCGTCCTTGGCGGCCTTGGTAACGTTGAACTCCATCTTGCGGCCTTCCTTTTCCAGGAGCTCCTTGCCGAGCGCCACGGCGGCCACGCGCTCTTCCGTGCGCAGGTAATGCTGAATGCGGCTTCTGGCCTTGGAGGTCTTCACCATCTTGAGCCAGTCGCGATGAGGATGCCGGTTCTTGTCGGTGATGATCTCCACCATGTCGCCGTTTTTCAGCGGGGTGGCAAAGGGCTCGAGCTTGCCGTTGATCTTCGCGCCCACGCAGTGCGCGCCCACGTCGGAATGAATGAGGAAGGCGAAGTCAAGGGAGGTTGCCCCCTTGGGAAGCTGCTTCACGGCGCCCTTGGGCGTGAACACATAAATTTCGTCGTTGAAGAGATCCATGCGCAGCGAGCTCATGAACTCGCGGGAATCCGCCTCGTCCCGCTGGCGTTCCATAAGGTCGCGCAGCCACTGGAACTGCGGCATGTCCTGCATGGCTATGGCATGGTTGCGCTCCTTATACATCCAGTGCGCGGCCACGCCGTGTTCGGCCATGTTGTTCATCTCTTCGGTGCGTATCTGAATTTCGATGCGCTCGCCTTCCGGCCCGATCACGGTGGTGTGCAGGGACTGATAGCCGTTGGCCTTGGGCATGGAGATGTAGTCCTTGAAGCGGCCGGGAACGGGCTTCCACAGCACGTGCACAAGACCGAGCATGGCGTAGCAGTCGCGCAGGTCGTTCACGATGACGCGGAAGGCGATGATGTCGTGCATCTCGTCAAGCGGCGTCTTCTGCGCCATCATCTTGCGGTAGATGCTGTAGGTCTGCTTGATGCGGCCGAAAACGCGTCCGTTGATGCGGTTTTCGGTCATGATGGCCTCGATCTTGGCGATGACCTTGGAAATGAGCTGCCGCTCGACGATCTGATTGTCCTTGAGCCATGTGGTGATCTCGGCATAGGCGTCGGGCTGGAGGTAGCGGAAGCTCAGATCCTCCAGCTTCTGCTTGAAGAGATGCAGGCCGAGACGGTTGGCGAGCGGCGCGTAGATATCCATGGTTTCCTGGGCGATGCGCTGCTGCTTGTAGGGCTTCTGAAAGTCCAGGGTGCTCATGTTGTGCAGCCGGTCGGCCAGCTTGACCACGGGAACGCGTATGTCGTGCGCCATGGAGAGTATCATTTTGCGGATGTTTTCCGCCTGTGCCTCTTCCTTGGTGTCGAAGGTCATCATGTTGATCTTGGTCACGCCGTCCACGATGTCCGCCACCTGCTCCCCGAACAGCTCGTCGAGCTCGTCGATGGAAGAATCCGTGTCCTCCACGGTATCGTGCAGAAGTCCGGCGGCCACGGTATGCTCGTCAAAGCCCATCTTGGCCAGCGTGAGCGCCACCGAGGCGGGATGCAGGATATACGGGTCTCCCGACAGACGCAGCTGCCCCGCATGGGCGGCCGAGGCGTAGTCGTAGGCACGGCGCACCATGGCCACGTCGGCATCGGGGCAGTGCTTGACGAGCTCCTCAACAATGCTGTCGGCCGAAGGAATCTTCGATGCCGGCGAGCTTGCCCCGGTCACCGGAGAAATCACCATGGAAACGCCTTCCTGAGGGTGAGCATCTTTCTGCCGGGAATCGCCCGCGTCCGCTGACGTCTGAAGAATGGAAGTCTGACTCATAAGAACCTGCTATTGCTGGAGCGCTCTGGGAACCCACCACCGGTCGAGGTTGTAGGTAATGCCCGCAGGAGCTGGTTGAATGCCCTGGAATCTCGCCTGTACCATGGGCAGGGAATACGGAACATAGAGGAAAAGGTACGGCTGCTCCTCGTGCAGTATTTCCTGAAAACGGTCATACACGGCCTTTCGCTCCTCCCTGTCCGCCGAGGCCCGTCCCTTCTCCAGCAGCCTGTCGACCTCTTCGTTGCTGAAGCTGACGAAGTTGAGGCCGTTGCCCGCAATGGCCGAGGAATGCCACACGTCGCAGATGTCCGGGTCGTCGAGGATGTTCCACGCCAGAATCAGGGCGTCGAACTTTCTCGTGTCGACGAATTCCTTGAGAAAGGCCGCCCACTCCACCGTGCGGATGGCAACCTTCACGCCGACGGCCCGGAACATCTGCTGAAGAATGACGGCGACCTTGATGCGTTCGTTGTTGCCCTGATTCACCAGAATGGTGAACTCGAAGGGCAGGCCGTCCTTTTCCAAAATTCCGTCCTTTCCCGGCGTCCACCCCGCCTCGGCAAGAAGACGGCGCGCACGCTCAGGGTCATAATCATACGCCTTGAGCGACGTGTTGTATACCCATGTTCCGGGCTTGTACGGGCCGAACGCGGGCTCTCCCATGCCCAGAAGCGCGCCTTTTATGATGCCTTCCCGGTCTATGGCGAAGGAAAGCGCCTGACGCACCCTCTTATCTTTAAAAAAGGGGCTCTTCTGATTCAGGCCGAGATACGTGTAGCCGGAGGCGAGATACTTGTACTTGCGCCAGTTTCTGTCCCACCATTCTCCGCTGGTCTGCCGCAGGTACTGCTGAGGGGAAAGTCCCGTGAAGTCCAGCTTGCCGGCCCTTGCCTCAAGGAACATGGTGGTACTGTCGGGAATGATGCGGTAAATGATTTCATCAAGATACGGCCGCCCCTTGAAATAGCGGTCGTTGGCTTCGAGCACGATGCGGCTGCCCGGCTCCCACGACTTGAGCTTGAAGGGCCCCGCGCCCACGGGATTGCGGGCGTAGCGCGTGGAGGCGATGTTTTCATGCTCAAGAATGTGTTTGGGAAGAATGGGATGCATCCAGGTGATGGCCGCGCGGGCGTAGGGCGCGTCGTAGCGCACCTCGAAGGAAAGCGGGCCGGTCTGCCGGTATTCCTTCACGTTGAGAAAATCCGCAGCGTAGGCCGTGGGCGTTTTCGGGTCGGTCATGAGCTTGTAGGTGAAGGTCACGTCGTCGGCGGTCAGCGGATGCCCGTCCTGCCAGACGAGTCCCTCCTTGAGACGAAAGCGCATGAAAAGGCCGCCCTCAAGCACTTCCCACTCTTCGGCAGCGCACTTTACTATGTTGAAATCCTTGTCATATTCCAGAGGCGACGTGTAAAGCAGCCCGGCCACCTCGGCAGAAGCGGAATCAGAGGCAAGATAGGGAATGAGGTTGGAAGGCTCGCCTATGCTGCCCATGATGAGGTGGCCGCCCGTCTCGGGCCGCGCATCGGAAGAGGCCTTTTCGTCCTCAGCGCGCGCCGCGCCCGCGACAAGCATGAGACAGCACAGAAGAACGACGGCAAAACGCAGCGACCGGAACCGCAAGCCGGTTCCGGAGGCTGAAAAAACAGGTCCCTCAGAGGGAAAAAAAGCGGGACACTGCGGGAATTCTAACTTTTTTTTCATAAAAAAAGCCTAGCACAGTTCACTTCTCTTGAAAACTAGGATAATATCCTATAATCCTAGAAGGCAATGGCCGGCTCAGCCTTTTCTGCTCAGGACTTCCGATTTCATCGATTTCCCTTTCCGGCCGCTGTCGCACAAGGCTTCCGCGCCTTGTCCATCTTCTGTCATTGAGGTCTGTTGCCATGAACCGACGCGAGGAAGTCGCCGCCCGTGGGCTTGCCGAAAACTTCATTCAGAACACCATTCCCGAGTACATCACGGAGTATGGTCGCGCCATCGAAGCCGAGGGAAATCTCAGCAAGTTCACACTGCGCTTTGAAAACGACGTGTGGACGGTGGAAAGCACCGTTCAGGGAGAAGACTTCGAGGCCTACAGCCCGGTGCTCAACATCAATCTCAGGGAACAGCGGGTCGATTCCATGTGCAACTGCATGGAAGCGTTCAACGGTCCCTGCCGCCACGTGGCCGCCACGGCCATACACTTCATCAACTCCCTGGACATTTCCGAAGGCAAGGCCGATCCGGCTCCCGCGCCCCGCGAGGACTGGCGGCAGAGCTTCCGGCACTTCTTCGGCGGCACCTTCGAGCCGGAAACGGGACGGCACTATTTTCTGTTCCGCTTCTTCCCGGAACCCGGTCGTCTGTCCGTGGAGTTCTACCGCGCAAGGCAGAACAAGACGGGTCTTTCCTCCGTGCGTCAGGAAGTGACGCTCGAACAGATTCTGCGCAACCCCGAATGGTGCGAACATTCTCCGGAACTGCCCGTGGTGTGCCGTCAGATAGCCCAGTACCTCGACTACTACGGGCACCGCGTGGAAATTCCCGACGGCCTGCTCTCGTGGTTCTTCTGGGCCATACGCAAGGAAGACTACCTTTACTGGAAGGACACGGAAATTCCCTGCCGCATTGAAAGTTCCCCCATGGCCCTCAAGCTGCGTCCTTCGCTCGACGACGACGGCCTGCGCTTCGACGTGCTGCTGCAGCGCGAGGGCAAGAAGCCCTTTTCCATCATCGACGAGGAGACGGACGACAGCGGCGACATTCCGGCGCCCGCGCACGAAGGCGCCACCTTCCACGGGCAGATGCCCCTGTGGGTGTGCTGGAATCAGGGCTTCTATCCGGTGCAGACCTGCCTGAACCATCACGTCATTCAGGCGCTCGTGCACAAGGGGCCCGTCATCCCGCAGGAAGACATTCCCGAATTTCTCGACAGGGTGTGGACGCGCCTGCCCGCCTCGGAACTGTACGAACAGGACGAGTTCCTCAAGATCATGGAACCCGTGTTCCAGCCGGCAACCTACAACCCCAAGCTCTTTCTCGACGAAGAAGGAAGCCTTCTCACGCTGGAAGTGCAGAACATCTACGAAACGCTGCACGGCGAGTTCACGCTGCCCGGCCCGAACCCCGACTTTCAGACCGGCAGCTACGTGTACGAAGGCAAGACCTTCCTCGTGCGCCGCAATCAGGTGGAGGAAAACGCCCTCATCACGCAGCTTTCCGACATGCGCTTTCAGCCGAGAAGCAGCCGTCTGTGGTTCATGGAGCCGGAAGAGGCCATTTCCTTCCTGCTCGACTCCTATCCCACGCTGCTCGAGAACTGGCGCGTGTACGGCGAAGCCACGCTCTCGCGCTACAAGGTGCGCGCCTCCACGCCGGTCATCAACGCCAGCGTGGAGAGCAACGAGAAGGAAAAGTGGTTCTCCCTCGACATTTCGGTGGATTACGACGGCCAGAACCTGCCGCTCGAGCGCATCTGGAAGGCCTGGCTCAAGGGCAAGCGCTACGTGCAGCTCAAAGACGGCTCCTATGCGAGCCTGCCCGAATCGTGGCTGGAAAAGCTGGCGCACAAGCTCAAGGTGCTCGGCCTCGATCCGGCCAAGCCGCCCAAGCAGAAGTTCAAGCAGTACGAAGCTCCGGTGCTCGACAACCTGCTCGAAGATCTGCCCGGCGCGCTGGAGGATTCCTTCTGGAGCAAGCTGCGCGACAACATCCGCAACTTCCACGAAGTCAAGCAGATAGAAACGCCCAAGGGTCTTCAGGCCTCGCTGCGTCCCTATCAGCTTCAAGGCATATCCTACCTCAACTTCCTCAACGAGTACGGCTTCGGCGGCATTCTGGCCGACGAAATGGGCCTCGGCAAGACCATTCAGACGCTGGCCTTCGTGCAGCACATGGTCAATCACGGCGCGCAGGGGCCCAACCTCATCGTGGTGCCCACCTCGGTGCTGCCCAACTGGGACCGCGAAGCCTCCAAGTTCGTGCCCGGTCTGTCGCGCGTCATCGTGTACGGCACGCGCCGCGAGGGACTGTTCCGGAAGATAGCCTCCTCCGACCTCGTCATCACCACCTATGCGCTGCTGCGCCGCGACATGGAGGAACTCGAACAGCACGAGTTCAACTCCATCATTCTCGACGAAGCCCAGAACATCAAGAACCCCAACACCATCACCGCCCGCTCCGTGCGGCAGATCAACGCCAAGATGCGCCTCTGCCTCTCGGGCACGCCCATTGAAAACAACCTCTTCGAGCTGTGGAGCCTGTTCGAGTTCCTCATGCCCGGCTTCCTCGGCAGCCAGCACGCCTTCCAGCGCGGCGTCATCAAGCCCATCAAGGAAGGCGACGCGGAAACGCTCGAATATCTGCGTTCCAGGGTCAAGCCCTTCATTCTGCGCCGTACCAAGGCCGAAGTGGTCAAGGATCTGCCGCCCAAGGTGGAAAACGTCATGTACTGCGCCCTCGAGGAGGAGCAGGCGGAACTGTACGCCTCCCTGGCCCGCAAGCTGCGCGAACAGGTGCTTGCCGACGTGGACAAGAAGGGCATGGCCAAGAGCCAGATGTCCATTCTGGACGCCCTGCTCAAGCTGCGTCAGATCTGCTGCCATCCCAAGCTGCTCAAGCTGGACATGCCGGGCTTCAACGCCAACATGCCTTCCGGCAAGTTCGAGGCCTTCAAGGACATGATTCTCGACATTGTGGAAGAAGGCCACAAGGTGCTGGTGTTCTCGCAGTTCGTGCAGATGCTGCAGCAGATACGCGCATGGCTGCAGATGACGGACATTCCCTTCTGCTATCTCGACGGCTCCAGCAAGGACCGTCTGGAGCAGGTGGACCGCTTCAACAACACGCCTTCCATCAGGATCTTCCTCATTTCCCTGAAGGCCGGCGGCACGGGCCTCAACCTGACGAGCGCGGACTACGTCATTCACTACGACCCGTGGTGGAACCCGGCCGTGGAAAGCCAGGCCACCGACCGCGCCCACAGAATAGGCCAGCTGCGTCAGGTGTTCTCCTACAAGCTCATCTGCCAGAACACCGTGGAAGAAAAGATTCTGAAGCTCCAGGAAATGAAGCGCGGCGTGGCCGAGGCCGTCATTCCCGGACAGGAATCCTGGAAGTCGCTCACAAGAGAAGACCTCGAAATGCTCTTCGAGGTGTAACGAACCTCTCCGCCAATGCAAGGCGGTCCGACGCAAGCGCCGGGCCGCCTTTTTCGTTGCGCGGACTCTTGAAATTTCCCGTCTCTGACGTATCGTTCCTGAAGGCAGACTTCCGCCGCGTCAGCTTTTTGCCGGAGCGCGGCCGCAGTCCGTGTTCTCAGATTCCTCCGGGAAGCAGCCGAGCCCATCCTACAAGCGGCATCCGAACGCGGGAGCCGCCGGAAAAGCGCCCTGCTCCGCACGCGGAACGCCGTCAGGCAGAGGCCGAACCTCACGCGTCCGGCCCGGAAGCCGCAGATTCGGCGGCCGTTCCGCGGGCCTCATGCCCTGCACGCGCCGCGCCTGCTTTCTCGAAGATTCTTCCGTTCACCTGCAACTTTCCGGGAGCCGCATCATGACGCTTACCGAACTTCTCTCCAACGCCAAGCACGCCGTCGTCCTCACGGGCGCGGGCATTTCCACTCTGTCCGGCATTCCCGACTTCCGCGGCGCAGGCGGCCTCTACACCCGCACCGACATCGACGCAAACAAGCTCTTCGATCTCGACTACTTCATGAAGGATCAGCGCTACTATTACGAGCACTCGAAGGACTTTCTCTACAATCTTGAAGAGAAGGAACCCAACATCGTGCACAGGACCCTTGCCAGGCTGGAGCAGAAAGGCATCATTCATGCCGTGATCACGCAGAACATCGACCTTCTGCATCAGAAGGCAGGCTCCCGCAAGGTGCTCGAGCTGCACGGCTCCCCGCTTCTGCATCACTGCCTGCGCTGCGGCAAGAGCTGGACGTTTGAAGAAATCGCGCCCCGCGTGCGCGCCGGGGAAATTCCCGTGTGCGACAAGTGCGGCGGCATCGTCAAGCCGGACATCGTCTTTTTCGGCGAAAGCCTGCCCGAATACGCCCTCACCGAGGCGGAACGCGAAGCCCGCGCGGCCGACCTCATGCTGGTGCTCGGCACCAGCCTCACCGTGTATCCGGCCGCAGCTGTTCCGGAAATCACGCTGCAGAGCGGCGGCAACATCGCCATCATCAACCGCGATCCCACGCATCTCGACCGCTACGCCGTCTGGACCGGCCGCGATCTGAAAAAGGAAATGGAAGCCCTCGAGATTTGAGAAGGGTCGACGTCTGCAAAACAGGGGCCCTCAGCGCCCGGAAAAGCGAATGTCCGGGCTCTTTTCCCGTTGCCTTTCCCGCAGCCGTCCGCAGAGCGCCCTTTCCCGTTCTCTCGCCGGGCATGAAGCCTCCTGCCCGGCTGCGCTCACCGTGCAAAGCGGGCACGCTCTCCGGTGCCTCATGACTCCGAACACGCGTCTTCGCGGCGCGCGGCATCGTCGGCAGACGTTCAGGCCTTCCTTTCCGAAAAGCACAAAGGGCGACGGATTTCTCCGTCGCCCTCACGGCATCATGTGCTCACGGCGCAGCGTTCAGCAACGCGCGAGGCACCCTCTTCTCACGGTTTCGGCAGATAGTCCGTCAGCGCCTTTTCCCCCGGCTTCGAGCCGAACGTCACGGGCAGGGCGTCGGGGTTTATGGACGCAAGGGTAATGATCTCCATGAAATTCATGGGGCGTTCCGGAGCAATGGTCATGACGAACTCACCGGGACGTTCAAGCTGTTCGCGAAGAGCCGCACCGCATTCCCGAACGGGCCTTTCCTTTTCCTGCGCCATCTTCTGCAGAAGCGCCGAAACTTCCTTCAGCTCATTTTCGACCGTCGAGTCGCCCCAGCGGGCCGCGATTTCCACGCTCATGGGCAGGAAGCCGGAATCCTTATAGACCACGTTCATGCCCTTGAGGCGCACGGACTGCATGAGCATGTTCATCTCTCCCGAAGGATCGCCTTCCAGCAACACCCGCTGAAGCGCACGAATGTCGCCGACAAGATCAAGGCTCCCTTCCAGCACGCCGAGACCTTCCATCTCATAGCGGGCTCTGCCGGAAAGCTCATCATCCCCTATGAGGCTGTTGCTGGTCACATTCAGAACCAGTCCCTCGGGCGCGTAGCGGGAAAGGATGTCCGCCTCCTCCATGGTGTCGGGAAAGTTCATCTTCAGCCCGGAAAGATTCGTGGCATCCTTGATCGCCCCTTCTTCCGTCAGGG
Organism: bacterium; assembly: GCA_037230945.1. Lineage (GTDB taxonomy): Bacteria > Desulfobacterota > Desulfovibrionia > Desulfovibrionales > Desulfovibrionaceae > Mailhella. Next base: position 14,358 of record JAXUUT010000061.1, read on the forward strand.
ACAGGCGGTAGTCGAAGCTTTTCATGGCCATGGAAAGAACGGCGGGCTTTGCGCCTTCCTCTGCGGGCGAGTCCTGCATGCTGAAGGAACCGCCCTCCGCAAGCACGCGGCTGATCGGAACCCTGTTTTCATAATTCTTCAGAAGAAGATCCTCGATGTCCGAAAAAAGCTTGTTTTCAGCAAGGTAACGCAGCTCCTCATCCTCAAGGGCGTCCACATCTCTGAACATCCGGAAGAATTCCGCCAGCACGGCAGGCTCGGGAGCAAGCACATCGCAAAATTCCAGCTTCCGCAGTCCGCCGGAAAAATCCTTGCCGGCGACATGAAAGCCGTCAAAACGCACGCTCACGGGTGCGACCTTTTCCCCGTCCCGAGGGGCGCGCACCCCGCCGGGAAGCGAAATTTCTTCCACGGAAACACTCACGGAAGGCTCTCCGACTTCGGAAAGGGTCATGCTCACATTGTCGATTTCCATGCCGTCGATGCGGCAGCGGTACAGCTCCTCAAAAAAGGAAACCTCGCCCCGGTGCTGCGCATTCAGGGCAAGCAGAGTGCCGAGCCGCTGATACCAGCCGGTGAGCTGCACCTTTTCCACGCGCTGCTCGACTTTTCCCCCGCCCATCTGCGTGCTGTCGACAATGCCCGAGGCGGTGATGGCTTCGGCCACCATGGGAAGGGCATCAGGACTGTAGGGAGCGTCGGACTTCGTGAACACATACTTGCGATTGAAGCCCTTCACTTCCACGCTTTCCACGCTTCCCCTGCGCGAAACATCGTCGCCGGGAAATTCATAGGTCACGCCCTTGAGCGTGAGCGTGTTCTCAAGAAGGGAATACCGTATCTCACGCGCCTGCGCAGGCACGGAGGCCAGAGCATCCGCCACGGCCTGCTCAGTCTGCTTTTCCACGGCATGAACGCCGAACCATCCGGCCGCTCCGGCACAGATGACGACAAGAGCGGCTGTCACATACTTCTTATTCATCATTTATCCCCAGCAAGGTAATCTTTCAGGGCCTTGGCTCCCGGCTTCGACGTAAAGGTCACAGGCAGCGCGTCGGGATTTTCGGAGGCGAGGGAAAGCGCCTCCACGAAATTCATGGGCTGTTCTGGCGCCATGGTCATGGTGAATTCACCCGGCGCGACAAGCTGCTCCGTGAGCGCGCGGCAAAGCTCCCGCACGGGTCTTTCCGGAGACTGTTCGAGCATCTTCAGCAGAGCGAGAGATTTGTTCAGCATTTCTTCCGGCGTGTCGAAATGCCAGCAGGCCATGAGCTCCACCACCATGGGAACCAGACCGGAATCCCTGTAGTCCAGATTCAGACGACGAAGCCGCACGCTCTGCATGAGCTCCTCGAGACGCTCATCCGGCAAATCCGCCATGGCCGCCCGCAGAGAACGAACATCGCCCGTCAGGTCGAGCTCACCCTCAAGTTCTCCGAGTCCCTCCACTTCATAGCCGACCTTGCCGGAAAGCACGTCGTCTCCCATGAGGGTGCTGCTCGTCGCATTGAGGGTAAGACCGTTCGGCGCATAGCGGGAAAAAACATTTCTGAACATTCCCGGACTGGGGAAGGCAAGGTTCAGACCGGAAAGCGTCAGGTCGTCCCTGAGTTTGCCGTCCGCCGTCATGCCCATCGTGCAGTTCAGGCTCTTCAGCGCCATGTTCAGCACGACGTCCCCGAGCCCGCCGCCGGGACGATTTTCTCTGACGGCGAAGGTGCCGCCCTGCATCGCGAGTCCAGAAAGCGGACGCCTGTCCTGCCCATGCTTCGCAAGGATCTCGAACATTCCGTCGATGAGCGCATCTGCCGTGTCCTCGTCCATCTGTTTCGGATCGCCCGCATCCAGCTCCCGGTTCAGACGCAGAAATTCCGCCATGTCGGCAGGTTCGAGAAGAACGAGCCTGCTCAGATCAAGCTGCTGAAGAGCCCCGAAAAAATTCCTGCCGGAAATGCTCACGCCGGAAAGACGCAGACTCACGGGAGACACCTTTTCCGTGCCGCGCGGTGCGCGCATGCCTTCGGAAAGCATGATCTTATCCGCCGCCAATCGCACGGGCGGCGTTTCCGGCTCAAAAATCACCGAGATCACCTTGTCGAGTTCCATGCCGTCGATGCGGCAGCGGTACAGCTCCTCAAAAAAGGAAGCCTCACCGTTGTGCTGATTGTGCTGATCCAGCAGCATGCCGAGACGCTGATGCCAGCCGCGAAGCTCCACGCGCTCCACGCGCTGTTCCATCTTCGTATGGCCCACATGCACGCTGTCGACAATGCCCGTTGCCGTGACGGACTCGGCCACAATGGGAAGAGCGTCGGGATCGTAGGGGGGCATGTTGGGCTTCACGAACATGCACTTGCGGTTGAAGCCCGTCACTTCCACGCTTTCCATGGTGCCCTTGTGCATGATCTTCTCATCGGGGAGCTCATATTCCACGCCCTTCAGGCTGAGCGTGTTCCTGAGAAAGGAATACCGTATTTCCTGCGCCTGTGCAGGCACGGCGGAAAGAGCCGCGAACACGGCGTCCTCGGTATAGCTTTCCAGAATGCGCAGGCCCATGTAGCCGGAAAGTCCGGCCCAGAAGACAAGACCGCCCACGATATACTTTTTGTTCATCCAAGCTCCTCTGGCATTAATGAAGGGCTCTTTCCCTTCGAAGGCTGCAGATCTGCCGCGTTACGAGGCATTTTTGGCCGGAAGGCTCTCACTCAAGTCCGAGCAGACTCCTCACGGCATCTTCGCGGAATCCCACCACGCTCCGGCCGTCCGGCACCACCAGCGTGGGGAAGGATCCCCGGGGATTGTGGGAACGAAGCGTGGTCATGATTTCCCTTCTGGCAGGATCGGCAAAGTCGTCCACATAAATAAGCTTGTGGTCTATGCCGTTCTTCTCGAGAAAGTCCTTGAGCCGCACGCAGTGACGACAGGTGTGCAGCGTATACATGACGGGCACGCCGCAGCCGCAGGGATCCACGCCGCAGCGGTACTCCTCCTCCAGCCCCTGGGGAATGCCCGTCTCCGGAGAGGGAGAAGCGCGCTTCACCGGCTTCTTGCCGCCCTTGCGGATGAAGAACGCCAGCAGACATACGAGAACGAGCACCACCACGAAAAGCGAAATTGCACCTGAACCAGCTTCCACGAAACGCTCCTGAATTTCGACCCGCAGAACGGGTCGTCTGTCCGTGTTTCCGCAGCCCGGCGGAAAGACAAAAAGAGCCGGCACAAAACCGGCTCTCCGTCACTGACGGTTATTCAAAACGACTCACGCGGGTGATGACGACCATGTCAAGAGGCACGGCCTCATGTTCACCCTGGGGCTTGACCTTGAGCTTTGCAATCTTGTCCACCACGTCCATGCCGTCTTCCACGCGGCCGAACACGCAGTAGCCGAATCCTTCGGGCGTGTCGTCCCGGTGATCGAGCTCCTCGTTGTCCACCACGTTGATGAAGAACTGCGCCGCGGCGGAATGAGGTTCGGAGGTGCGGGCCATGGCCAGGGTGCCGCGCTTGTTGGAAAGACCGTTGCCCGCCTCGTTGACCACGGGCTCATGGGTGGGCTTTTCGTCCATGCGCACGCCGAGTCCGCCGCCCTGAATCATGAAGTCCTTGATGACGCGGTGAAAGATGGTGTTGTCGTAGAAGCCCTCGTCCACGTAGCGCAGGAAGTTGGCCACCGTGGCGGGAGCCTTGTCTTCAAAAAGTTCCAGCAGGATGTCGCCGGAGGAAGTTTCCATGAGGATAAGAGGATTGCTCATCATTGTCTCCACAAAGGTAATTTTTTCTTTTGTGACGCAAAAAAGGGGAAAAGGCAAGGCAAACGGCCGCGACTAAACGGGACTTTCCATGAATGCCCGCACTTCTTCTGCACTGCCGCAGTAATGAAGCGCCTGCATGAGCCGCACGGTGAGGGCTTCCACGGTCTTGTCGCCGCCGGAAACGGCGCCGAGCCGCGCGGCAAGCACGCCTATGGGGTAGCGGGAAAGATCCACGCCGTCGAACACGCACTGCGAGGCGCACACGATGACCACGCCCCTTTCCACGGCGCGACGGATGGAAGGAAGAAAGCTGCCCCGGCTGTCGTTGGGCACGCCGCCGGCTCCGAACCCTTCTATGATGATGCCGAGGTATCCGGCATCCACCATCATGTCGAGAAGCGCGGGAGAGGTGCCGGGCACGAGCTTGAGCACGCATACCCTGCACTCAAGACCGGTCAGAAGTTCCAGCGGTCCGTCCGGCAGCGGGCGGCGCTCCTTCCACAGAACGCCGTCCGGCGTGATTCTGGCAAGCGGCGCGTTCACGCTGGCATAGGCGGCAAAGCTTTCCGTGTGCATCTTCTTGGCCCTGGCGCCGTCGATGACGGCGCCGTGAAAGGCCACGAACACGCCCGGAACTCCCTCGCAGGCCACGAAGAAGGCATCACGCAGGTTGCGGGGACCGTCGGAGCCCTCCGCCGTGAGCGGGAGCTGAGAGCCCGTGATGATGACGGGCCTCGGCAGATTCTTCAGCATCTGATGCAGCGCCGCGGCCGTGTAGGCCATGGTGTCCGTGCCGTGCGTGATGACAAAGCCGTCGTACTCGTCGCACGCGCCGGCCACGGCCTCTGCCATGGTCTTCCAGTCCTCGGGCTGCAGGTTGCTGCTGTCGAGATTCATGAGCTCGCGCACCTCGATTCTGCAGGGCAGACCGGCCCCGCCGAGATACCGAAGCATGGTCTCTCCCGAAAGACGCGGCACAAGCCCGTCTTCCGAAGGTTCGCAGGCAATGGTGCCGCCCGTGGCCAGCATGAGAATGTTCTTCATCCCTTTTCCTCTTCCGTCAGCAAAAGTTCGCTGGCGCCGTCCGTGGCTTCTCTGAGCGCCTCGCGGCACGCTTGCGCCATGTCTTCGGGCAGCTCCAGGGTAAACAGCGCCCTTGCCCCGAAGTCATCCTCAACCACGCGGGCCTGAAAGCGGGGCAGCAGCCGGTAAAAACGATCGGCATGGGCATAGTCCACTTCCGCAAGCGCCCGCACGAGCACCTTCTTTTCCGTCACCGGCAAAAGCTCGAGCGCCTGCTTCACGCCGTTCTGATATGCGCGCGTAAGGCCGCCCGTGCCGAGCTTGATGCCGCCGAAATAGCGCGTGGTCACGGCCACAAGCTCCCCCACGCCCCCGTAAAGAAGCTGCGTGAGCATGGGCCGGCCCGCGGTGCCGTGCGGCTCGCCGTCATCGCTCTGCCCCACCCTCGCCGTGTCGCCGGGCCTGCCCACGGCGTAGGCCCAGCAGTTGTGCCGCGCATCGGGAAACTCCCCTCGCACGCACTCCACGAAGGCAAGCGCACGCTCCCGGCTGTCGGCCCGGGCAAGAGTGGTGATGAACCGGCTGCGCTTGATCTCCTCTTCAAAGCGAACCCGACACGTCATGCCCTCTCCGCGGTGCAGAAGCGCCTCGTCAAACAGCGGCAAATCGGGAACCAGGTAGGAAGACGCCATAAAAAACCTTTCAATATCAAATAATTACAAAAACAACTCAAAAAATGCCGCCTCATTGCAAAAAAATCCTTTACAAAGGCGTCACTCTGTTATAAATAAGAATCGTTCCTGATAAGGAACCAAACACACAAAGAAACACAACGTCAACGTTTTTTCGCACAAGGAGCCATTATGAGCAAGACCCATGAAAACCTGATGGAAGCTTTCGCCGGTGAATCCCAGGCCAACCGCAAGTACCTCGCCTTTGCCGCTCAGGCTGAAAAGGAAGGATGCAAGCAGGCCGCCAAGCTGTTCCGCGCCGCTGCCGAAGCCGAAACCATCCACGCCCTCGCCCACTTCCGCAACGCCAAGGAAGTGAAAAGCACCGCCGAAAACATTCAGGCCGCCATTGCGGGCGAAACCCATGAATGCGTGAACATGTACCCCGGCATGATCCTCGACGCCAGGAACGAAGAAGAAATGGCCGTGGCCAAGTATCTCGACATGGTCTGCAAGGTGGAAGGCGTGCACGCCGAACTCTACAAGGACGTGGCCACCGACCCCGCCACGGACGCCGAAGACTACTACATCTGCCCCGTGTGCGGCTTCATCAGCAAGGGCAAGTTTGACGGCAAGTGCCCCGTGTGCGGCGCTTCCGGCGACAAGTTCTACACCGTGAAGTAAGTCTTTCGCACCCTGCTCCGCAGGCAGCGCACCGTTCAGGCCGCCGGATTTCCGGCGGCCTTTTTTGCGTCCTTTCGCCTCAATGCGCCTGCATGGCGGTCTGCGGCCATGATCCGCCCCGCTTCCCGCGTGCCTTCCGCGCCGCTCCGCACGCCGGGCGCCCCTTTTTTCATTTACAAATGCCCCGCAGAGGCATAACAATCATGCCTCACGCTTTTTTCGAGGCAGTCATGGACACCGACATTCTCATCACGGCAGCAGCCTGGTTCATAGGCGCATTCATCAACGGACTTACCGGCATGGGCGGCGCGCTCATCGCTCTTCCTCTGATTTCGCTCTTCGCGTCTTCCAAGGACGCCATCGTGGTCAGCATGATGTCCGGCTTCATGGTCGGGCTCATGAGCCTTCTGCTTTACTGGCGCTACATCAACGTGCGCGACGTCGCGGGGTTCTGGCTGTCGGCCGTGCCCGGCATTCTGCTCGGCGTGTGGACCCTGAAGGTCGTGAACATCGCCTGGCTGGAACTTTTTCTCTGCATTCTTCTCGTCCTGCACATCGTCGTGCAGCTCATTCAGGACTGGCTCGGCACGTGCATGGCGCCGCGCGCCGTCATGAAGTACGTGTGCGGCTTCGGCGCGGGCTTCTTCAGCGGTTCGCTCGGCGTGAACGGTCCCGTCATGGCCATATACGCCTCGCTCATGTGCATGGAAAAAAACAGGGCCCGCGGATTCTTCACCAGCGCCACGGCCGCCTCGTTCGTGAGCCTGTCCGTGCTTGTCGGCAACGGACTCGTGACGGAACACGTCCTCCATGCCGTGTCGTGGGTGGCCCCTGCCGCCGTAGCCGGATTCATCTGCGCCTGGCCGCTGGCAAAGCGCATCCGGCAGGAAACCTTTCATCATGCCCTGCTCATTCTGCTGGGCGTGGCTGCCGTTTCCCTGTTCTTCCAGCTTCTGCCCTACTTCACAAGGTAGCACCTCTGCAAAGCGCCCGGGCCTCCGGGTCCGGACTTTTCCGCCGAACGTTTCCTCCCGTCACGGCCCGGCGGAGCTTTCGTCCTCATTCCCGCCGCGGGCAACGTCACGCCAGGGCGGCATTTTCCGTTTCACCTTCGTTCTGAGTATTTCATGGTCAACGATCTGTTCATCATCGGCGCGGCGTGGTTCATCGGTGCATTCATCAACGGTCTTACGGGCATGGGGGGCATGCTCATCGCCCTCCCCCTCATCACGCTGTTCGTCTCGTCCAAGACGGTCATCCTCATCAGCATCATCATTTCGGTTCTCGTCAGCCTTATGTCCTTCGCGCTCTACTGGCGCTACATCAATGTGCGGGATGTCATCGGCTTCTGGCTTCCGGCCATCCCCGGCATTCTGCTCGGCGTGCGGACGCTGAAAATCGTGGACGTTGAAATACTGGAACTTCTGCTGTGCCTCATCATCGTCATGCACATCATCGTGCAGCTCGTGCAGGACTGGCTCGGCACATGCATGGCCCCCCGCTCCTTCATGAAATGGGGCTGCGGATTCTTTGCCGGATTCTTCGGCGGTTCCATAGGCATCAACGGTCCCGTCATGGCCATGTACGCCTCGCTCATCTGCATGGAAAAAAATGAGGCCCGAGGCTTCTTCACCAGCTCCACCCCGGCATCCATCGTCAGTCTCGGCGTCATCATGATCCACGGTCTCATCACGGAAGATGTCATCCGGAGCGTCTCCTTCATCGCGCCCGTCGCCGTGGCAGGCTTTCTCTGCGCCTGGCCGCTCGCAAAGCGCATCAGGCAGGGCACCTTCCACAACGCCCTGCTCATTCTGCTGGGCGTGGCGGCGGTGTCGCTGTTCATGCGCGTCATGCCCTATCTCTCCCGCTGACTCGGCCTGCGTTCTTTGGGCAAAGGCCGCAAGACCGCGCTTCTCCGAGGCCTCCCTGCAGAAAAGGCCACGAAAAGTTTCCACGCAAAAGGCCGCGCCTCCCGCCCCTGCGGAAAGCGCGGCCTTTTCATGCCCGAAACATCGCACCGGAAAGCGACATTTCTGATAAACGTTCCCGGCTCCTGACCAGAAAACGACGCGCCCGCCGCACGTACTGCGCAACGGGCACGTCGTTTCAACCGAATGTCTTCTCCGCCTTCGGCATTGCCGCGAGAAGAACCGGCTCGGGAAGAGACCGGCTTCTTCTCCTCAAGGCCTAATCCTTGCGGTAATGGCAGCCGAGGCTCTGCTTGTTCCGCAGGGCGGCCTGCGTGATGAGGTAGGCCGTCTGGCAGCCGTGGAAAAGATGCACGAGAGACTGCGTGAGCGGCGTGTGCTTGTAGAAGTCATGCAGATGGCTGGCCAGATCGCGCAGATCGGCAAAGGCGCGGCGCAACCGGCTTTCCGTGCGTATGATGCCCACGTAGTTCCACATGATGTGACGTATGGTGGCCCAGTCCTGCGCAATGAGCGCGGGATCGTCGTTGTGCTCGTTGCCGGGATGCTTCCAGTCCGCGATTTCGGAGAAGATGCGGGCGTCGAAGCTTTCCGAGGCAATGCGTTCCGAGATGTCCCGGCCTGCGGAAATGCCCCAGAGAAGCGCTTCCAGAAGCGAGGTGCTCGCCAGACGGTTGGCGCCGTGTATGCCCGTGCAGCTGCACTCGCCCACGGCATAAAGCCTGTCCAGAGTGGTTCTGCCGCGCAGATCCACAAGAATGCCGCCGCAGAAATAATGCGCCACGGGCACGATGGGCAGAGGCTGCGTGCGCATGTCTATGCCGATTTTCCGGCAGCTCTCGAACACGGTGGGGAAACGGCGGGTAACGTCGCATTCCAGCGTGGAGCAGTCGAGCAGCATGTGATTTTCGCCGGTGGCCAGCATCTCGCTCACAATGGCCTGAGACACGATGTCGCGGGGGGCAAGATCGCCTCTGGGATCGTAGCGGCTCACGAAGCGTTCGCCGTGACTGTTGACCACATGCGCGCCCTCGCCTCGCAGAGCCTCGGTGAGCAGCGGAATCTGCTGGGCGTGATTGAAAAGGCCCGTGGGATGGAACTGCATGAATTCCATGTTGGCCAGACGCACGCCTGCGCGGTGCGCCATGCTGATGCCTGAGCCCGTGGCCCAGGGGTTGTTGGTGGAGTACAGGTACACCTGCCCCACGCCGCCCGTGGCGAGCACGGTATGCTCGGCAAGGTGAAGCTCCACTTCCTGCGTGGCCTCGTTGAAGGCGTACACGCCGAGGCACTGATTGGTGAGCTGATAGTGCCAGGCCGTGGAACGGGCATGGTGCTCGGAGGTCACGAGGTCCACGGCGGAACGGCCGCCGAGCACGGTGATGTTCGGATGCTTTGCCACGGCCGCGTGGATGTGTTCGATGATGCTTCTGCCCGTGTAGTCCGCACAGTGCGCGATGCGGGGCACGGCATGACCGCCTTCGAGCGTCATGTCCCACTTGCCTGAAGCATTGCGGTCGAAGGGCACGTGCAGCTTGTCGATGAGCATGCTCTGCACGGCCTCGCCGCCGTGTTCGGCCAGAAAGCGCACGGCTTCGTCGTAGTTGTAGTCATGACCGGCCACGAACATGTCGTGCTGAAGGGACTTCTGGTCTTCCGGGTCGGTGGAAAACACGATGCCGCCCTGAGCCATGATGGAGTTGCCTCCGTCCAGCTCTTCGGTGGGCATGAGAAGATGAACGTCGAAGCCCTTGTCGGCCATGGTGAGCGCAGCCGCGCAGCCGGCAAGGCCCGAGCCGATGACGAGAACCTGAGAACGATAACGTAATGAATTCATACAGCGACGCCTGAACTGCGGCAAACCCGCAGCAGCGAATGGATACGGAGCCGTATCCGGTTTCAAGAACGCCTTTCTGCCTGGGGAGCCGATCCGGCTCCTGCGCCGTGCGGCACGGCAAAAAGCGCCTCTTTCAAGCCCGAAGCGCGGCGGACGGCGTGCCGAAGGAGGCACGCGCGAGCCGCCGACGGGACACTAACGGCAGTTTTCGAGCATGCGAACCAGTGACTCGCGGGCGGGAGCCTTGAGGGCTTCGTCCACAAAGACCTCACCCTTTCCTTCCTCCAGTCCTTCCAGTGTGGCCAGCAGTCTTTCGGCGGTCACCTTTTCCATGTCGGCACAGGTGGCCTGCGCCAGAGGAATGATGTTGATGCGTCCGGCATGCCGCTCCATGAGACGGCGCACCAGATGGAATTCCGTGCCGATGCACAGCGCGGCCTCCCTGCCTTCGGCGGCCGCCTTTTCCGCCTCCTTGATGAGGTAGGCCGTGGAACCCGCGCCGTCGCTGCGCTCCACCACTTCGGGGCTGCATTCGGGATGCACGAGCACACGGCAGCCGGGGAAATGACGGTGGAAGGCGTCGACCATGTCGGGCTTCATGAGCGATTCATGAATGGGGCAGCAGCCCGGCCAGAGCAGAAGGCGCGCCCCCTGCACGGGAGCGGAGTCGAGATTGTCGTGAACGAGGTCGAGCACGACCTGCTTCTCCTCGGGAATGCCGAGAATTCTCGCCGTATTGCGGCCGAGATTGCGGTCGGGCAGAAAGAGTACGGTCTCGCCCCGGGAAAGCGCCCATTCCAGCATGACCTTCGCGTTCGAGGAGGTACACACGGCGCCGCCGAATCGTCCCACCACGGCCTTCACGGCCAGCGAGGAATTCACGTACGCCAGCGGCACGACCTTGCGGCCGGAGGCGGTCAGTCTTTCCAGAACGCGTTCCACGTCCTCAGCGCGGGCCATGCGCGCCATGGCACAGTCGGCCTCGTGGTCGGGCAGAAACACCCGCTGACCGGGACGGGCCAGCAGACAGGCGGATTCCGCCATGAAGTACACGCCGCAGAACACGATGTTGCGGGCCTCGATGTCCGGTATGCGGCGGGCGAGTTCGAGAGAGTCGCCCACGATGTCCACATGACGGACGATGTCGTCGGACTGATAGTGATGCCCGAGAATGACGAGATCGCCGCCGAAGCGCCTTCTGAGCTCTTCAATGCGTGCTTCCGTCGAACCGGACGCACAGGTCTTGATATCCATAAGCAAACCTCAGACGTTTCCAGAGCCTTCCGCCCCGGGAGAATACAACGTTAGCCGCGCTCCATCTTCATGCTGAAGTCGGCGGAAGGCGCGGAATGCGTGATGCGCCCCACGGAAATGAAGTCGGCCGGACGGACGCTGCTTGCAAGCGCAAGTTCCCGAATGGTCTCGAGCGTCACGCCTCCGCTTATTTCGGCCTCGATGTCGCGGGGAATCAGGGGAAGAACCTCGGCAAGCTGCTTCGGTTCCATGTTGTCGAGCATGATGCGTTCAGGACGGCAGGCCACGGCCTCGCGCACCTCGTCGGCGTTGCGGCATTCCACCTCAATGGGCGGACAGGGCTGATAGCGGCTACGCAACGCCTCCACGGCCTTCGTGATGGAACCGGCCGCGTCGATGTGATTGTCCTTTATCATCAGCATTTCCGCAAGGTTCATGCGGTGATTGACGCCGCCCGCCACACGGACGGCGTATTTTTCCAGGTAGCGGTGACCGGGAAGAGTCTTGCGGGTGTCGAGCAGCCGCACGCCGGTACCTTCCAGCCGCTCCACATAGGCGCGGGTGAGATCGGCCACGCCGGAAAGATGCGTCATGAGATTGAGAATGACGCGCTCGGCCTTGAGCAGCTGAATGGTGTGCCCGTGCAGACGGGCCACCACGGTGCCCTTTTCCACAAGACTGCCTTCCTCCACCTCAGCGCTCCAGGCGTCGGGCTGCATGCCTATGATGGAAAGCACCAGACTGATGAGCGGCAGCCCCACGACCAGCGTGCGTTCCTTGGCCACGATATAGGCTTTCGACTCTTCCTCGGGAGGAAATATGCCGAGGCTCGTCAGATCGGGCCCGTCCTCCTCCAGCGCCATGCATATGAGCCGTGAGGCAAACTCGCAGGCCGTGTCGGAAAAAGCCGCCGCGGTATCGGCAGGAATGACGAAGGGGGGATCAACATGAAGCTCGGGAAAGCTCTGCCCGGCCATATTGGAGCTTGCTCCTGCGGCCTTGGCGTGATATTCAATATCGTCTTTGGACATGTCCGCCTCTTTACTTCTTCCGTTACGGGATGGTTCCCGAAGCAGATATTTTCCACACAATGGGGTGAAGTAACAGGCTAGGCGACCTCTCGCGATTCGTCAAGAGTGTTTGGGGAGAATACAGGATATGAGTAAAAAAACACAATCACAAGCGGATACGAAAGCTGACTCCCCCTCCATCTCCTCTTCTGCCGACAGTTCGTCCCTCGAAAAAAAGACGGACGTTTCCCCTGTTGCGGAATCATCCGGGGAAACGATGCCTTCCAGAAGTGAACGTTCTCAAAAAGCAGTTGAAAAGACAGGCGATTCTTTAAAATTACAGACCGGCACGCCGGAAGACGGCGCATCCGGAACGAAAGGTAAGGAATCCCCCCTCTCCTCTCCCGACACGGAGAATGCCGCGACCGGGCAGCACGATGACGGCTCTGCACCGAAGAAAAAAGAGCATGGCGAAGGCGGCGAAGAGGAAGATCTGTCCCTTTATGAAACAAGCGCCCAGGAAGCCGGACTCGAGCTTTGCGGCAGCGACATCAACAGCGACGACTTCGTGCATCCCGCCGACCGGGCCGAGCATCTGGAGCAGCTTCCGCTCAACAAGCAGCTTTGCGTGCTCACGCATCTGCCCACCGAGGAGGCCGCCGAAGCCCTTGCCGAACTCGATGAAGAAGTGGCCGGCGACGTTCTGGAGAACATGGACGCCGACGACGCCGCCCGTCTCATTGCGGAAATGGACCCCGACGACGCGGTGGACATTCTCGACGAGGTGGAAGAGGGACACCGCGACATTCTGCTGAGCAACCTGCCCGCCGACGACGCCGAAGAGCTGCGCATGCTGCTCAGCTTCGACCCCGACACCGCCGCGGGCGTGATGAATACGGACATCATCATGGTGGCCTCAAGCTCCACGGTGGACGAGGCCATTCTGCTCATACGCAGCGAGCTGGAAGAAAAGGAAATGCCCTACTACGTGTACGTGGTGGACAGTCAGGAAACGCTTGAGGGCGTCATTTCCCTGCGCGACCTCATGCTGGCGCGTCCGGGCACGCTGCTTGCGAGCATGGTCAACAAGCAGGACGTCATTTCCGTGCAGTACGACACCGACAAGTCGGAAGTGGCGCGTCTGCTCGGCCACTACAACTTTCTCTGCCTGCCCGTGGTAGACAGGGAAGAGCATCTCATGGGCGTGGTCACGCACGACGACGTTCTCGACATCATTCAGGATGAGGCGAGTTCGGACATGCTGGGCATGGTGGGTGCCGGTCAGGATGAAAACGTGGACACGCCGTGGACGCGTTCGGTGCGCATCCGTCTGCCGTGGCTCATCATCAACATGTGCACCTCCTCGCTGTCGGCCTTCATCGTCTCCATGTTTGAAGGCTCCATCGCGCAGATGGCGCTTCTTGCCGTGCTCATGCCCATGGTGGCCAATCAGGCCGGCAACACGGGACAGCAGGCCCTTGCCGTCATGATACGCCAGCTCGCCACGGAGAGCTTCGACGCCAAGCGCTCGTGGGGCGCGGTGTTCCGCGAAAGCAAGATCGGACTCGGCACCGGCATTTTCATGGCGCTCTTAGCCTACATCGGCGTCATGTTCCTGAGCCACAACAGCATGCTTGCCACGGTCATGGGCATAGCTCTTCTGCTCGACATGCTGCTCGGCGCCGTGGCAGGCGGCGCAATTCCGCTCGTGCTGCGCGCCCTCGGCCGAGACCCGGCGCAGGCCTCCAGCATTTTCCTCACGGCCCTCACCGACTCGGGCGGATTCTTCATCTTTCTCGGGCTCGCCACCACCTTCCTTTTATAGACGCGGGGTGGCGCGCGACATTTATCGACGCCCGAGCAACACCGACTCCCATCTGTTCCAGACACACTGTACAGACCCTTAACTTGTACGGCGGTCATTTCATTTAACGCCGCGAGTGAATCGCGGCTATTCATGACCACCGGCCGAGCGACAGTCTCCTTCTCCCGAGTACCGCAACCGCCCGTTTGCTCTGGACACGCTGTACGGACGCGGGGCTTGCACGCTCGCGCGACATTTACCGACGCCCGAGCAACACCGACTCCCGTCTGTTCCGGACACGCTGTACGGACGCGGGGCTTGCACGGTGGTCATTTCATTTAACGGCGGAAGTGAATTCCGCCTATTCATGACCACCGACCGAGCTCCTGACGTCGCCCGGGGCCCCAGAGCTTCGAGAGAAGGCCGTCCGCTGCAAACGAAGGTTTCCCAGAGCGTTGGGCCAGGCTCTCCCTTTAAACTCTGGAAATCCCTTCCAAGCACACCGATGTTGCCGCGCAGCGGGAACATCGGTCGGCAGCCGCAGGCGGGCGCAGGGCGCACGCCTGCACTGACTACGAAGCCCGAACAGCGTGAGCCCAGCCTTCCGGCCTTTGTGCCACGCTGCTTTCTCTCTGTCCGTCTTTTCAGAGCTCGTCTTTTGCGTCCGCACGGCACCCGCCGCACGGCGAAGCCGCAAGGCGAAACAGGGGGGCGCGGGGGGAATTATTTCCCCCGCCGGGGTGCGGGGCGGCGCCCCGCATGCCTTTCAGGTGTCGGGGGTGACTCCCCCGGCGGAGCCAGGGGCAGCGCCCCTGCCCTGCTCTGCCTGCTTCTACCTGCCCTGCCTGCGCCCGTCCCTGATTTTTCTCTCCTCTTCAAGCACATGCAGGTGCATCCGTATCATGTCGAGGTAGGCGGGGAAGGCGGCGCGCACGGGGGAAGAGAGCTCGAGGCTCCACTCGTCCCAGCGCAACGGTTCCATGCCGGCCACATGGAGCTGCGGTCTGAAGCCGCGAAGCTGCGCGAGTTCGAGAGCGTCCAGGAGGTCGCCGTCGTGCAGGGTGACGCGTCTGTCTCTGGCTCTGACGAAATCCTCCTTGGAGAGCCAATACAAATCTCCGGGCTTGCCGCCTGCCGTCACGGCGTCCAGAGCCACGACGTGGTCATGGCGCTCAAGGGCGAAAAAGCAGTCGGCAAGCGACGTGCCGAGTTCAAGGAGTTCCGCGCCTTCAAGGCGCTCGTCCGCAAGGCGTCTTATCGCGTGCACGCCGAGCCCGTCGTCCCCTTTCAGAAGGTTTCCCATGCCGAGCAGCAGAATGGACACCGTTTTTTTTCCTCCTGTTTGCCTCATCATGAACGGAGGGGCAGAAAAGCGCCATGATAAAACGCCAAAAGGCCCCGACGGACGGAATCCGTCGGGGCCTTTTGCTTCACTTTCAGGCACGAAAAGCAGTACAGGATTGTCCGGACCGAACGAAAGAAAACGATCCGTCCCCGCACTGCGGGGCATTCATCATGCTAGTAGAAGAATCTCTCCCCTTCGTGCGTGATTTCAATGTCCTGCGCTATGGGATCAATGATGCGGCAGTAGCCGTAGTTCAACCACTCGTCCAGCGTATTCAGGAGTTCCTCGCGGGAAAAGCCCTCGTGCACGGACTGCTCAAGGATTCTCGGAAAGAAGCCCGGAGGCAGCGGCCTCGGCGCGGAGTGAACGGCCTTCTTGAGCCAGTCTCTCGTTTCCTGCGGCGTGGCGGGTACGCGCTTTTTGCGGGGCATGGCTACTTGTCGCCCTCATCGAGCCATTTTTTGATGTTCTCAAGCTGCCGGGCCACGGACTTCGGGCCGGTGCCGCCGGGAACGTTGCGACGGGCCACGGCGGTGTCGTAGTCGAGCGCGGCGTACACGTCCTCGCCGATGAGTTCACTCAGGGAACGGAACTGTTCAAGGGTGAGATTTTCAAGACCAATGCCGAGTTCTTCGGCCATGGCCACGGCGCGGCCGGACACATGATGCGCCTCACGGAAGGGCATGCCCTTGGTGACCAGGTAGTCGGCAAGCTCGGTGGCGTTCAAAAAGCCTGCGGCAAGGGCCTTGCGCATGCGCTCGGGATGGAAGGTGATGCCTTCGAGCATGTCGGCCATGAGGGAAAGGGAATGGCGCACGGTCTTGTCGGTATCGATGAAGGGAATCTTGTCTTCCTGCAGATCGCGATTGTAGGTCAGCGGGATGCCCTTCATGATGGTCATGAGATTGAAAAGATTGCCGTACACGCGGCCGGTCTTGCCGCGCATGATTTCGGCCACGTCGGGATTCTTCTTCTGCGGCATGATGGAAGAGCCGGTGGAATGCTTGTCGGAAAGCGTGATGTAGCCGAAAAGCGGGTTGGCCCACCAGATGATCTCCTCGCAGAAGCGGGAGAGATGCGCCATGGCCACGCTTCCGCAGAAGAGAGCCTCAAGGGCGAAGTCGCGGTCGGCCACGGCATCCATGCTGTTGTCGAAAATGCCGTACATACCGAGTTCTTCCGCCACCATGCCGGGATTCAGAGGATAGGTGGTTCCGGCGAGCGCTGCCGCGCCGAGGGGGCTCACGCGCACGCGGCGTTCGCAGTCGGCCATGCGTTCCACGTCGCGCTTGAGCATCCAGGCATAGGCCAGCAGATGGTGAGCCAGGCTCACGGGCTGGGCGGGCTGCATGTGGGTGCAGCCGGGGAGCAGAACGGCGCGGTTTTCTTCGGCACGGCGGACGAACATGCGGATGAGCGCGCGGGCAAGGTGCATCCATTCACGCATCCGGTCGGACACGAAAAGACGGAAGTCGAGGCACACCTGATCGTTGCGGCTGCGTCCGGTATGCAGTTTCTTGCCCACTTCTCCCACGATTTCGGTGAGGCGGGTCTCGATGTTCATGTGCACGTCTTCGAGCTCCCGCTTCCAGGGGAAGGAGCCTTCCTCGATTTCGCGTTTCACCTGATCAAGGCCGGCGATGAGCTGCGCGGCCTCTTCGCGGGTGATGACGCCCTGCTCGCCCAGCATGCGGGCATGGGCTTTGGAACCGGCGATATCCTGCGCGTAGAGCGCGCTGTCGAAAGAAATGGATTCCGTATAGGCTTCCACGGCAAGGCTGGTGCTTTCTTTGAAGCGGCCGCCCCAAGGCTTGTCGGACATGGTAACTCCAGAATGTTTTAGACCCGCTCGGAGCGGAACAGAAACCCCGGCCGCCGGAACGGTCGGGAAGAAAAAGACGGAACGCGCCTTGCGTTGCGCGAACGGGGAAAAACGAAGCCCGTCGGAAGACAGGGCCCGTCCTCCTTTCGGAAAACAGGCCGGAGGAACTCCCCCGGCCTGTGTCGAACTACTTCAGGAAGCGGCTCACGCGGTCGGCATAGCCGCGGATGCGCAGGCCCTGCAGACGGATGAAGCCGGCGGCGTCCTTGTGATCGTAGGTAGCGCACTCTTCAAAGGTGGCAAGATCCTGGCAGTAGAGGCTGTGGGGAGAATAGCGACCCACGGGCCAGGCGGTGCCCTTGTAGAGCTTGAGGCGCACTTCGCCGGTCACGCCGCGCTGCATCTGGTCGATGAGGGCCTGCATGGCCTCGCGTTCGGGCGAGAACCAGAAGCCGTTATACACGGCGGCGGCGTAACGGGGAATGATGGTCTCACGGGTAGCGAGAGCCTCGCGGTCAAGGCAGATGCCCTCGAGGTCCTGATGGGCCACATGCAGCACGGTGCCGCCGGGGGTTTCGTACACGCCGCGGCTCTTCATGCCCACGAAGCGGTTTTCCACCATGTCGAGACGGCCGATGCCGTGCTTGCCCGCGATCTTGTTCAGGGTCATGATCATTTCACGGGGAGTGAGACGTTCGCCGTTCAGGGTGACGGCGTCGCCCTTCTCAAAGCCGATGGTGATGTATTCCGGTTCGTTGGGAGCCTGTTCCACGGGCACGGCCATCACATAGCTGTTCGGGCCGGGTTCTTCCCACGGATCTTCGAGCTCGCTGCCTTCAAAGGAGCAGTGCAGCATGTTGCGGTCCATGCTGTAGTGCTTGTTGGAGGCGTTGACCGGAATGCCGTGCTTTTCGGCGAAGGCGGTGAGGGCGGTACGGCTCATGAGATCCCATTCACGCCAGGGAGCGATGACCTGAAGGTCGGGAGCGAGGGCGTTGATGGACAGCTCGAAGCGCACCTGATCGTTGCCCTTGCCGGTAGCGCCGTGAGCGATGGCGAAGGCGCCTTCCTTGCGGGCGATTTCCACAAGGCGCTTGGAAATGAGCGGACGGGCGATGGAGGTGCCCATGAGGTAGCGGCCTTCATAGGTGGCGCCGGAACGCAGCATGGGATAAATGTAGTCGCTCGCGAACTCGTCGCGCAGGTCTTCGATGTAGGCCTTGGTGGCGCCGGTCTTGAGGGCCTTGGGTTCCACGCCGTCAAGATCGTCCTCCTGACCGAGGTCGGCGGTGACGGTGATGACTTCATAGCCGCGCTCGACGATGAGCCACTTGAGGATGACGGAGGTATCGAGACCGCCGGAGTACGCAAGGATAACTTTGTTGTTCTTAGCCATGACAAGACCTCACGGGCGCACGAGCCCATGGTTGACGGTTTACTTCCCGCGGAGCGTTCATGAAAGGATCCGGCCACAGGGTGCGGCGGAACGCGGGCCGTCCGGCGGGAAACGTTTGAAAAAAGGCTCGCATCGGGCGGAAACCGACGCGGGAGAAACTTTCTTGTAGAAAGATTATCCCTCTTTGTAAAGTCCCGTACCGCGCGGCGCGGGCATCGGACAGAGAAAGGGCCGCCCCTTTCCGCAGGGAAAAGGAACGGCCCGACAAAAATGCAAAAAGCGGAGCCTGTTGCGGACTACTTCAGCACGCCGACTTCCTTGTAGTACTTCGCCGCGCCGGGATGAAGCGGAATGCCGGCGAGGTCGGTGACGGCGCCTTCAAGGGAGATGTCCTTCATGACGGCGTGGGACTTCTTCACGATATCCTGATTTTCCCAGAAGCACTTGGTGAGGTCGTACACCACGTCCTCGGGCAGGGAGGCGTCGGTGATGAGGATCATCTTGACGGCCGTGGTCTGCACGGCCTTGTCCTGATCGGGATAGGTTCCGGCAGGAATCTGGAACTTGGCATACCAGGGATAATCCTTGCTGAGCTTCTCGAAGGTGGCGTCGTCGATGTTCACGAGACGGCCGTCGGCGGTGGCGCACATTTCGGACACGCCGGCGTTGGGCAGACCGGCCATGATCCAGGTACCGTCGAGCTGCTTGTTGCGCATGAGGTCGCCGGCTTCGGCGGGGCCCACGTACTGAGGCCTGATGTCACCGGGATACTTGAGACCGGCGGCGGCAAAATGCACCTGCGTTTCGCCGATGGTGGTGCCGCCGGCCACGCCGGGAGCGAAGACCTTGCCCTTGAAGTCCTTCAGGGAATTCACGTTGCTGTCGGCGCGGGCGATGACCTGATTGGGGTTGTAGTAAAGACCGGCGATGATGCGCACGTCGGGATAGGCATGCCCCTTGAACATGTCGAGGCCCTTCATGGCCTGATAGGTGATGCTGGTGATGGCGAAGGACACCTGAGCGTCCTTTCTGCTGAGAAGCTGAAGGTTCTGAACGCCGCCCTTGGAGGACTGGACGCTGGCCTTCACGTAGGGGAGCTTGGTGCTCCACAGATTGCCGAGGGCCGCGCCGATGGGATACAGCGTGCTGGTCGTGGCCGCGGTGGGAATGCTGATGGTCACGGGCGCATGATCGGCGGCTTTTGCCTGAACGCCGCCGAAGAGCATGGACACGGCCGCCATCATGGAAAGAAGGACTTTACCGTACATAATCACTCCTGAACCTGTTGAAAGTTGTCCTTCCCCCGGAGGGAGGAAGGATGAAAGCCGAAAATCAGTCCGCCCCTGCCGCGGAGCCTTCCGCCCGCTGCCGCTGCGTCGTGGATCGACGGTTGAGCACCGCGGCCGCGAGAATGACGGCAATGCCTATGGCGTCGGTGGAGAGTCCCGGGTCGATGGTGAGCACCGCGCCCGCGATGAACATGAGGCTCTGCACGATGGTGCAGGGACCGAAGAGCCAGCGCTCAAGGCCCACGGCCAGGGCGCACACGCCGAAGCTTGCGGTGATGAAGGCCCACACCGTGGCCAGTCCCGGGTTGGAGGAACTGTAGAGCAAGAGCGGATTATTGAGGAAGAAGAACGGGAGGATGAAGCCCGTGAGCCCCAGCCGCACGGCGATGAGGGAGGTCTTCGTCTCGTTGGAGTTGGCGATGCCCGCAGCCACGTAGGAAGACATGGCGACCGGCGGCGTGATGTTGGAAAGGCAGGCGTAGAAGAGACAGAACATATGGGCGCTCATGGGTTCCACGCCCACGCCGGTGAGCACGGGCACGGCCACGGCGGCAACGATGACGTAGGCGGCAACGCCGGGCACGCCCATGCCGAGTATGGTGCTCATGACCATGACGAACACGCCGCCGAGATAGAGCTGTCCTTCGCCCACGTACTTGAGCACCTGGAAGCCGAAGGTGAGCCCGAGGCCGGTAAGGGACACGGAGCCTATGATGATGCCGATGATGACGCAGGAAACGCCCACGCCCACGGCGCCCTTCGCGCCTTCCTCAAGAGCCTGAAGTATGCGCCTCGGGCCCATGCGGGTTTCCCTGGAGAGCCAGGAGGCCACGACCGTGGCGAAAATGGCCATGGCGGCGGCAAAAAGCGGGGTGTAGCCCATGAGCATGATGACCATGAGCACCACGAGGGGAATGATGAGGTGACCGCGCTTTTTGATGACCTTGACGGCGTCGGGGATGTATTCCCTGGAGAGACCCTTGAGGCCGAGCTTCTTGGCCTCGAAGTGCACGGCCATGATGAGGGCGAGATAGTATAGGAATGCGGGAATGGCCGCGGCGAGCATGACCTTGGTGTAGCTCACGCCGAGGAACTCGGCCATGATGAAGCCCACGGCGCCCATGATGGGCGGGGCGAACTGACCGCCCGTGCTGGCCACGGCCTCCACGGCTCCGGCGAACTCGGCCTTGTAGCCGGTCTTCTTCATGAGGGGAATGGTGATGGCGCCCGTGGTGGCCACGTTGGCGAGAGCGCTGCCGTTGATCATGCCCATGAGGGCGCTTGCAATGACGGAAACCTTGGCCGGGCCGCCCGCGGTGCGTCCCACCAGCGTGAGGGCAAGATCGTTGATGAACTCGCTGAAGCCGCTGATGCGCAGAAACGCGCCGAAGAGCACGAAGAGAAAGACGTACGTGGCCGAAACGCCCACGCCCACGCCGAGAAGGCCCTGACTGCCCCAGAACATGTGGTCCATCACGCGGGTGAGCGAGAAGCCCACATGACCGAAGGCTCCGGGCAGATACTTGCCGAGGAAGGTGTAGGCAAGAAAAATCAGCGCGAGCACGGCGAGGTTGGGCACCACGCGCCTTGCGCATTCAAAGGCCACGAGCACGCCTATGCCCGCCACCACGTAGTCCTGCGTGGTGAACCATCCGCCGCTCATGGCAATGGCGTCATAGTGCAGTATGAGATAGCCGAAGGCGTACAGGCTCGCGCACACGCACACCAGATCCCACAGCGTGGGCAGGGTTCTCACCCTCTTCTCGCGGCGCAGCGCAGGATACATGAACGATGCGAGCACCAGCAGAAAAATGATGTGGAACGAACGCAGCTTCATGGCGTCCATGGTGGCGAACACGGACGCGTACAGCTGAAAGAGAGAAAACGCCACGCATATGACGGCCACCACCCTGGCGAACACGCCGTGGAACTGCCGCGTTCTCGATTCGCTGTCCTTTTCCTCCACCAGCGCCTGCGCTCTGGCCTGCTCTTCCGCGCTCGCGACGATGTCTCCCGATTCCGTCGTCAGCACGGCCCCCTGATCCATATGTTTGTCCATTGAAACCACCTGAAGAAAATGTTGCGGCGCAACGTTCTGCCCAGCAGCAGACGCGGCCTCCCTCTGTTGTCTAACGACCGCAAAGGCACGCTGTCAAGACACTGCGCCGGAAAACGACGCCTCAGCGGGCGAAGCAGGCCTCGCTGCACTCGTCGACGAGATAAAGAACGTTGCGGTACGGCAGACCGCCGTGCAGGGTAAGGCCGACCTCGCAGGTGCGCGAGGTGCTGAAGGCCGCCTCGCAGCCCGCCACCTTGTCCCGGAGTCCGGCCAGGGCGGCGGCGTTGAGCTCGGGGCGGGAAAATCCCTTGTCTCCGGCAAAGCCGCAGCAGTAAATGCCGTCGGGCAGCACCACATTGCGCGAGCACAGACGCGCCACGGCCAGAAGCGAGTCCACAAGGCCCATGCTTCTGGTGGAGCAGGTGGCATGCACGGCTATGCGGCCGTACTTCTGCCGGAAGTGCAGCCTGTCCGCGAGAAAGCGAAGCGTGAACTCCACGGGCTCGTACAGCGACAGCCGGGAATCGAGCGTCTTTTTCATGCGCGCAAGGCAGGGGCTCGTGTCGCACATGACCGGCCAGCGGCCGTTTTCCGAAGCTTCCAGAAGCGCCGCGTCGAGGGAGGCGGCGCATTTGTCGGCCTGCTCCATCATGCCCTTGGTTTCAAAGGCCTTGCCGCAGCAGAGCTTTTCCACATGGCGTGGAATGACGGCCTCGTAGCCCGCCTTTTCCAAGAGGCGCAGGGCCACGTCCATGAGCGGTTCCACGCGACGGCCGGAATCTCCGGCATAGCCCATGCTGCGCACGGCGCAGGAGGGGAAATACACCACCTTTTCAACGCTCTTCGCGCGGGGCGAGGGCACGGGAGAAGAGCCCGCAAGCCCCACCTGCACGAGATCGGGCACCGTCATGCCCGTGAGCTTCTTCGCCAGAACGCCGGTCTTCTGCGCCATGTCGTGCCCGAGAATTCTGTGCGTCGCGTACGCCGCGTCAAGCCCGAGGGACAGGGCGCGGGACACGGGCGCGATGTGCCCGGCCACGAAGGAGGCGGCCTTCTTCTCCCTGTCCGTCAGATTCTCGTGCCTCAAATGCCGCATGAATCCCGCCACGTCTATGCCGAGGGGGCAGCGCGTGGAGCACAGCCCGTCCGTGGCGCAGAGCTCAACGCCCATGGTGCGGAAGAACTCCTTCCATTCCGCGGCCTGCCTTTCATCGCCGGCCTGCTCCAGGGCGGCGATGGCGCGCAGGGCGTAAATGCGCTGTCTCGGGCTGAAGCCTGTGCGGGCCGACGGACACACGGCCTCGCAGAATCCGCAGTCCACGCACAGATCGACGCCCCGCCCCACGGCTCCCACGAACTTGAGGCCTTCGAGATGACAGCGCTCGCCGTCGTTCAGAAGACAGCCGCGGTTCAGTATGCCCGCCGGATCAAGCAGACGCTTCGCCTCGCGCATCATGCCGTAAAGCTCATCGCCCCACTCCCTGCGCACGAAGGAGGCCACGGCCCGCCCCGTGCCGTGTTCGGCCTTGAGCGAACCGTCAAGGGAAAGAATGAGCGCGGCCGCGCGCTCGATGAACGCACCGAGACGCTCCACTTCCGAGGCCTCGGAAAGCCTGAGCGGCACGGTGCAGTGAAGATTGCCGTGCAGGGCGTGCCCGTTCACGCCGCAGCGGTGAACGCCGAGTTCCTGAAGAATGGCCACAAGGCCGTGGCTCGCTTCGGGCAGACGTTCTATGGGCACGCAGTAGTCTTCCACATAGGCGTACTCGGAAGGCAGACGCGTGCCCGCCATGGCGGGGAAAAGCGCACGGCGTATGTTCCACAGCTTCTCGCACTCCTCGGTCGAGGTCACGAAGCCGAGACGCGCGCGGGGGTGATGCGCTTCAAGCAAAGCTTCAAGTTCCGCCATGTCGGCGGCAAGGGAGGCCTCATCGGCGGCCCTTGTTTCCACAAGCAGGGCGCAGTTGTCGGAACTTTCGCCGTCGGGACGAAATTCCTGAGGAAATCCCGGAAGTTCCGCAAGACCGCGAAGAGAAATGTCATCCAGAAACTCACCGGCGTACAGGCCGCGGCAGGCGCGGATGTCGAGCACGGCGGCCATGGCGTCGTCCATGGAGGAAAAGAGCATCATGGCCGTGCCCCGGCAGGGAAGCGCGGGCACGGTCTTCAGCGTGACGGAATGAATGAAGCCGAGCGTGCCTTCCGAGCCCACGAAAAGATGCACGAGAATGTCGAGCGGATCTTCAAAGTCGGTGAAGGCATTCAGCGAGTAACCGCAGGTGTTGCGTATGCTGAACTTGCGCCGCACCCTGTCCGCGTTTTCCGGGGAGGCAAGGAGCCTTTCGCGCAGGGAGGAAAGCCCGGCAAGAAGCGAGGCGTGCGAAGTTCTGAACTGCTTCACGCTTTCCTCGTCGGCGGTGTTCACCCGGGTGCCGTCGGCAAGCACGAACTCCATGGCCTGAAGGGAATGCCAGATGTTGTTCGCCACGGTGCAGCCGAGGCCGGCGGCGTTGTTGGCCGTCATGCCGCCTATGGTGGCGGAGGCTATGGAGGAGGGATCGGAAGAGATGAAGCGCCCGTAAGGCGCAAGCGCGGCGTTGATTTCTCCGCCCGTCACGCCGCAGCGGGCGCGGACGAGAAGCCCGCCGTCAAGCACGTCGATGCCGTGCCACGCCGGACCGCGGAAGCGCACGGCCACGTCTTCGGCCACGCTCTGTCCGCTGAGGGACGTTCCGGAGCCCCGGAACGTGAGGGAAACGCCGCAGGAAGCGGCACAGGAAAGGAGCTTTTCAAGCTCCTCGAGGGAAGTGATGTCGATGACGGCAAACGCACGGGGTTCAAAGGGACCGGCATCGACGGAAAAAATTCTTGCCGCCGCCCCGGTGTGCGTCTGCGACCAGGGCAGGAACTCCCGCACCTGATTCAAGAAAACCTGACTCTGCATGAAGACCTCTTGCTCTGCTTTCCTTTTGCCGGAAAGACGCGCCCGAAGGCGCTCCTCTGCCACGAGCCGCCCGCCGGGCCGGGGCACGTCCGAAAAAGGGAAGCGTCACGAAAGTCCCGTCATGCAGCCCGCGCTTCACTCCGCCCTGCGTGCAGAACCGGCCGTCCGGCGCGCTCATGAGACGCGCGCCCGAAAAAGCGGGCTGCGGCGCCGTTCCGAAGAAGACCGGACGCGGCCGTCATGGCCGGTCCTGCCCGGAAATCTTCCCGCCGCGGAAAAACACGGAACCAGGATACAAAAAAGCCCCCTGCATTGCATGCAAGGGGCCGTTCTGCCACTGGTGGGTCACCGGAGACTCGAACTCCGAACCAATTGATTAAGAGTCAACTGCTCTACCAATTGAGCTAGTGACCCAGTGCATTTGAAGCGCAGAAAGAGTCATAGCCCTGAGGCCACCGTTCGTCAAGAAAAATTTTGCCTTTTTCTGCAAAAAAGTTTAGCTTGCCTTTTCATGAAAAGGCTGCTGCGAATTTTTTGTCTCGTCTGGGTTCTCGTGTCCGCGCTCCCCTTCCTTTTTAACGGGGACTCTGCCCGCGCGTCCGGCGAGCCGCCCTACCGCTTTCTCACCGAATGGGCCAAGCTTTCCGCCGTGGACGGAAGGCAGCTTCAGCCGCCCGTGGACAAGAACACGTCCATGGCGGTGCTGTGGCTCCTGCCCTCCCAGGGCTACCACACCTATGCCCATGAAGCGGGCGATGAAGGCATACCTCTTACCGTGACGGTGCTCGCGGACGGGGAACCGCTTCCTGAAAGCAAGGTGCAGGTGCACTACACCGCAGGCGACGAAGTGTCGCCGGCAGGCGGGGGCACGAGCCGTCAGCTTTTCAATGCGGCGCCGGTCTTTCTCGTGTTCCGGGAAAGCGAGCCCCGAGCCGTGACGCTGGACATTTCCCTGCTGGCCTGCTCCGACCAGCACTGCCAGCCCGTGCACACGCGCATTCTGCTGCCCACCGCTCCGCCGGAGCTTCCCAATGCCGCAGGACAGCCGTGGTTCAACGACTTTCTCGCAAGCAAGGCCTGCTGCGGCGAAAATGCGATACCGCCGGAAGTGCCTCCCGTGGCGGAAATGCCGGAAGAGGACACGGCCTCCCTGCGTCATGCCAACCTTCTTCCTTCCGCGCCCACGTCTGTGTTCAAGCGTCAGAGCGAGCGCATTCTTGCGCCGGTCCGGCCCGAACCCACGTCGGTGCCCGTGCCCACGTCCGTGCCCAGCCCCCGGGGATACGACTTTGAGCCTCAGAATCTGGAAGGCAGCTTTCAGATAGACGGATGGTTCCGCGCCGTGGGTCTCGGCCTGCTGGCGGGTCTCATCCTCAACTTCATGCCCTGCGTGCTGCCCGTGCTCACCATGAAGTTCTCCATGCTGCTCGACGCGGAGGAGGACTTTGAAAAAAGGCGGCGCAGCATACGCGAGCACACGCTGTTCTTTGCCGCGGGCATCGTGGCGTGGTTCGCCATTCTGGCCGTCATTTCCGGAGTGACCGGCATGCTCTGGGGGCAGCTCTTCCAGAGCAGCGAGGCCATCTTCCTCATGCTGCTCATCGTATTCTGCATGGGCCTTTCCATGTTCGACGTGTTCCATCTGCCGGTGCTCGACCTTCAGAGCCATCATACCTCCTCGCCGAGGATGCAGGCGTTCAGCACGGGCATGTTCACCACGCTGCTTGCCACGCCGTGCAGCGGTCCTCTGCTCGGCGGCGTGCTGGCCTGGGGCATCACCAAGCCTCTGCCCGTGCTCATGACCATATTTGCGGCCACCGGCGTGGGCATGGCCACGCCCTATGTGATCCTGGCCTGTTTTCCGCGGCTCATACGCTTTCTGCCGAGACCCGGATCGTGGCTCAGCGTCATGGAACGCGTGCTCGGCTTTCTGCTCATGGGCACGGCCATCTACCTTTTCTCCCTGCTGCCGCCCGCCCTGCACGTAAAAACCCTCATCACCCTGCTCGTGGCCGCCACCACGGCATGGATATGGGGCCGCTGGGGAAGTCTGCGCGGTTCCATCACCAGACGGATGTTCCTCGGGGCCTTTGCCTTCGGAGCCATATTCCTTTCCGGATTCTGGGCCTTTCTGCCCGCACAGAAGGAAATCGTGCCCTGGGTGGAATTTTCCGAAGAGCAGTTCCGGGCCGACATGGGCAAAAAGGCCATGATCGTGGAATTCACCGCCGACTGGTGCCCGACCTGCAAGGTGCTTGAACGCACCACGCTTGCCGCGCCCAATCTTCTGCCCGTGCTCGACCAGTACTCGCTGACGGCCGTGAAGGTGGACATGACCTTCAAGAACGCCTCCCATCAGGAGCTGCTCAAAGCGCTCAACAGCGCAAGCATCCCGCTTCTGGCCATTTTCCCGGAAGGAGACGGAGCCTCGCGGCCCGTCATTCTGCGGGACATCTACACGACAACCGATCTCCATCTTGCGCTGCGCCAGGCCAAAATTCCGCACAAGCGCATGGTGGAAATGCTCAACCCCGTGAAACTTCTCAGCGAACCCAGGGAATAGGCGGCCCATGCCCCTTTTCCGCAACCAAAGACACAGGTTTTTCATGAACACAGTCAAGACGCTTCCTGAATTCGCCACCCTTTCCGAACTGGAAATCAACGCCGCCCTCGACGCCTACGACGACTCCGTGGAAGAGGAACACTCCAGCTGCGGCGGCGGAGAAGAAAACGAACCCACGTCCGAGAGCCCCGTGGTGGCCGAGGTGTTCCGCCTCATCCGCGCCTACACCGACCGCATGAACGCGCTCATCGTGGAGGCGAAGGCCGAGAACAGGGAAATTTCCGAAAACTTCCTTGCCGAAATGTTCGCCTTCGAGCCCGAAGCTCCCATCGAACGCATCGCCTTCGACTTCGTCACCGACGCCGTGCTCGACGAGGATGACGACGACGAAAAGGCGTAAGCGCGCACCCGCTGCTTTTGCCGACCGGCCGGGGGAATCTCCCCCGGCTTTTTTGTCTCTGCCGCCGAACACGGCAGAGCCCCCCGCCTCCGGCAAAGGGGGTTCGCATCTCAAGTCCGTCCGCCGTGCGCAAAAGCAAAAAAAAGTCCGCCCGGACTTCTTCCGAACGGACCTTTCCCCGGGGCTTGCACGAAAGCCCGTCGTTCCAACAGGGCGAGCGCGCTCAAAAACGCTCTTCCTGCAGAAAAAAGAGCCTGAAACAAGCCCGCCTGCCGAACTCAGCGGCGAGCCTTCAAAAATGCCCCGTTCACCACGTTCTGCGGATTTCCCTCACGGAAACGACGGATGTTCTCCAGCGTGATGGACACGATGTTTCGCCTCGCCCCGTCGGTCATCCAGGCTATGTGCGGCGTGATGAGCGAATGCGGCGCGGAAAGGAGCGGATCGTCCATGGCCGGAGGCTCGCTCTCCAGAACGTCCGCGCCGAAACCGCCGAGCCTTCCTTCACGCAGGGCCTCGGCCACGTCTTCGCCGCGCACCACCGGGCCGCGCGAGGTATTGATGAGAATCGCGCCCTTCTTCATGAGCGCAAGCGTCTCCCGGCACACGAGGCCGCGCGTCTCGTCGGTGAGCGGACAGTGCAGGGAAAGCACGTCCGATTCGCGGAAAAGCTCCTCGCGGGACACGAAGGCAAAGGGCGCATAATCCGGCGCAGGCACGGGCCGATGAGCGCAGGCCACGACCTTCATGCCGAAGGCATGGCCCAGTTCGGCCACTCTTCTGCCGAGATTGCCGAAGCCGAAGATGCCCAGCGTCTTTCCCGTAAGCTCCACCTGCGGCGTGAGCGCGTAGCAGAAATCCTCGCAGCGGGCCCAGTCGCCGCGCCGCACGCTCTCGTCATGCAGCGCCGTGTGACGGCACAGCTCCAGAAGCAGGGCAAACACGTGCTGCGCCACGGCGTCGGTGCCGTAGGCGGGCGTGTTGCACACCACAATGCCCCTTGCCCCGGCCGCCTCGGAATCAATGACGTTGGTGCCCGCCGCAGTCACGGCAATGCAGCGGAGCGTCGGCAGCGCGTCCATGAGCGCGGCATCCATTACCGTCTTGTTCACCACCAGAACGTCAGCCCCGGCCGAGCGTTCCAGCACCTTGTCCGCCGGCGTGCGGTCGTAGCAGACCCATTCGTCCGCCGAGTCGGAGGCAGGCCACGGGCTTTCCATGCCCGCCCGCAGGGTATGACCGTCAAGCACCACTATCTTCATGGCGACTCCTTCCTGTTGTGTTTGAATCTCCCGTCCGCCGTGCGGCCGCGCCGTCAGGCACAGCCTCCGCGCCGAAAGCGCTCCGGCATACGTCAAAAGCGCCGTTTCCGACGCTCTGCGGACAGACCTTTCTTCTGCTTGTGCCACAGCAGAGGGTTCCGCGCAAGTACTCCCGTGAAATGACGGATTCGGCGGCCCTGTCTGCGCCGCCCTTTTCCGCGCCTTCTCCGGCCCGGCACAAAAGCCGGAGGCTGCGACGGCTCCCGGCCTGCCCTGCAAAGGCGGCCTGCACGTCCCCTCGCATCCCCTCGCATCCCCTCGTGGCCCCTCGCGGCCGCCCCGGCGCATTCCGGCGAAAAAAACGGAACAATGCGGAAAAACGCAGAATGCGCGCACTTGCGCCCCGCTTCTGCCTGCCCTATACTTGCCGAAAAATTTTTGAAGGTGACCGTCCCATGAAATCTCTGACTCTTACCAGCATGCAGCTGCGCAGCCTCGTCATTTTCCGCAACATCCTTTCCGACCCCGTCATTTCCCGGCTTCAGAAGCTGCTCGACGCCGACTCCTCCGACACCGCCGCCTGCGTCGACGCCTACTGCGACTTTGCCGCCGCGCTTTTTGCCCGCAGCGACGATCTGAGCGCCTATCTGCTGAACCTCATCATGGAAGACGAGAACATCTACATGCTGCAGAGCTGCGGCAGCACCCCCGTGTCCCCCTTCCTTGCCGAATGTCTTTCCCACGAGCTCGAGTTTCTCCAGAAGCTCGGCTCCTTCGACGGCCGCACCATCCGCGAGTCCCTCAGCTTTCAGGGCTTTCTGCCGGGCTGGAAGAACAGCGCGCTCGACTTTGCCGCCGCCTACCATGAACGCATAGCCACCATCCATCAGAAAGGCTACGGCATCTTCGCCAAGTACCGCATGTTCACGGTGAAGGACGGCCATCTCGTTCCCGTGCGCCATCCCGACCCGCAGAGACTCGACCAGCTTCCCGGCTACGAGCAGGAACGCTCCAAGGTCATCGCCAACACCGAGGCCCTGCTTGCGGGCAAGCCCGCCAACAACGTTCTGCTCTACGGCGACGCAGGCACCGGCAAGAGCAGCACGGTGAAGGCCATCGTCAACGCCTATTGCGACAAGGGCCTGCGCCTCGTGGAAGTGAAGAAGAATCAGCTCTATCAGATTCCCGACATCACCGAGACGCTTTCCCACAATCCGCTCAAGTTCATCCTGTTCATCGACGACCTCAGCTTCAGCAGCAACGACAACGACTTTGCCGCCCTTAAAGCCATACTTGAAGGCAGCGTGAACGGCCACAGCGAAAACTTCGTGGTGTATGCCACGAGCAACCGCCGTCATCTCATCAAGGAAAGCTGGGACGACCGCTCGGGCAGCGACCTGCACGAAGGCGACACGAGGCAGGAGCTCATGTCCCTGTCCGCGCGCTTCGGCCTCACCGTCACGTTCTTCCGTCCCGACAAGGACCGCTATCTCGACATCGTGCACAAGCTCGCGGCGCAGTACGGCATCGACATGCCTCAGCAGGAACTCGACATCCGCGCCGAGGCTCAGGCCACCCGCAGCGGCGGCCGCAGCCCCCGCGTGGCCAAGCAGTTCATAGAAATGATCAAGGCAGGCATCAAGTAGCACAAGCGGGGCGCTTGCGCCCCATCTCGAAAGCACGGCCGGGGAAAGCTCTTCTCCGGCCAGTTCCGTCCCCTGGCCCACGAAGCGACGGAAGCCGCAACGTCCGCGGAATTCCGCTCCCGGCGGCTCCGTCCTTTTCCAGCAAAGGAGCCCCGCTCCTTTTCCGGATCCCATGCAAACGAGGACAGCCATGAAACGACACATTCCCCTTCTCTGTCTGACCGCCCTTCTGCTTGCCGCCTGCAGCACCAGCACCACCACGAGCGAGGTCACCTACGACGCGCAGGGCCGGGAAGTCTCCAGCCGGACAACGAGCCAGAGCACGAACGACACGGCTGACAAGGCAAGAGAGATAGGCCGAGACGTGAAGGACGGCGTGGTTTCCGGCTACGAATGGACAAGGGACAAGACCATCGAAGGCTACGAATGGGTCAAGGAAAAATCCGTGAAGGCCTACGACTCCATGAAGAACAAATAGAACGCGGGACGCCTGCTCGCCGGAGCTGCGGCCTCTGCGGCATCTCCATAGAAAACGCCGAAGCGTTCGCGCCCCTTCGCGCCGTCCACGGCCGCCCATGAAGATGCCCCGGGCCGGAGTGCCGCGTTCAGAGCGGCTCCGCGCCCCCGCTCCGCACGGCCCACGGCAACGCCCCGCATGAGGCGGAACGCGCCCGCTGCACGCGTCGACGAGACAACGAGCGTGCGGCACGGCTGCCGTGCAGGGTGCGACCGACCTCTCGGCACACAACGAACGGAAGGCCGCCTCGCAGCCCGCCACCTTGTCCCGGAATCCGGCCAGGGCGGCGCTGAGCCCGGGCCTGAAAAAAACAGATGTCTGCCGCGGATTTTGCGGCCCGTTTCTCAGCCCTGCGGCAGCGCAAGCGCCTTTTCGAGCTCTGCGGCAAGGCGCAGGGTCTCGTTCGTGCGGGCCTGCACGCCTGAACGCATCTTCTTGAGC
>JAXUUT010000032.1:0-8950 GCA_037230945.1 bacterium
GCTTACAAGGATTACTACAAGTTGCTGGGCGTGGAGCGTTCGGCATCCAAGGATGAAATCTCCAAGGCTTACAAGAAGCTCGCCCGCAAGTATCATCCCGACCTGAATCCCGGCGACAAGAACGCTGAGGAGAAGTTCAAGGAAATCAACGAAGCCTACGAAGTTCTCAAGGACGACGAAAAGCGCCGCATGTACGATCAGCTCGGCTCCGGCTGGAAGGACGGGCAGCAGTTCACCGGCGGCCCGGGCTTCGAGAACTTCCACTTCAATTTCAATGGAGCGCAGGGAGGCTTCAGCGGCATGAACAGCGACTTTTTTGAGGCGTTGTTCGGTCAGATGGGCCGAGGCGGCTTCGGTGGACAGAGCGGAGACGATCCCTTCGGCTCTTTCGGCGGAAGCTACAGCCGGCGCTCGCGCCGCGGCTCCGACGTCGAGGCCGAAATCGAGATCACGCTGGAAGAGGCCCGCAGGGGCGGAACCAAGCAGGTCACGCTTTCCGGTGCCGGAGAGTCGAGCAATCTGCAGATTACCATTCCTGCCGGCATACGCGACGGGGGCAAGCTCCGTCTGCGCGGCAAGGGCAATCCCGGCAATCCCGCCGGCGACCTGTATCTGACCGTCCGCTACGCGAAGCACCCCGTGTTCCGTGTGGACGGGCTGGATGTGACCTGCGACGTGACGTTGCAGCCCTGGGAAGCCGTGTTCGGAACGAAGAAGAGAGTGCCCACGCTGGACGGCGACGTGGAAATGAACATTCCTGCCGGCAGCTCCAGCGGACGCCGGCTGCGTATTCGCGGGCGCGGACTTGGTCCGGCCACGGGACGCGGCGACGAATATGTGACCGTTGCCATCAGCGTGCCGAAGCCGGAAGACTTGAATGAAGAACAGCTGAAACTGTGGAAGGCACTTGCCGGTCAGAAGTAAGCTGCCGGAGTGATGTAAGAGGTGGGATATGGCGATTAAAACAGTAACCGCGTGTTCTCCCGCAGCCTCTGCGCTTGTTGCCTGGACCGAATTTCTGGAACAGACGGGCACGCCGGTGGAACGTGTCCGGGAGCTCATGGAACTCGGCTGGCTGGAACCGGCGAGCCGGGCCACCCATGCCGTCTTTTTCCGCCGTTCCGATATTTATCGTACCAGAAAGCTGACGCGACTGTGTGAGGACTTCGAGATGCCCTGCGTGGCAGGGACCATCATCGTGGATCTTCTGGACCGCATAGCGGATCTGGAAACGCGCCTGAGAGAACTGGAACGCCGCTAGCATTCCGGCCTGACGAAGGCGCAAGGACGTTCGGGAACCTGCTCCCCCGAACGGATGATTTTCGAGCAAATCAACGGTTCCGGCCGGGCCGGGATCGATTTCTGAAGTGCGGAGGGCAGAGACCGGAGCCCCGCAGGGGCGGATCATCGGTCGCCCGAGCATCACGGCGTCAGTCGTGATGGCTGCACTCCGCAGGGAGGATTTTTTATGGATATGAACAGACTGACCGTGAAGGCGCAGGAGGCTTTCGGCGAGGCTCAGAACATCGCCCTCATGCGCAATCACCAGGAAGTGGACGTCGAGCACCTCGCCCTCGCCCTCATCAGGCAGAAGGACGGGCTCGTGCCCGGCATACTCGGCCGCATGAACGCGAAGCCCGAGGTCCTTGCCGCAGAACTGGAACAGGCTCTCGACAAGAAGCCTTCCGTGACCGGTTCCGGCGTGGATCAGCAGACCATACGCATCACGCAGCGTCTGGCCCGTGCGCTGGCCCAGTCCGAAGAACTGGCCCGTCGTCTGAAGGATGAATACATCAGCGTGGAGCACATCTTCGCCCAGCTCATCGAGGCGGGCGGAGCCATGGGCGACATCTGCCGCAAGAACGGCATAGATCAGGAGAAGTTCCTGCGTGCCACCGCCGAAGTGCGCGGCGGCCAGCGCGTGACTTCCGCCAGTCCCGAGGATACCTACGAGGCGCTTTCCAAGTACGGACGCGACCTTGTGGAGGCCGCGGGCAAGGGCAAGCTCGACCCCGTCATCGGTCGTGATCAGGAAATCCGTCGCACCATACGCATTCTGTCCCGCCGCACCAAGAACAACCCTGTGCTTATCGGTGAGGCCGGTGTCGGCAAGACCGCCATCGTGGAAGGCCTTGCTCACCGTATCGTGAAGGGCGACGTGCCCGAAGGCCTCAAGAACAAGAAGCTCATCGCTCTCGACATGGGCGCGCTCATTGCGGGCGCCAAGTACCGCGGCGAGTTCGAGGAACGTCTGAAGGCCGTGCTCAACGAAGTGCAGCGTGCGGAAGGCCGCATCATCCTGTTCATCGATGAGCTGCACACCATTGTGGGCGCGGGCAAGACCGACGGCGCCATGGACGCGAGCAACCTGCTCAAGCCCATGCTGGCCAGAGGCGAGCTGCACTGCATAGGCGCAACCACCATCGACGAGTACCGCAAGTACATTGAAAAAGATCCGGCTCTGGAGCGTCGTTTCCAGCCCGTGCTGGTGGACGAGCCCAACACCGAGGATGCCATTTCCATTCTGCGCGGCCTCAAGGAGCGCTTTGAAGTGCATCACGGCGTGCGCATCAGCGATTCCGCCATCGTGGAAGCCGTGGTGCTCTCGCAGCGCTACATTTCCGACCGTCAGCTGCCGGACAAGGCCATCGACATCATCGATGAAGCCGCGGCCATGATCCGTACGGAAATCGACTCGCTGCCTTCCGAGCTTGATGAAATCAACCGCAAGGTCATGCAGCTTGAAATCGAGCGCGAGGCCCTGCGCCGCGAAACCGACGATGCTTCCCGCGAGCGTCTGCAGAAGCTCGAGAACGAGCTTGCCGACCTGCGCGGCACGCAGACCACGCTGCGCACCCGCTGGGAAGAGGAAAAGAAGACCATCAACGGCGTGCGCAAGCTGAAGGAAGAGATAGAGCAGACCCGTCATCAGATCGAAGAGGCGGAACGCTCCTATGATCTCGCCAAGGCTTCGCAGCTCAAGTACGCCACGCTCCCCGATCTGGAAAAGAAGCTCAAGGAGACCGAGGCCAAGGCCGCGGCCGAAGGCGACGGCAAGGAAACCCGTCTTCTGCGCGAAGAGGTCGGTCCGGACGACGTGGCCGACATCGTGGCCCGCTGGACCGGCATTCCCGTCACCCGTCTCCTGCAGTCGGAACGCGAGAAGCTCCTTGAACTGCCCGCGCGGCTCCATGAGCGCGTGATCGGTCAGGACGAGGCCGTGCAGGCCGTGTCCGATGCCGTGCTGAGAGCCCGTGCCGGTCTTTCCGACCCGCATCGTCCTCTTGGTTCCTTCATCTTCCTCGGCCCCACCGGCGTGGGCAAGACGGAACTGTGCAAGGCTCTTGCCGAAGCGCTGTTCGACACCGAGGACAACATGGTTCGTCTCGACATGA
This sequence comes from bacterium, assembly GCA_037230945.1. Taxonomy (GTDB): domain Bacteria; phylum Desulfobacterota; class Desulfovibrionia; order Desulfovibrionales; family Desulfovibrionaceae; genus Mailhella. The sequence goes on from JAXUUT010000032.1 coordinate 3,396, forward strand.
GCGAATACATGGAGAAATTCTCGGTATCCCGCCTCATCGGTTCGCCGCCAGGATATGTCGGTTATGAAGAAGGCGGTCAGCTCACCGAGGCCGTGCGCCGCAAGCCCTACAGCGTGGTGCTCTTCGATGAAGTGGAAAAGGCTCATCCCGACGTGTTCAACACGCTCCTGCAGCTTCTGGACGACGGTCGTCTGACCGACAGCCAGGGCCGCACCGTGGACTTCCGCAACACCATCATCATCATGACGTCCAACATCGGTTCTCCCATCATGCTGGACGGCATCGACGAGAAGGGCGAGTTCAAGCCCGGCGTGCGTGACGCGGTCATGAACGAGCTCAAGAAGTTCTTCCGTCCCGAGTTCCTGAACCGCGTGGATGAAACCGTGATGTTCTATCCTCTGCGTTCCGATCAGATCGGCGCCATTGTCGATCTGCAGATCAAGAGCCTGCAGAAGAGACTCGACGAGCGCAAGATCACCCTTGAGCTCACCGACGATGCCCGCAACTTCATTGCGGAAACGGCTTACGATCCCGCCTACGGCGCGCGTCCGCTCAAGCGCTGGATCCAGCACAATCTGGAAACTTCGCTGGCGAAGGCCGTCATCAGCGGCGAGATCCGCGACGGCTGGAAGGTCCGCGTAGTCGTCGACAGAACCGAGGACGGCGGCACCCTGAGATTCGAGAGAGTGGAAGGGTAATCCCCGCCATGAATCACAAAGCGGCTGCATGGTTTTATGCGTCGCTGCAGGGACGGCTCGACCGCCGTCCCTGCACCCTGCGCCTGTCCGCCTTCGGACGGCGCCGCTTCTAAAGGCGTGTGCCTTCGGAAGTCATGAGTTAAAGGCTGTTCCTCTGCCGGAACGGCTGATGAAAGCCCGTCATGCCGATAAGGCATGACGGGCTTTTTGCATATGTGCAGGTTTTCCGTCTGAAGGGGCTCTCAAACGTTTTTCTGTTCGCCGGAGTCTACCGGTCCGCCGCCCGTCTTCCCTGGCGCCTGACGTCGAAGCTTGAGCAGTGTCTTGCTATGGTGTCGATGTAGTCCTCGTGATTGTCCAGATAGAAGGAAAGGGCGCGGGAAAAATTCGTGCCGAGCATGCCGTCCACAAAAAGCTGACAGACCTCCTGCACGTTGAGCAGAATGCCCTGAAAGCGTCCCAGAACGACGCGTTCCTCCCGCGTCATCTCCCGAAGCATGGCAAGAAGCGTCTGCTGCGCGCAGGGCTGGTAGTACCAGAAGTACATGAGGTCCAGTGCGTTGATGATGCTTTCAACCTGCAGAGCCCGGGCCTTTTCCTGACTGGTGAAGCGTATGAACTCCCGGGGCTGGGCAAGCAGCGCCAGCATGTCCTTGTCGGGAAAGGCCAGCTCGAGCCTGGTGTAGCAGTCGAAGATCTGCTTGAGCTTGGTGCGGTAGTCCCAGGCCCTCAGACGGTAGTTGTTGCGCCTGTCGGCCGTGGATTCTATGATGCCCGCCACGGTGTCGGACGCGAATTTCGACACGATGGCCGCCGCGGGAATGAGAATCTGTTCCGGCGGCATGCTGATGATGAGCGGGAACAGGGCATAGAGCACGGAGTTGTAGAGCATGGCCACGGGAATGGCCAGCACGCTGCGGAAAAAGTTGCCGATGACGGCCGTTCGGGGAAAGCCTCGATAGATGTTGTGTGAGGAAATGTAGATCCCGTTGGCAAGGGCGATGATGGAAAACACCAGAAAAGAGGCGTTTTCCACGGTAAGTCCGAGCACGCGGCTGAGCAGCAGGTTTCGCGTGATGCCTTCCAGCAGGATGACGGAAATGCCCGTATACATGAGCGAGTCGCACACTCGGGACCAGTTCACGAATTTTTTCCACGACAGCAGCATGTTCTTGCGCACGCCGCCGCCGGCGATGACGGCCTGTATGACGTTGCGCACGCCGGTGATGCCGAACCATATGGGCGCGCCGAACCATGCCAGAAACCACCATTCCTGGGTGTTCAGGAAGGTGAGCAGCGCGGGAATGAAGCCGAAGAGAACCTTGAGCACGTTGGAGAACGTGGTGTTCAGGTAGGCGCGGCCGACGCTTTTTTCCTGTTCGGCCATGTCTTCCCTGTGCTCCACGGACAGACCGTTGGATTTTTCCACGGTGATGCCGCCCATGGTGATGATGTTGCCGGGCTGTTCTATGCGCACGTCGTCATACAGAGGCTCCCACTCCCGGCTGCGTTTCATGCCGCAGGTGACAAGACCGAGCGTGCGGCGCAGCCATGAGGCGAGGGGCGAGGCATGCCCCTGAGGATGGTATTCTTCCCGGTAGCCGAGCTGTATGCGAAGAGGAAGGGTGACGGAACTTATGTATTTGCTGCCCTTCAGGCGTTTTCTTGCCGAACCGGGGAGCGTCTCCGGCACGGCCAGGCCCATGCCGTAGCGGTTGCCGAGATGACTTGTGGAGTCCGTGCCCATGTGACTGGCCAGAGGCGCGTACTTGTAGAGCGCCTGAAGCGCGGGAATGTCGGCGAGAATGGCCCGGAACTTTTCGCAGCGTGCCTGCGTGTCGGGACAGCATTCGCAGTCGAATTTATGCAGCATGCCGCGCAGCATCTTTTTGAGCAGCATGACGTCGCCCTTGTTGATGGCGACCTGAAGGTCGTTGATTTCCTTGAGGTGCGTCAGGTTGCCGTCGTGCCATTCCTTGACGTTGAAGAGCTCGAGATGGGTGATGAAGCCCTGACCGTCCCAGAGTATCTCGAGCACGTCTTCCGCAGTGAGTCCGGCAAGCTGCAGCGTGATGCGGTAGCCGCTGCGCAGGGAGCTCAGCCTTTCGAGAAGCTGGGGCACGCTGAGACGCAGAAGTTCCGGGCGGGTGTCGTCCTCGGAGCTCGGCGGATCTTCCGGCGAGGGGAGTTCCGGGTTGCATTCCGGGGCAAGACAACTGTCGTGGATGACGGAAGGCGTGAATTCGTCCATGCGCCGTATGCGGCGCAGGATTTCCGCGCGACGTTCGTCGTCGGCTTCTTCCAGCTCCATGGTCAGATCTTCGGTTTTCGCCTGAAATTTCGGCAGAAGCGCCTTGTGCGCAAATTCGGCAAGATGCAGAGGAGAGGGCTGTCCGTTGCCTACGAAGGCAAGAAATGCCTTGGGGTCCAGCGTGGTGACGGGAATGCCGAGATCCCGCGTGAGCGCCGGGGCGTATTTGCTGTTCCACAGGTCGAGCGTGGCCATGACGTGGCCGCGAAGCCACCAGGAGGCGCGTCGTCCTTCATCCATGAACGTGCGCATGGGCTCGGAACTGAGAAATTCCAGAAAGTCCTCAACGTCGGAAAAGCCGCGCGGCGCCCAGATGAAGCTTACGTATCTGCCCCGGAAGGCAGCACGGAATTCAAGGCCGATGCGCACGGAAATGCCCATGATGGCCGCTGCGCTCAGAAGCTCCCGGGCCACTTCGAGGTCCACGTAGTTGTAGTACACCACCGTAAGATACCGGATGCCCTTCACCCACGCGTCCATGATGAGAAAGGTGGCGTTCTTTCGTCCCTTGGTGTTGGCGTCGTGAACATGGTGGTCCATGGTAAGCTGGTTCCATTCTTCCGGCATTTCCATGAGATGGTGACGGGTGAGAAACTCCCTCACGATGCGCGGATTGCCGGATACGGCCTTGCGGAAGTCGTGGATGAGCCTGAGCTGAGCATCCTCGTCGTTGCGCGAACGTATGATGGCCTTCATGATCTGTATGAGCACGCGTCCCGTGTTGTAGCGGAACGTGGTCTGGGCACTGTGCAGCACTTCGTCGTGCAGCGTGCGCAGCGCGCCGAGACGGTCTTCCGCGGGCCCGGCCTTGGTGAGACTGCCAAGAAGATTGATGACGGCCTGAGCCATGCGGAATTCATGGGAGGTGGAGAGATTGAGAATGCCGTGGGGGTGGAGACGGGCATTGAAGATTTTGTGCTCGAGATCGGAAGACGGACCATAGTCGATGATGCCGTTGATCATCTTCATGAGAGCCCTGTCCTGCCTGTCGAAAAAAAGCATGTCGGCCATGGGATTCCCGGAATAGAGCCCGTAAGGGGAAAATAATTATGACTATTCTGTCATATATAAGTTCATGAAATATCATTCGTCAACAACGGGAACTTTTTTATGGCAGTTTCTTTATAATCTTGTGAAAATATATAATGTGATTCACAAATAAACGAAGCCTTTTATGACAGCTTTGTTATAATCTTGTACGTATCTGTTGCAGAAGGAACAAATGCGACGCTTCAGACGTGGAGCAGGCGCAGGGCAGAAGCGGAAAGCTGGACGGCGGACTCGGCAGGCATGCCGCAAAAAGGGCGGTTCAAAGCGCAACGCCCCGGGTGCACATGAAGACGAAAGCGGGTTTTCGTGCAGGCACGCGAAGCTCTTCGGGGAATGACGAAACGAGGTCTTTTTTTTCTGTGCCGATGCCGGAAAGGGCGGGACATGGGCGGAAAAGGAGGGCGGAGGGGGGCCTTCGCCGGTGGCGAGTCGGGAGAAGAGCCGTATAGGAGCCGTATGCCGGACGGGCGGAACCTTCGCATATCGGGATGACGGTACGCGGCCGGAACGAAGACATCCCCTCCCGGGCATGCTCGGGAGGGGATGTCTTCATGCGGGAAATGCGCCCTGTCAGATGCTCTGATAGGGCTTTCTGCCTTCTTCGTACAGGTCGCCGCCATGGCAGTCGGCCACCACCGTCACGGGAAAGTTTTCCACGGTCATGACGGCCAGCGCCTCGGGGCCGAGTTCAGGCCAGGCAAGCACTGTATAGGATGTGATGCAGCGGGAAATGAGCGCGGCGGCTCCGCCCGTGGCGGCGAAGTACACGCAGACGTTGTCGCGTATGGCGTCCATGACGGCCTTCGAGCGGTTGCCCTTTCCTATCATGCCGGCAAGACCGAGCTTCATGAGCCGCGGGGCGTAGGCGTCCATGCGGCCCGAGGTGGTGGGCCCGGCCGAGCCTATGGGTTTTCCGGGCTTTGCGGGCGTGGGGCCCACATAGTAGATGATTTGTCCGACCGGATCGAAGGGCAGGGATTCTCCTCTGTCGAGGGCTTCGATCATGCGCTTGTGGGCTGCGTCGCGCGCGGCATAGACGGTGCCCGTGATGAAGACAAGGTCGCCCGCGTGCAGGGTGCGGATGATGTCGCGGGAAAGGGGCGTGGTCAGATGATGGGTGGCGGGCATGGCATGGTCCTCACAGCACGGCTTCGGCATGACGCGCGGCATTGCAGTTGATGTTGACGGCTACGGGCAGACTGGCGATGTGGGTGGCGCAGAATTCCACGTTCACCTTGAAGGCGGTGACGCTGCCGCCGAGGCCGGCAGGGCCGGTACCGAGGCGGTTCACCAGCTCCAGAAGCTCGTCCTCCAGCTTTGCGTAGCGCGGGTCGGGGTTGCGGCTGTCCGCGTCTCTGGCACAGGCCTTTTTGGCGCACAGGCAGGCTGTTTCCATGTTGCCGCCGATGCCCACGCCGATGACCATGGGCGGGCAGGGACTGGCTCCGGCGTGGCGCACGGTTTCCACCACGGCCTTTTTCACGCCTTCGATGCCG
>JAXUUT010000101.1:0-45808 GCA_037230945.1 bacterium
GCGTGCTGCTTGGGATCCAGAGCCATTGTCCGTTCTCCTTGTGGTTGGGGGTTCGTCTGTGGTTATACGGCGTGGCGTCGTTTAGCTCAAGCGGTTTTTCTTTCCCCTCGCATGGGCGAAAACCTCGGAAAATCCCTGCGGCAGAGGTTTTCGCAAAGGCTCGTGGTCCATTTTTGCAGCGCCTTTCGAGTCGCCTTTTGGGTGACGCGGCGCCGGAGCGGCGTACCGGTTCCATGGGGGGGATCTTCGGTTGCCAGCGTTCGTCCGCTGGCGTATGAAGGCGGAAAAGACAAGGGGGAATCATGAGAGAAAGCACGCTTCGTCTGCTGGAAGAGATGCAGGTCAATGAAAAGACGGACAGTGAAATCTATGCCAGGCTTGCCCGGCGCGTGGGCGGCGAGAACGGCGAGGTGCTTCGCCGCATGGCCGCCGATGAGGCACGGCACTGCGAGGTATGGGGCCGCTATACCGGAAAGAAGACGGAGGCAAAGCGAGTCAAGGTATTTCTTTACAGCCTCATGGGCTGGATTTTCGGGCTCACCTTCGTGATCAATCTTCTGGAATCCGGCGAGAACGGCGCGGGAAACCGCTATGCCGGGCTTGTTGAGGACGTGCCCGAGGCGAAGGGCATCATGGAGGAAGAGGAGATTCACGAACGCCGTCTGGCCGAAATGGTGGATGAGGAGCGCCTCAAGTACATAGGCAGCATGGTGCTCGGCCTCAACGATGCGCTCGTGGAGCTCACCGGTGCGCTGGCAGGCTTCACGCTGGCGCTTGGAAGCAACGCCACCGTGGGGCTTGCGGGCTTCATCACCGGCGTGTCGGCCACGCTTTCCATGGCCGCTTCCGAATATCTTTCCAAGAAGGCCGAACCCGGGGAAAAGCATCCGCTCAAGGCCGCCGTCTATACCGGCATCGCCTACATGATCACGGTGGCGCTGCTTCTGCTGCCCTACGGCGTGTTCAGCTCGCCGTATCTGGCGCTCGTGTTCTGTCTGTTCAACGCGGCCTGCATCATCTGTCTGTTCACCTTCTTCGTCGCCGTGGTGCGGCGCGAGCCCTTCCGGCCGCAGTTCGTGGAAATGCTTGCCATCAGCTTCGGCGTGGCGGCCATTTCCTTCTTCATCGGCTGGGCTGCCAAGACGTGGATGGGCATAGAGATGTAGACGCCTTTTCTGCAGGGCATGAAAAAGGGGCGGGCGCAGGTTCCGCCCTTTTTTCATGCCTGAGAACGACGCGCTTTTGCGTCATGGGAAGGGGCAGAAGAAGGAGCTTGCGCGCTGTCGTCTGCGCCTGCGCCGCGCTTTTCCGGCGGCAGGCAGCGCAGGAAGAGCAGGGAGAGAGGCTTTCTGCGGAAGGCTTCCGTGATTGCTCACGACGTCGTTTTTTCCTCTCCCGTCCCGGGCTTTGCGTCCTGCCGAAAGCCTTCCGCAACCTGTCGTTTCCCGCAACCAGAGGTTGCCGAAATTACGTGACAAGGGAAAATATAGTATGCTAATTTGCTGAAATAACATGGATGCAACTGGAAGTTGCCGAAAAGGAAACTTCCGGTTGGTGGAGTCTCCAGAGTTATGGCGTTAAAGCTTGACCGTCACATACGGCGGCCTGGCGTCATGGGGCCTTTCCCCGTCCGCGGCGGACGGGAGGTGGCGGGCGGTTTCCGGTCGGAACGCTTTGCCATCGACAGGGCGCGAGAGCGAGCCTGCCGTTCCACCCTGGCAACGTGCCATAAAACCACAGGAGTTCCCCTATGAACAGGAAAACGTTGGCCGCCTGCGCGGCTCTGGCCCTGACCCTTGGTTTTTCCACCCTTGCCGAAGCCGGATGCAGCGCTGAGGAAGCGCAGCAGAAGGCCAATGCCTTCGCCCAGACCATTCAGGAAGTTTCTCAGAAGGATCCTGAAAAATATGCGAAGGTCATGCAGGAACTTCAGCCCGAGCTGCTTCAGCTTCAGCAGAAGCAGGACATGGACGCCTTGTGCGTCTTCTACGACAAGGCGATGGATCGCCTGAAGTAGGCAAGAAGCACCGGTTCAAGAACATGACATTGCGGTCGGACGCGCCGTGCGGAAGATCTGCCGCGCGTCCGGCCATGCGTTTAAGGTTAGATCATGCATGCCCGGAAGGCGGATCGCCTCCGGACGGATTCTTCACGTTTTCCTGCGGAAAATGCGCAGGTTCAGCCTGAGCCGGGCAGGCGGAGCCGTCCCGGTCAGGAATGTTGTCAGCCCATGGAATCACATGAGGAAAGATCTCCAGCTATACGGAAAAATTCAGGCCAGACGCAAGGCTCTGGGGCTTTCACAGGAGGAGCTTGCCCAGCGCATGGGGGTTTCGCGGCAGTCCGTCACGAAATGGGAGACCGGTCTTTCCGCTCCCGATCTTGACCGGCTGGTGGAACTTGCCGACACGCTGGGCGTCAGCCTCGATTATCTGCTGAGGGATCAGGCGGAGATGTCCGACGCTCCTGCGGAACCGGGAGAGTCCGTTGTTGCGGAGAGCCCGTCGGAGGAAAGGTCGGAAAGGCCTGCGGTGTCCGCCGCTTCCGTGAGCGCCACGGCGCGTCACATCGCGCTGGCCGCCGGGGTGCTGCTTTTTCTCATAGGAGCGGGAGGTCTTCTTACCATGTGGATCTATTCCGAGCTTTTTCCCGTGCAGCTTGTGGACGGGCGCGGCGGCGTGCATACCGGCTTGTGGGGCTATGTGCTCGCAAGGGACGTGAAGGCGCTTTTCTGGGCCGCGCTGGCGGCCACGGCGGCAGGGCTTGCGCTTGTGGGGTGCTGCCTCAGAAAGGGCAGATCGTAGCTTTTTGTCGTAATGGTCCGCACGGCATTGCCACAGCCTCGAATCTGCGCCTGGAATGAACGCGCAGCATGCGGGGCCGTGCGTTTTTCTGGCGTCGCTTCCGGGGAGGCGACGTTTTTTTCGTCACGGAAAGCGCGCGGGCCGGCGGCGTCGCGTTTGCGGCGAGGCCCTCAGACCAGCGCTTCAAGATCGTTGAGAAGCTGTTCGCTGAGGCCTCCGCCGAACATGGGCGAGCCGAACAGCGCCCGGCGCTGGTCCACAAGCAGTTCCTTCGGGAGCATTCCCGGCGCGGAATCGGCCAGCGTGTCGGCAAGGCGTCTGGCCAGAAGCCAGCTTCGCGCGCCCTGGAAGAACAGTGAAAAGGCATTTTCAAAGTCGCGCCTGCGTTCGTTCCAGAGGCGCAGGCGGCGATTGTCCGGCGTAAGGCTGAGCGTGGTGGAGAGTGCGGCGTTCAGGCTGTTGAACTGCGCGCCGGGCACGCCGGATCTCCAGCCGAGCAGCCAGGAATTGCGGGGAAAGAGCAGACCGAGTTCCCGGGCGAGGGAAAGCAGGCTGTCGAGCGAGGCGCGCGAGGCGAGAAGGACGTCGTCCTCCCACTGCACGGGCAGGGCATGAAAATCCAGAGGCGGAAGTCTGTCCAGGTCCGGAGCGTCGTCGCACCAGCATTGCAGAATATGGGCAAGCCAGATTCCCGCCTGTTCGGAACCGGGAAAGGCTCCGGAGGGGGTTTCCAGATGGCTGTAGCTCAAAAACCATTTCCCGCGGCCGTACTCGCCGGTCACGGCACAGGGACGACCGTCGAGTATCGAGGGGCGCAGCCTGACTCCGTACATGGCGTCCCATTCGGCAAGAATGTCGGCGGGCATGGAGGAGAAGGGCATGTCGGCCACATAGAGATCAGGACCGGGGGCACGGTAGCGGGCGAGCACTTCCACGGGGCCGGGCTCGTCGGGCTCGCAGAAGCGTCCGGGCCACCATACGGGAAGAAGGGCGCTTTTTCCGGCAAGGGAGGGAGGCACGAGCGCGCTGCCTTCGGAAAGTTCGCAGCAGAGGTGACCGGACACGAGGTGCTGAAGCCGGTCCGGCATGCCGTCGCGGCTCCACGGGCACAGACCGAGGCCGTCGGCAAGCGCAAGACCCGCGCCTCCGCAGAAGCCGACATAGCGCCCGCCGTCCTTCACGAAGCGTCGCACCGCTTCCGCCCCGGCAGGACCGAGAGCCTCGGCCTTGCGTCGCGCGGAACCTCCGGGCACCATGAGCATCTTGCCAGACAGACCGGTCTGGGCTATGTCTAACCCTTTGAGTACACGGAAGGGAATGCCCGTCGAACGAACGGCGTGCAGCAGCAGATATCCCCAGATATGGGATGCGTCCCACAAGATGGCAATCATGTCTTCCCTCCGTGCTTATGCATACGCACAAGCCGCCCGTTCGGCAAGAGAAGGGACGGCGGAAGAGGCATGCCGGGCATGCCCCGGCTGCGGACTGCCGCCGCCTGCAAGGGCCGGCCGGACGCCGCATTTCCGTCGAAGAGGCGCATGTCTGCGCCGTCCCGTTGCAGGAGGGCGGACATTTTAACTCACTGGAGCCTTGAAATGCTGTCCAAAGCCTATGAACCGCAGGAAGTGGAAGCTCACTGGCGCAAGCACTGGGAAGAGGCCAAGACCTTCACGCCCGACCTGTCCGCCCCCGGCGACCCCTATTCCATCGTCATTCCTCCGCCCAACGTCACGGGCATTCTGCACATCGGTCATGCCCTGAACCAGACGCTTCAGGACATACTTTGCCGTCATGCCCGTCAGAAGGGCAAGAACGTCTTGTGGATTCCCGGCACCGACCATGCGGGCATCGCCACGCAGAACGTGGTGGAGCGCGCCCTTGCCAAGGAAGGCAAGTCCCGTCACGACGTGGGCCGCGAAGCCTTCATCGAACGCGTCTGGGAGTGGAAGAAGCAGTACGGCGGACAGATTCTGGAGCAGATAAAGGAACTCGGTTCCTCCGTGGACTGGACGCGCGAAGCCTTCACCATGGACGACAATCTCGCCCGCGCCGTGCGCAAGGTGTTCGTGCAGCTCTACAAGGAAGGGCTCATCTACAAGGGCAAGTACATCGTCAACTGGTGCCCGCGCTGCCATACCGCCCTTGCCGACGACGAAGTGGATCACATCGACTCCAAGGGCTCGCTCTGGCACGTGCGCTACGACTTTGCCGACGGTTCGGGGTCCGTGACCATCGCCACCACCCGTCCCGAGACCATTCTCGGCGACTCCGCCGTGTGCGTGCATCCCGACGACGAGCGCTATGCCGCCTTCGTGGGCAAGAAGCTCATCGTGCCCGTGGTCAACCGCGAGGTTCCGCTCATTGCGGACCGCTACGTCGACCGCGAGTTCGGCACCGGCTGCCTCAAGGTCACGCCCTGCCATGACCCCAACGACTGGAAGCTCGGCCACGCCCACAATCTGGAATTCATCCAGGTCATCGACGACAACGGCAACATGTGCATGAGCGACGTGTGCGGCCGCTACGCCGGCATGAGCCGCGAGGAATGCCGCAAGGCCATTGTGGAGGAGCTGCGCGAGAACGGGCATCTTGTGAAGGAAGAGCCGCTCACCCACAGCGTGGGCTGCTGCTACCGCTGCAAGACCGTCATCGAGCCCTATGTTTCCGATCAGTGGTTCGTGGCCATAAGCAAGATGGCTCCCGCCGCCCGCGCCGCCGTGCCGGACAAGATCAAGATTTATCCCGAGAGCTGGACCAAGACGTACTACAACTGGCTGGACAACATCCGCGACTGGTGCATCAGCCGTCAGATCTGGTGGGGCCACCGCATTCCTGCGTGGACCTGCGCCGACTGCGGCGAGCTCATCGTCGCCGAGGAAGATCCCACGGTGTGCCCCAAGTGCGGCGGCAAAAAGCTGGAGCAGGACCCCGACGTACTCGACACGTGGTTCTCATCCGCGCTCTGGCCCTTCTCCACCATGGGCTGGCCCGAGCATACCGAGACGCTCAAGAAGTACTATCCCACCAGCGTGCTCGTCACGGCCTTCGACATTCTGTTCTTCTGGGTGGCCCGCATGATCATGATGGGCCAGCACTTCATGGGCGAAGTGCCTTTCCGCGAGGTCTACATCCATGCCCTCGTGCGTGACGCCCAGGGCCGCAAGATGTCCAAGTCCCTCGGCAACGGCATCAACCCGCAGGACATGATACGCAAGTACGGCGCGGATTCTCTGCGCTTCACGCTGGCGGCCTTTGCCGCCATGGGCCGCGACATCAGAATGTCCGAGGAGCGCATCGAGGGCTACCGTCACTTCGTGAACAAGGTGTGGAACGCTTCGCGCTTCGCCCTCATGAACCTGCCCGAACACGGCGAGCCGAAGGCCGTCGATCTCGGTGCCGTCAAGGGCCTGCACAACAAGTGGATTCTCAACCGTCTCGAGGAAATCAAGGCGGAAGAGGACGCCGCTCTCGAAAGCTACCGCTTCAACGATGCGGCTCAGTGCGTCTACAAGTTCCTGTGGAACGAGTTCTGCGACTGGTATCTTGAACTCATCAAGGCCGACATGAAGGAAGAGGGAGAGGCGAAGGAAGAGGCTCAGTACGTGCTCTACACCGTGCTGCGCGAAATTCTCCTGCTGCTGCATCCCATGATTCCCTTCGTCACCGCCGAGGTATGGAACTCCCTGCCCGGTCATGAAGGCACGGACATCGCCACGCAGCTTTACCCTGAAGTCCGTCCTCAGTGCGTGAAGAGCCGCGAGTCCGACGACATGGTCTTTCTGCAGGAAGCCATCAGCGCCATCCGCACCATCCGCGCGGAACTCAACATCAAGCCTTCCTACAAGCTCAGCGTGGTGCTGCGTCCTGCAAGCGACGAGCAGTCCGCTCTTCTTGAGGCGAACCGCGGATTCTTCGATCTGGCGAGACTCGAAAGCCTCACCATCGACAGAAACGCCCACGCGCCCAAGGCCTCGGCCAGCAACGTGGTGCGCGGCTGCGAAGTCATCGTGCTGCTCACCGGCGCGGTGGACTTCAAGGCGGAACTTGCCCGTCTCGACAAGGAAATCGGCAAGGTCGACAAGGATCTTGCGGCCCTCGACGCCAAGCTCTCCAACGAGAACTTCGTCAAGCGCGCTCCCGCCGATCTCGTGGAGTCCGAAAAGGCCCGTCATGCCGATCTCATCGACAAGAAGGCCAAGATGCAGGCCCTCCAGACGCGCTTCAAGGAAGCCATGGAAGAATAGCCTGCTGCGGAGTTCTTCCGTCTGAATGTGACGTATGTGCCCCTGCTTCGTTTTCGGAGCAGGGGCATTTTCGTCCCTGTCCGGATGCATTCTGCTGTGGGGCGGGTCTCCCGACGGAAGCTCCGCGTCCGTGCCGGAGAGATAGGAGGACGGAGCGGGGTGCGCTTTGCCTGCCGGGAAAGCCTCGCAGAAAAAGGGCGCGGCGCAAGTCCCGATGGAGGATGGAGAGCGGCGCTTGGGAGAAGGCGGCGCCGGGGACTGTTCATCGGGAGCCGGGCGGTCTATACTTTTGAGCGGAAGCCTGTTTGCAAGGCTGTCGGCCCGGACGACGGAAGCCTTTCAGGCAAGAATGAATTTCAGACTGATGGAGCAGCGATGAAACGTTTTGTCGTGGATGAAAAGGTGTTTGACGCTCTGCCCGGCTACTGCCTCGGCGTGGTGGCGGCCCGGGGACTGGACAATGCCCGTGAAAGCGGGGTCATATCCCGCATGCTGGAGGAAAGTGCCGCCGAATTTGCCGGGAAGTTCCGGGACGTGAACGTGAGGGAACTTTCTTCCGTTGCCGCATACCGCGCGGCGTTCACGAAGCTGGGAATGAACCCCAACAAGTTCATGTGCTCCATCGAAGCCCTGACGAAGCGGGTGCAGAAGAGCGGTCATCTGCCGCACATCAATCCCGTGGTGGATCTCGGCAACGCGTTTTCTCTTAGGTATCAGCTGCCCATGGGAGCGCATGATGTGGACAGGCTGGAAGATTGCGGCATGGCCATACGTTTTTCCACGGCGCAGGATCATTTCCTCGGCATGGGAGAGGAGAAGGCTGAAGTCATGCCGGAAGGAGAACTTGTGTACGTGAGCGGCCGCACTGTGAAGACGAGGCGCTGGATATGGCGGCAAAGTGACGACGGCAGGATTACGGAAGCGACCAGTCATGTCTTTTTCCCCATCGACGGCTTTGAGGACGTCAACGGGAAGGCGGTGCTCACGGCGCGCGACGAGCTTGCCGGATTTCTGCGGCAGGAGTTTCACTGCGAGGTCTGGACAGGCTGGATCAACGACAAGAATCCTGTGTTCGACTTCTCCTGGACATAGCGGAACGTTTTTCACGTATTCCGCATGACAAGATCCGCCGCTCCGGAAAACGGGGCGGCGGTCTTTTGTCATGCCGGTTCCGCAGCAGGGAAGGGGAACGCTCAGGGGGCATGAGGTGCGAAGAGAAAAGGTGAGTGGCAGGGCTTCGTGAAAAGTCCGGACATCCGTGGTTCGGAAGCATTCCCCGTGCGGCGGGGGCGCGGATCAGCGCAGGGGCACGGATGTCTGCGACTGTTTTGCCGCGTTAACGATCCTGCCGACGACGGGGATGGGTCATTTTTCCCGGGGCATGGGCAGTCCGAGCTGCTTCATTCTGGCCCGCAGGGTGGTGTAGTGAATGCCGAGTATCTGCGTGACGCTGTTTTCTCCGGTCAGCTTGCCTCCGCATTTGTCCAGCACGGCACGGATGTACCGGTTTTCCATTTCCGCCAGCGTGGGCCAGTCCGAGGAGTCTTTGTCCATCTCCGCGGAAGGCCACGGCGTCTGACCGGCATCATCCCGCTCGATCTGAAAGTGCAGAGCTCCGCTTTTGCCGCGGGCGAGAATCATGGCGCGTTCCACCACGTGTTCCAGTTCGCGCACGTTTCCCGGCCAGTTGTAGGCATAGAGTCTGGCCAGTTCTTCTTTGGGAATGCGTATGGTTTCCGGGAGATCGAACTGTGCCGCCTTGGTGTGCAGAAAGTGGCGCAGCAGGGTGGGAATGTCCTCCTTGCGTTCTCGAAGAGGCGGCACATGGATGGGGAAGACGCTGAGGCGGTACCACAAATCCTTGCGGAAGGTGCCTTCCCGTACTTTTCGTTGCAGGTCGGCATGGGTGGAGGCGATGATGCGCACGTCGAGAGAAACGGCGTGGGGATTGCCGACGCGCATGATGCTTCTGTTTTCCAGCACGCGCAGCAGTCTCACCTGAGCGGAGAGCGACATTTCCCCGATTTCGTCCAGAACGATGGTTCCTCCCTGAGCCGCCTCAAAGTAGCCCCTTCGCGTGGTCAGGGCGCCGGTGAAGGCTCCTTTTTCATAGCCGAAGAGTTCGCTGTCCAGCAGCGTGTCCGGAATGGCGCCGCAGTTGACCTTGATGAGCGGACCGTTGCGCCGGGGGGAAAGCTCGTGGATGGAGTCCGCCACGGATTCCTTGCCTACCCCGGTTTCACCTGTGATGAGCACGGTACTCGAACAGGGAGCGACCTGTTCCACAAGGTGACGCACATGGGTGAGGCCGGAGCATTCCACGAGCTTGTCGCTGCCGGAGGTCAGAGAGCGGTTGGATGGAAGCGCCGGACCTTCCAGGTCGTGAGCGAGTTCTTCGGCAAAGCCGCTGGTCACCTTCTGGAGGACGAACAGGTCTTCTTCCCGGAAGGCATTGTATTCGTCCGACCAGAAGTTGATGACGAAAATATAGGATTCTGTTCTGCATAGCGGCAGTCTTGCCAGAGAACGGTGGCGCAGGAAGGGAAGTTTCTCTGCCGTGGGGTCTCCTTCCAGGTGTTTTTCCTTGTAAGGGTCGAGATTGGTCACGATGAGGGGACTGTCCAGATGTTCCCATAGCAGAAGAGGCAGATGTCTTCCTTCTCTTTTTATATTAACAGGACGATTTTCCTGCGTATCCACCATGGTGATGACATTGGACCAGTCCGCAGGAATATACAGGCCGTTGATGTGGGAAACGGTCAGCGGGCCTTCCAGAAAGTCCCGCAGACAGGCGCAGGTCTGAAAGAGACCGCGGGTACGGTAGATGAGCTTGAAGGAAAGGGCGCTGGCCCGCAGGGAATCTTCGTCGAAATACATGGGGAAACCGTGTCCTTCTGAGGTGGAGTGGGCGGAGAAATCATAGACTGTTTTTATAAAAACACAAACTTAAATGATGAAAACGCAAATAAAACAGGAAAGAGATGTGGGTATAATGCTGCGTTTTTATTAGATAATTATTTTGGTACGCATTTTGCATTTAAAGGGGTGCAAACTCATCAATACGCCCTCCAGCGCAATAAGGAGAAACACATGCCCCCGGTCATCAATCAGGATTTATGTATCGGCTGCGGTACCTGCGCCGACATCTGTCCCATGAACGTCTTTGAGCAGGAAGCTCCGAAAATGGTTCCGACCGTCGCGTACGGAGAGGAATGCTGGCATTGCAACGCCTGTGTGCTCGACTGCCCCAAGAAAGCGGTATCGTTGCGCATTCCCCTCAACTACATGCTGCTGCACGTGGATGCGGCCCAGTTCAAGGAGTAGGTCATGCTCACGCTGAAAAATACGTTGGAAACGGATGTTCTGGTTATCGGCGGCGGCATCGGCGGTCTGTGTGCGGCCATTGCCGCAGGTCAGGGCGGTGCGAAGGTCATCGTGCTGGAAAAGGCCAACAGCAGGCGCAGCGGTTCCGGCGCCACCGGCAACGATCATTTCACCTGCTACTATCCCAAGGCACACGGAAACGACATGGCTCCCATTCTGAAGGAGCTTCTGGACAGCATGCTCGGTCTCTGCCACGACACCAAGCTGTCGGTGCGCTTTCTTGAACGCTCCATCAGCATTGCGGACAAGTGGCATGAATGGGGCATCAACATGAAGCCCTTCGGTGACGACTACGTGTTCATGGGCCATGCCTTCCCCAATCGTCCGCGCATTTTCCTCAAGTACGACGGCCACAATCAGAAGCAGGTGCTCACCGCTCAGGCGAAAAAGGCCGGTGCCGTCATACTGAACCATCATCCCGTGCTGGATCTTCTGCGCAACGATGAAGGCATCACCGGCGCCCTCGCCCTCGACATGAGCGGCAAGGAACCTTCCTATACCGTGGTGCGTGCAAAGAAGGTAATTATTGCCACGGGTGCGGCTTCCCGTCTCTATCCTCCGGCAGGTACTCCGGGCTGGCTGTTCAATACCGCCTTCTGCCCCTCCTGCACGGGCGCGGCACAGGCCCAGAGCTGGCGTATCGGCGCCAAGCTCGTGAACATGGAGCTGCCCAACCGTCATGCCGGGCCCAAGTATTTTTCCAGAGCCGGCAAGAGCACCTGGATCGGCGTTTACCGCTATCCCGACGGCAGGCTGCTCGGCCCCTTCGTCACCAAGGCGACGAGGGAAGTGGGCGACATCACCTGCGACGTATGGAACTCCGCCTACTCCGACGTGCTCATGAACGGCACGGGTCCCGCCTACATCGACTGCACGGGAACCGGTCCTGAAGACATGAAGTTCATGCGTGCCGGCATGATAAGCGAAGGTCTCGGCGCGTTGCTCGACTACATGGACGACAAGGGCATAGACCCCTCGAAGCACGGCGTGGAGTTCATGCAGTATGAGCCGCATCTCATCGGACGCGGCCTTGAAATCGACATCAACGGCGAAACTTCCGTGCATGGCCTTTATGCTGCCGGCGACATGGTCGGCAACTTCCGTTCCGACATTTCCGGCGCCGCCGTCTGGGGCTGGATGGAAGGCGAGCACGCCGCGGCCAATCTGGAAAGCGGTTCTCTGGTCGAAGCCGAAAAGTCGGAATGGGCGCAGGAGCGCATGGCCTACTACGACTCGTTCCTGACCCGTCCTTCCGGTGCGCACTGGAAGGAAGCCGCCCTCGGTCTGCAGCAGATCATGGGCGACTATGCCGCCGCCGGTCCGCACAGAGTCCGTTCCGAAACGCTGCTTTGCGCCGGTCTGAAATATCTTGCCGATCTGCGCCGCAATGCCGAAGCCAACGTGAAGGCGGCCAACGCCCACGAACTTCTGCGTACCGTGGAAGCCTTTGAACTCATGGACAACGGCGAAGTCATCATGCATGCCGCCCGTGAGCGCAAGGAAAGCCGCGGCATGCATCAGCGCTCCGACTACACCTTCACCAATCCTCTGCTGTCGGATAAGTTCCTGACGGTGCGCAAGGAAAACGGAAACGTCATTACCGAATGGCGTCAGCGCTGGACCGCGTAGTTCGGCCCGAATCCTTTTTCCCGGACCGGTCCGGAGTCTGGCTCCGACCGGTCGGGAGATGCTTTCTTCTTCATGAGAAGAGAATGCGGAAGGCGTGAGAGGCCTTCCGTCACCCCGAAGTCCCCGCGCACGCACAGTCGGGCGACTTTGTGAAAGCCGTATACTGGAGACATCATGGCACTGGAAAAACTGCTTACCCCGGGGCGCATCGGCGGCATGGAGCTCGACAACCGCCTTGTCTTCGCTCCCATAGCCACCCGCGGGGCCGGGCCGGAAGGCACGCTCAGCGATGCCCTGGCCCGTTTTTATGAGGAAAGGGCGAAAGGGGGCATGGGACTTGTCATCATGGGCCATACCTACTGCTGGCGGGAGGAACAGACCGACGGCGCCATGGGCCTGTGGTGCGATGCCCACATCCGTCCTCTTGCAGAATTGATGAAGCGTATGCACGCCTTCGGACCCAAGGTGGCCGTGGAGCTCGGCGGTCGAGGAACGCGCCGTCCCGACGGGCATTCCATCGCCCCCTCGCCCGTGCGTTTCGCCTTTGAAGACAGGATTCCCAAGGAAATCCCCGTCGAGCAGATTGAATATTTCGTGGAGTGCTACGGGCAGGCCGCCCGCCGCGCGCGTGAAGCCGGATTCGATGCGGTGGAAATACACGCCGCTCACGGCAAGCTGGTGAGCCTCTTCCTTTCGTCCTACAGCAACAGACGCACCGACGCCTACGGCGGGAGTCTTGAGAAGCGCACGCTTTTCCCCCGTCAGATCGTGCAGGCCATACGCAAGCAGGCCGGCGAGGATTTTCCCATCATCTTCCGCTTCAGCGTGGACGATATGGTGGAGGGCGGCAACACGCTTGAGGACGGCAAGAAAATCGCCCGCATCATGGCGGCCGAAGGCGTGGACGCCTTTGAATGTTCCGCCGGCAATCAGGAAAAGGGCTGGAACACGTCCTTCAACTATTTCTTCCCCCGCAACTGCCTTGCTCATCTGGCCCGTCCCATAGGGGAAGCCTCGGGCAAGCCCGTCATCACCGTGGGCAAGGTCCACGATCCGCTCGCCGCCGAACTGCTTCTGGAAGAGGGCGCGGCGGATTTCGTTTCTCTCGGTCGCCCCTTCATCACCGATCCCGAGCTGCTCATCAAGGCCAAAGAAGGGCGCTACCGCGACATCAAGCGCTGCATCTACTGCCTGAACTGCTTTACCTACAAGTCCCGCAAGGATCGCATTCCCACGCCCGGCATCACCTGCACGGTGAACCCTGCCGCCATGCGCGAGGCGGAATTCCCGAAGCCTGAACCTGCCGCGACTCCGAAGCGCATTCTCATCGCAGGCGGCGGTCTGGCCGGCATGGAAGCCGCGCATACGCTGGCCGAGCGCGGACATCACGTGGATTTGTATGAAAAGGCCGACGAGCTCGGCGGCCAGTGGATCATTGCCGGCAAGGCGTCCTACAAGTCCGACTTCCGCACGCTTATTCCGTGGATGATGAATGCCATGAAACAGGCAGGCGTTCATGTCCATACGGGCGTGGAGGTGGACCGTGCCCTGCTGGAGAAGGAGCATCCGGACGTGGTCGTGCTCGCCACGGGCGCCGTGCCCCGCGGTCTTCCTCCGGTGGATCGCCCGGCTCACGGCGGTCCTTCCGTGGTGCAGGGCATGGACGTCATCATGGATCGTGCCGAAGTCGGGGACCGCGTGGTCGTCGTCGGCGGTCGCTACATCGGCATGGAAGTGGCCACCAAGCTCGCGAAGCAGGGCAAGGACGTCTCTCTGCTCGAAGCTCTGGAAATAGGACATGGCGGCATTCCGCGTCTTGTGGGCATCTACCGCAACGAAATGGTGGCGGCCAAGGTTCGCTTCTATCCCAATTCTCCTCTCATGCGTCTGAACAGCGAAGGCGTGGATGCCGCAAACAACGGCTCCATGCTCACGCTGCCCTGCGATACCGTGGTGCTGGCCATAGGTACGGTGCCGGTAAACAACCTGGTTGCCGACCTTGAGGCGCTGGGGCTGGAATACCATGCCATCGGCGACTGCCGCCAGATAGGGGACGCGCTTTACGCCATCCGTGAAGGCGCTCTGCTCGGTCGCAGGCTCTGATTTTTGCATTCATGGCGAGAGCCATATACTAACCTGTTTTTCCAAGGAGATTCTTATGAACACCACGTTCCGCAAGCTTGGCAAAGTCTGCGCCGCCGTCCTGCTCGCCCTTGGCATGGTCGCCCCCGCTCAGGCCGCCTATCCCGAAAAGCCCATCACCGTCATCATCCCCTTCGGCGCCGGTACCGGTGCCGACAACAACTTCCGTGCCGCTCAGCCCTTCTATGAAAAGGCTCTGGGCGTGAAGATCGTGACCGACTACAAGGCCGGTGCGGGCGGCGTGGTCGGCGCCAACTACTACATGAGCACCAGGCCCGACGGCTATACGCTGCTTTTCTACAACTTCCCGCACATCTCCCTGCAGCAGGTGTTCCAGAAGACGTCCTACAATACCGACAACCTCGTTCCGATTGTGGCGTCCGTGCTCTTTGACGAAATCATTACCGTCCGTGAGGACAGCCCGTTCAAGACTCTTGACGATCTCATCAAGTACGCCAAGGAAAATCCCGGCAAGGTGACGGTGGGCAACACCGGTTCCTACAGCTCCAATCATCTTACCTTCGCCTCCTTCGTCAAGGAAACCGGCGTCGACATGGTCCGCATTCCCTTCGAGAACGGCACGAAGCTGAACGTCGCCCTTCTTGACGGTCAGATTGACGCCGCCTGCTCCAACGCGCAGTGGCTGACCACCCACAAGGGCAAGATTCGCGCTCTGGCTTCCGCCTCCAAGGAACGCATCATTGAAGGCGTGCCCACCTTTGCCGAATACGGCATCAACATGGACGGCTGCACCATGTTCAACTGCCTCATCGGCCGCGCCGACATGCCCAAGGAAGCCCTGGACTATCTGACCAGCCGTCTTGCCGCTCTGCGCGACAACAAGGATCTCGAAGCCTCCATTCTCAAGATCGGTTCCACCTACGGCTTCCAGGACAGCAACGACCTCAAGGAAACCATCGCCAAGATGGACGCCAAGGTTGAAAGTCTGAAGGATACCATCAAGGCCACCGCCGACTGATTCCGAAGGGCGGCTTCGGCCGCCCCGGAAGCTGCGGTCTTTGCCGAGGGAGCGCGGCGGCCCGAGCGTAACCCCGTTCCGGGGAAAGGTATGGCCGGTGAGCGTTCCTGCGGACAGCCGGGCCGCCGCACTCCGTGCGGAGGTCCGGCCGTTTCAGCCGGTATGCCCGTTTTTCCAAGAGATAACTAAAGGTACGACTATGTTAGAGATGCTGTGGAGCGGACTGCTCACCTGCCTTGCCCCCATCAACGTGCTGGCGCTCATCGTTTCCGTGGCGCTCGGCATCGTGGTCGGCGCCCTGCCCGGTTTCGGCGCGGCCATAGGCATGATTATCATCCTTCCTCTGACCTATACCATGGACCATTCCACGGCCCTCATCGCGCTTTCCGGCGTGTACGTGGGCTGTGAGTACGGAGGTTCCATTTCCTCCATCCTTCTCAATACTCCCGGTACTTCCGCAGCCATGGTCACGGCTTTCGACGGCTATCCCATGGCACGCAAGGGACTGGCGCGCGATGCGCTTCTCATTTCCAATATAGCCTCCTTCTCCGGGGGTATAATGTCGGCGCTGTCCATGCTGCTGTTCATGCCGCTGCTTGCGCCCTTCGTCATCAAGTTCGGAGCTGCCGAACTTTTTCTGCTGGCGGCCGTGGGTCTGTTCCTTGTGGGCTCCATCAGCTCCAAGGACCCGCTTAAGGGCATTGTTTCCGCCGCTCTCGGCGTGTTCACCACCTGCATAGGCGTGGATGCCTATGTGGGCAATCCTCGCTTCACCTTCGGCAGCATCGACCTCATGGGCGGCATTCCGTTCATTCCCGTCATGCTCGGCACCTTCTCCCTGCCCAGCATGCTGGCCATGGTGCTGACGCCCGTCTGTTCCGTGCAGGAGCAGATCGTTTTTGAGAAAGTGCGGTTCCGCGACAACATCTCGGCTTTCTTCCGTCTGTTCCATCTGCTGTTCAGCAAGATGAAGATGCTGCTCGTGCGTTCCGGTCTCATCGGCGTGGGCGTGGGCATCGTTCCCGGCGTGGGCGCTTCCGTGGCTACCATGCTTGCCTATTCGAGCGCCAAGCGTGCGTCCAAGGAGCCCGAGGAGTTCGGCAAGGGTGCGGTGGAAGGCATAGTGGCTTCCGAATGTTCCAACAACGGTCTTGTGGGCGGCGCCTTCATTCCCGTGCTTGCCCTGGGCATTCCCGGTTCTCCTGCCGCTGCGGTGTTCATGGCCGCCATATTCATGCACGGCATGGCTCCCGGTCCGAACTTCCTCGCCAACCAGGGCCCCGTGGTCTATATGGTCATCGTCGCGCTGTTTTTGTGCGCGCTTGTGCAGATGCTGCTCGGCCTTTTCACCATCGGCTCTCTGGCCAACATCCTCCGCATTCCCTCGGACAAGCTCTTCCCCGGCGTCATCGTCATCTGCGCCATCGGCGCCTATGTGGTGCGCGGCCTCAATCTCGACATCTGGATTTTCGTCCTGTTCGGCCTTGCCACCTACTTTCTCGTCAAGCTGGGCTTCAATCCCGGGGCGTATGCGCTCGGCGTCATTCTCGGGCCCATCGTGGAACGCTCCATGCTGGAGGCTCTTTCCCTGGCCAGAGCCAAGGGCGCGCTGGTGTATTTCATGAACCGTCCCGTGGCTCAGGCCATGCTGGTGCTCATAGCTCTTTATGTGCTTTATCGTGTGTACAAGAGAGTGCGCAACGGCAAGGCGGTGCAGAAAAAAGCGGCTTCCGGCGACATTCCCGGTCTCTGGCAGGGCATGCGCGGTGCCGACATGATTTCGGCGCTCATTGCGCTTCCCGTCATTGCCTTTTTCGCTTCCATGCTCGGCGACTATCCGCCCAAGACGGCCATGTTCCCCGCCATCGTGCTGGGTCTGCTCGCCGTTCTCATGGTGGCCATCATCCTCAAGGCCGTGTTCAGGCCCGCAAGTTATGCCGGCATGACGGAAGCTCCCTTCGCCTGCATCAACTGGAAGGGCATAGGCATGCATGCCGTGCTGCTCATCGCCTATGTGCTGGGCATCAAGTACATCGGCTTCTATGTCGCATCGGCCACGCTCATCTTCGTGCTCTGCAACATTCTGAAGAAGGACGAGCTCTCTTCCAGAGACGTGCTGTGGAACGTGGTGTTCACGGTCGTGTTCGTGGCCGTATGCTACGTCATCTTCTCTCTGGGCTTCGGCGTCGCCACGCCGAGAGGCATTCTGTTCTAGGCCCTTTATTCCCGTAAGCGGAACATCCGCCGGGGGCGGCATGCCGTACCGGCGGATGTTTCTTATGTTTTTCATCCAGGACCGTCCGGGGAGAGCCGACTTCTCCCACGGCAGAAGCGGCGCGCCTGCGCGCCGCTTCGACAGGGAGTTCTTTTGCGGGGAGGGGCTGCCTGCCCGAAGAGTTCTCCCGGAAACGCCAGACGTTTCCCTCTAACCGGTTCAGAAGGAGGCCGTACCATGTCTTTTCCTCATCTTTTCACTTCTGCAAAACTGGGCAATCTGGAAATTCCCAACCGCTATGTGCAGACTTCCGTGCAGACCAGAGGCGGAACGGAAGACGGCTTCGTAGGCCAGCCGCTGTTTGATTTTCACAGGGCGCGCCTCGGACAGGCCGGACTTGTCACCGTGCAGCAGACCTTTGCCTGGCCTTCCGTGAAGCTGGCCCGCGGCCTTGCCCTGTGGGACGACAAGTATATCGAAAAGCTGGCCGAGCTGGCCGCACTCATCAAGTCCGGGGGCGCAAAGGTATTTCTTCAGCTCGGAGGCGCAGGTTCGCGCGCGGGCACGAAAAAGGAATGCATCGCCCCTTCTCCGGTGAGAGGATCGTGGGATCTTGTGGTGCCCCGGGAAATGACTCGTCAGGAAATACTGGACTACATCGAATGCTATGCTCAGGCCGGCAAGAGACTGTACGAAGCCGGGTTTGACGGTTTTGCCCTTCACGGCGGCTCCGGCAAGTTCATCAGTCAGTTCCTGTCCCCCTACAGCAACCGTCGTACCGATGATTTCGGCGGAAGCGCCAGAAAGCGCATCACGCTGCCCCGCATGATTGTGGAAGCCATTCGTGAGCGTACACGGCCGGATTTCCCCGTCTACATCCGTTTTCCCAAGTGCGACTACATGGAAGGCGGCATGACGCTGGAGGAGGGCATTGAGGAAATGGGGTATCTGGCGGAAGCCGGAGTGGACGCCTTTCTCATGGCCTCAGGCGGTCAGGAACGCCTGTGGCACGGAGTGCCCATCTATGCCGAGGGCGAGGAGAGAAACGTTGCGGATACGGCAAAGGTCAAGAAGGCTCTCCCCGACGTGGCCATCATTGCCAGCTGCGGCATGCACGACCCGCATCTGGCGGATAGGATGATAGCCGAGGGGGTGGCCGACTTCATCGGCATCGCCCGTCCGCTGCTGGCCGATCCGGACTATGTGGGCAAGCTGCGCAGGGGCGAGGAGAGCAGCATTCGCCGCTGCGTGCGCTGCAACAACTGCCAGACCTGGGCTTCCCGTCCGAGGCTCGCAAACCGCGGCATGTGCTGCACCGTCAATCCTTCTCTGATGATGGAAGGCACCTATGTGCCGACTCCTGCACCGACGCCGAAGAAGATTTACGTCGTCGGCGGCGGTCTTGCGGGAATGCGCTGTGCCCTGACGCTGGCCGGGCGCGGGCATCATGTGGAGCTTTTTGAAAAGACCGGGGAGCTGGGCGGTCAGTGGCTGGTCGCTTCCGCCGGCAGGGACAAGGCAACCTTCCGCACGCTGGTTCCGTGGCTGCATGAGAACATGGTGAAGGCGGGCGTGAACATCCATCTCAACACGGAGCTGGACAGAGAGCGCATCCTCAGCGACAGGCCCGATGAAATCGTGCTGGCCACGGGCGCCACCCCCCGTCCTCTGACGGGCGTGGACGGGCTGGATAGCGGCATGAACATCGTCTATGCCATGGACGTTCTGCGCGGCAAGGTCGCCACCGGCGAGCGCTGTGTGGTGCTCGGCGGCCGGTATATCGGTCTGGAAACGGCGCTTGAGCTGGCGCGAGACGGCAAAAAGGTCTGCCTTGTGGAGCTGAACGAGCTCGGGCGCGGACTCATTTCCCGCATCCGCGGCTGGCTGTTCAAGGAGATAGCCGCCTGTGACAATATCCGCCTCTTCCCCAATTCCTCCCTGTTCCGTCTGACGGAGCACACGGTGGAAATTGATCACGGTTCCGCGCTCTTCCCCGTGAAGGCCGATACGCTGGTGCTGGCCATCGGCACCGTGCCGGACAAAAAGCTGGAACAGGCACTGGAAGGCTGCGACATTCCCGTGCATGCCATAGGCGACTGCGACCACATCGGCGATGCCTACGAGGCCATGGACCAGGGGCTGTCTCTGGGATTGAAGCTGTAACGGTTTTATGGCGGGGTGTTCTTACGCCACGCCCGACATGAGTACATAAGGGCCCCGCTTCCTGTGGAGAGGGGCCCTTATGTTTCAGGCAAGGCGAGGCAGCACGATGACCGCAGGGCTTTGCTCCGGCATCGCGCCGTCGCGATTCATGAGGTCGGCATGGCGCAGAAAAATGGGCGGGCACATGCCGCGCGGACATTTCCCTCATGAAAGGCCCACGGTATTGCCCGAAGCCTTTTTGAAGGGCGTCCTTTTCGTCATGATGGAGCGCGTCAGGATTCAGGCGTTCCGTTACGCGAAAAAGGGCAGCAGCAAAAAATGCCGGAGAGCTTGCCGACGGTTTTGCAGGAAAGACAAGCGGGTGGCAGAACCGTGGCTCCTGCCGTGAAATTCGTGACGAAAAGCCGGAAACCGTTCTTCTGGACGATTTCCGGCTTTTGCGGAGCTGTTTTTTGCGGAAACTGAGCCGTCAGGGCTGCAATTTCCGGGGAGTGCAGCCTTATTTCTGTTCTTTGCTCTTTGCTATGGCGACAACCACGCCGGAAAGGGCCAGCAGGCCTATGAGGTTGGGCAGCACCATGAGGCCGTTGAACATGTCGGACATGTTCCACACAAGATTCACCTTGAGGCCGGAGCCGATGATGATGAACACGACGACGATGGCGGCGTAGATTTTGACGTATTTTGCACCGAAGAGCGCCTTCACGTTGGCCTCGCCGAAGAAGTACCAGCCGATGATGGTGGAGAAGGCGAAGAAGAACAGGCAGATGGCGATGTAGATGTTGCCGAAGGAACCGAACACGGTGTCAAAGGCGATCTGGGCGAGCTCGGTGCCGGTGCTTCCGCAGTTCCACACGCCGGTGATGACGATGACAAGGGCCGTGCAGGTGAGAACGACGAAGGTGTCGATGAACACGCCCATCATGGCCATCATGCCCTGATCGTCGGGATGGTCGACCTTGGCGAGCGCGTGGGCGTGCGGCGTGGAGCCCATGCCTGCCTCGTTGGAGAAGAGGCCGCGGGCCACGCCGTAGCGCATGGCTTCGCGCACGGTGATGCCGAGCGCGCCGCCGCCCGCCGACTGGGGATCGAAGGCCATGACGAAGATGGTCTTGAAGGCCCCGGGCAGCGCGGTGATGTTGGCGAAAATGATGACGAGGCAGCCGCCCACGTAAAGCAGAGCCATGAGAGGCACGAGCTTTTCCATGACCCAGGCGATGCGTTTGGCGCCGCCTATGAAGATGGCCGCGGAAATGATGGCGACCACCACGCCCACGAGCACGGGAGAGAGGCCGAAGGCCGTGCTGAAGGCCGCGCCTATGGAGTTGGACTGCACCATGTTGCCCATGAAGCCGAGGGCCAGAATGATGGCCACGGAAAAGAAGCCCGCGAGCAGCCTGCCGAAGGTGCCCGTGAAGGCCGCGCGGATGTAGTAGGCCGGTCCGCCGACGGTTTCGCCGCGTTCGTTGGTGGTTTTGTAGCGCTGGGCGAGCACGGCTTCGGAATAGTTGGTGGCCATGCCGAAGAAGGCGCTCAGCCACATCCAGAATATGGCTCCGGGGCCGCCGGCGGCAATGGCCGTGGCTGCGCCGGCGATGTTGCCCGTGCCCACCTGCGCGGCCACGGCAGTGGCCAGCGCCTGGAAGGAGCTCATGCCGGTGTGGTCGGCGCTTTCACCGTGCAGGGAAATGTTGCTGAAAAGACGGCGGAAGGCATGGGGAAACCTGCGCAGCTGTATGAAGCGCAGCCGGAAGGTGTAGAAGATGCCCGTGCCGCAGAGCAGAAAGAGCAGAAGCCAGCCCCAGAGCACGCCGTTGACCGCATCGACTATCTGACTGATGATTTCCATGGGAACATTCCTTCGAGCGCATGGGGAAGCGCTGCCGCTCCCGTGCGATCTCTGTTTCAGGGTACAAAAAAAGAGCAAATCCATGAGATTTGCTCCAGAGAAACGCTTAGGGATGAAGCGGCAGGTATGGTCGAGCGGCAGGATCCTAAGCTCTGTCCTTTGGCCTGAGAGTTTCAGCTTTCGCCTTGCACCTTCGGCACCCAAACGGGATTCTCCAGAGCTCCCTCCACTGCTAGTCGGCCTTGCGGCGTTCAGGCAGCTTCTACGGGATCATGTGCCTTCCCCGGGAAGGCGGACAAAAAAGTAGTATGATTTGCTCATAAATGTCAATAATGTACCGGCGTTCAATTAATATGCTGTTTTTACTGTTATTTTTTAATACATACATGATATTTCCCAAAGATTGCCTGTCCCGGTCCCTGCGTCTTCCGTGTTTCGTGTCTCGGCCGGAGGGCCTGAAGGGCTCATGCCTCGGCGGGCGAAACAGTGAAAGCCGCTGGGAAATAAGGCCGCTCCCTCTTGCGCCTTTTAACGAATTCTGCCAATCTGACCGCAAAAACAACAGGAGATCGTCATGCTTCAGACCATTGCTCCGCGCAAGGCGTACGAGATGCTGCAAAACGGGCAGGCCCGTCTCATTGATATCAGGGAAACCTCGGAATATGCCGAAAACTTCATTCCTCAGGCGCGTCTGGTACCGCTGTCCATCGCCCGTCTGTACTCCGTCAAGGACGAGGATGCGCCGGACAAGCCGGTGATCTTCTTCTGCCGTTCCGGCAGGAGAACGGACAAGGCCGCCGATGAGCTTAAGACCCTTGCGGGCGACACGCAGGCCTGGCAGATGGAAGGCGGTCTCAACGGCTGGATGAAGGAAGGGCTGCCGGTACGGCATGAGAAGACGGTCATGCCGCTGTTCAGGCAGATCCAGATAGGTGCGGGGTCTCTCGTGCTTCTCGGCATACTGGGCAGCTTTGTGTGGCATCCCATGTTCTGGCTGTCCGCCTTTGTGGGGGCCGGGCTGGTCTTCGCCGGGGTCACGGGCTTCTGCGGCCTCGGGCTTCTGCTGGCGAAAATGCCGTGGAACAGACGCTGATTGTCGGCATTGGGACGCAAAAAACGCCGGGAGATGTTCTTCCGGCGTTTTTTCATGTTCGGGGAAGATGGCGGGATGAGCCGAGACAGAACGGCTCAGGATTCGCAGAGCCGCGTTTTTTGACGCCCCGTTCGGATCAGGAACGTCCGCGCCCTTTTTTCCCCGTTTTGAAAAGAAAGGCCCCCAGAGCAAGACACGCACAGGCGCCGACCACGATGAGCAGCGCGTTTTCCAGACCTTTTCCATGGGCGATGAAGCCGAGCATGGGCGGGAAGAAGAGAAGACCGCTGTAGGAGAGAATGGAGACCACGGCGCTGGCTCTTCCCGCGCTGATGCCGGGGCAGTTTCCCGCGCGGCTGAAGAGCGTGGGCACGATGGGAGAAAGCCCCGCGCCCATGAGTGCGTATCCTGCAAGACATGCGACCGGCAAGGGAGAAAGCAGCACGATCAGCATTCCGGCCAGCGCCAGCAGTGAGCCTCCGAGCATGAGTATGAAATCGCTCAGCGTGCGGCGCAGGCTGTCGCCGAAAAGACGGCAGAACACGGTGGTGACGGAAAAGGCCGCGAACACGAGCGCGGCGGTGTGTTCGCCGGCGCCTTTGACGGTGAAAAGCAGAAGGCTTCCCCATTCTGCCACGGAGCCTTCAGAGGAGTAGGCAAGCATGGCAAGAATGCCGCAGACGACCACAAACGGGGGCAGCGTGCGGGAAGTTTCCTTTCGTTCGGCGGGCGATGCGGGAAGGTCGTCGAGAAGCCGCGGCGAGGCCCATGTCCGAAAGCAGGCGTAAAGCCCCAGAATGCAGACTGCGTTGAAAAACGGACTCAGACCGAGCCCCGCAAAGGCCGCCCCGGTCAGCGACCCCGTGACGCCTCCCAGACTGTAGGCTGCGTGCATGAAGGACATGCACGAGATGCGGTAGCGCTGCTCTATCTGAATGCCCTGCGTGTTCATGGCCACGTCCGCAAGTCCCATGCTCGCGCCGGTGAGCAGGCATCCTGCACCGAGCTGAAGGGGAGTTCGGGCAAGACAGCACAGGGGAATGGCGGCAAGCAGAATCAGGGAAGCCCTTGTCAGAATGAGCCGGCTTCCCCATCGGGCAATGAGATGACTGCTGCTGAACAGGGCGGCAAGACTGGACAGGCCGAGGCACAGCAGAAGAAGTCCGATTTGAGACTCGTCGGCCGCGGTCTGCATTTTCAGCGCCGGCAGTCGGGAGGTGAGCAGGCCGTAGGAGAGGCCCGGGCAGAGAAAGAAATACGCGCATGCCGCGCGTGCGGAGGAAAGTTCGGTCCGTTTCATGTGATGGCAGCCTTGGCGGGTTGTTCAATGAGCCGGAAGACTTTTCTCCGGCGGTTCTCGAGCGTAAACTACCGGGTAACACAAGGGTCAAGGAGAAAAGCGTGGGAAGCAGAACTTTTTTGAACATCGGGGAATTCGCCCGCCTGTGCCATACGACCAAGGAAACGCTCCTGCACTACGACAGAAAGGGGCTGCTCAGACCGGATCACGTGTCCGGGAACGGCTATCGCCGCTACAGCATGAAGCAGTTCTTCGATTTTGATCTCATTTCTCTTTTGAAGGAAACGGGGAGCACGCTGGAGGACATACGCAGGCACAGGGAAGGCTGCGGACAGGAAGGAAGCCTCGGACTTGTCACGGAGCGCATTGCCGTGCTGGAAAAAGAGCAGGAGCGCCTTGCCCATCGTCTTTTCATGCTGAAGCAGCTGGCGGCCATGGCCGGAGAAGCGGTGTCCGCCGAGTACGACCGCCTGTTTTTCGAGCACAGGAGTGCGGCGGACATTCTTGTCTATCCGGTGGATTCGGAGAAGATTGCGGGCCGGGAATCGAGCGTGGAATGCTATTCCCGGTGTCTGATGCAGAGTCTCATGGACGGCAACGCCATTGATCCGCCGCTCGGCGTCATCATTCCCCGGGAATATGCCCGGACGGGGACCTTCCGCATATGCAGCATATTTACTGCCGCATGGCAGCGTTCCGGTCTGGAAAATTCAGGGCGAGTGGATGGGGGAGAGCATGCCTGCCTTTTCCACAGAGGAGACATGCAGAGTCATGCGCAGGCCTTTTTGCGGATGATGAGGGAGCTTTCGGACAGGGGCATGACGATCTGCGGGGATGTGTATGCCTATGATCAGATGAACTATCTGCTCGCTCAGCAGGATGACGACTACGTGGCAAAATACACGGTGCGGATAGAGAAGCGCTTGTCGTGAGATGTTCGTGGGGCACGATGCAGGGGCCGGAGTGCGGATTCCGGTCCTTGCGTCGTGCCGTGTTCCGGCGTCGTTCAGCGCAGCGTGGGGTCGAGCCTGTCGCGCAGCCAGTCGCCCAGAATGCAGGCCGAAAGGGTCACGCAGAAGATGACCGTACCGGGTGCGACGGATATCCACCAGGCGTTGATGAGATAGTTGCGGCCTTCGCCCAGCATGGCGCCGAGGCTGGTCAGGGGCGGCTGTATGCCGAGTCCGAGAAAGCTGAGGGAGGACTCGAGCAGCACCGTGCTCGGAAAGTTGAGCGTGAACTGAACGATGAGCACGCCGGCGATGTTGGGAAGTATGTGCCGAAGATAGATGCGCAGGGGAGAGGCGCCCATGGCCCGCACGGCGGCCACATAGCCACGGGCGGAGGCGGAGCGGGTAAGGCCCCTGGTGAAGCGGGCGAAGCGCTCCCAGCCGTTCAGTCCCATGACGGCGATGAACAGGCCGAGACTGTTGCCGAGAAAGGCCAGAATGGCCAGAGCGATGAGCACGAAGGGCATGGATGCCTGAAAGTCCACCAGCATCATGACCATTTCGTCGGTCCAGCCTTTTCTGTGCGCCGCAAGAAAGCCCAGAATCGTGCCCATGGTGCAGGAAATGAGCGTTCCGGCAAAGGCGACGAGCAGGCTGATGCGCACGGCGTAGAGCAGACGGGAGAAGATGTCCCTGCCGAGGAAGTCCGTGCCGAGAAGTCCGGACTTTCCGCCCAGCCATACGGGCGGACTGAGCCTGGAGGCAAGATCCTGCGTGGCGTAGCCCGTGGGAGCGAGCTGTTCGGCGAACAGGCCGCAGAGAAAGAGCGTGGCAAGAACGAGCGCACTGATGACGACGAGCAGCGGATAGCGCACCGGAGGTTTGCAGCGGAAGTTGTCGGCATCGTCGTGCTGTGCGAAGGGAGAGCGCTCGTCGGCAGACGGCGCAACATTCATGGATGCGGCGGAAGCGGCGTCGATGGCTTTGTTCATGGCGTTGTCCTTGTCAGTTTCCGGCCCGCTCGGAGCGGATGCGGGGGTCAAGCCAGCCGTAGGCCATGTCCACCAGCAGGTTGCAGATGATCATGCTGGCCGCGATGATGAGAACGATGGTCTGCACCACGGCAAGATCGCGGTAGTTGACCGACTGCACGAGAAGGCGGCCTATGCCGGGCCAGGCGAACACGGTTTCCGTGACCAGCGCGCCGCCGATGACGGAGCCGAGCTGAAGTCCGAGAATGGTGATGACGGGTATGGCGGCGTTGGGCAGAACGTGACCGAAGATGAGCCTCGGCACGGAAAGCCCCTTGGCTTTTGCGGCCATGACGAAGGGCTGTCCCAGCACGTCGAGCACGGCGGTACGGGTAAAGCGGGCCACGATGCCCGCCGTGGCCGTGCCCAGCGTGATGACGGGCATGATGAGGTGCTCCGGCGTGGCGGCTCCGGAGCTCGGCAGCAGGCGCAGCTTGAGCGAGAAGAGCAGTATGAGCAGTATGCCGAGAAAGAAGTTGGGCATGCTGTAGCCCATGACGCTGACCGAGGTGGCGAGTCTGTCGAGAAACGTGTTTCTGCGGAAGGCCGCGCACAGACCGAGAGGAATGCCGAGGCACACGGAGAGCGCAAACGAGCACAGGCCGAGCCTGAGCGTGGCGGGAATGCGTTCCGTCACCACGTCCAGCGCCGGACGGGAGTCGCGGAAGGAATAGCCGAGGTCGCCGTGCCCCACGCTGACGAGGTACTTTGCAAACTGCTCGGGCAGCGGACGGTCCAGTCCCCAGGCCGTGCGGTAGGCGTCCTTGACCTCCTGCGGGACGTCGTCGGGAAACATGACTTCCGTGGGGTCGCCGGAAATGCGGAGAATGAGAAAGGTGAACGTGACCACCAGAAACATGGTCAGAAGCGCGCGAAGCGTTTTTCGCAGGATGAAGAGAAGCATGGTCACATGGTCCCTGTGTCGTCAAAAAGTTCTGCAAGAACGCGGCCCTGCATCCGTTCCGGCACGGGAACGCCGAGCATGGTGAGCACGGTGGGCGCGATGTCGGGCAGGGCTGAAGGCTTCAGGCTTTCGTATCGGGAGCGCAGGAGTCGTCCCCCGGCAAGAAGCAGCGGGTTCATTTCACGTTTTCCGCATCCTCCGTGAAAGCCGATTTTCACGGAGCCTGAGGGAGCTCCGGGATTGCCGTCAGAGCCCGCCAGCGTGAATCGTATCTGAGGGCCGAGAGCATGGCTGCAGCGCTCGCCTGAGAGGGGGCGGACGCCGGGGGCCGGGAAGCGCTGCAGCAGAGCGTCGGCAAGAAACACGTCGTGACAGAGCGGTTTCAGCGCTTCGATCAGAGCGCGAAGGGGCTTTTCCCCGCACGGCCCGTCCAGCCTTGCGTGGCCGCTGGCGGCGTTCAGAATACGAAAGGTCGAGCCGTCCATGACGGCGGTGATCGCCTGTCCGCCCTCGGAAACGGTCGTCTCGAATCCGGCTGCCTGCAGGGCTGCGGGAATGTCGCGCTGAGCGTCGGCGTCGTCCATGCCGTGGTCGGCCATGAACAGAAGCTGCCAGCCCTGATCCCTGCCCTTTTTCTCCCACCATGCCATGACTCGGCCGCACTGCTCGTCGATGACGGCCAGCGCCCTGTCGTGCTGGCTGCTCCGAGTGCCGAAAAGATGACCGGCCATGTCCGGTTCGGGAAGCCAGCAGAGCGCGGCGTCGGGCATGTCCGCGTCGATGCGTCCGAGCAGCACGGAAACGGTATAGGCCATGAGCTCTGGAGAATAGGTGCCGTCAGCCGCCCGCACGGCGGGAACGGGACCGAACGCACGCACCATGTCCTCGTAACTGCCGTCCGGCGTGCACAGGGACGGCGTGCGCACCACAAGCCGCGTATGGCCGAGGGCTGCCGCGTCCCAGTCAAGAAGACTGCAGCAGCCGTCGGAGGCGGCCGCCACGGTAAGAAGGCTTCGTCCTGCTCCGGCGAGCGCTCTGCCGAGGTCCGGAACGGGCGGAACGCAGAGCGCAGGTCCGCTCAGCCTTTTTTTCCACTCCCGCAGATCTTCGGGAAGCCCGCTGTTGAAAAGACGTCCGTTCGGGGGAAGAAACTGGTAGTTGGCCGTGATGCCGTGCCGCTCCGGCCAGCAGCCGCTTGCCAGAGAAGAGGCGCACACGCGCGTTTCGCTGGGAAACACGGAACGCGCGGCGGGAACGCTCGTCCATTCGCGGGCGAATCTTTTCAGATTCGGGGTGAGCTTCTCGCTCAGCATGTCGCTGCAGAAGGCGTCCAGCACCATGACGAGAACGCGGGTCTTCATGCCGCAACGCCTCCGTTTTGGCAGGGGCCGATCAGCGAGGGGTCGTTGAGCAGAACGGCCGAAGCGCCGAGCTGCCTCAGACAGGCAATGCGGGGAAGCGTGATGTCGCCGCAGCCGTGCTCCCTTGCTCCGGCCATGACCCAGAAGGGGCGGCCTTCGGCAAGACGGACGAGGCGCGGGTCGGCGGTGAGGTCTTCTTCCCAGAAGCGGACTATGGTGCCGCCGGCGGCGTAGAAATCGGGGATTTCCTCCGTGTGCGCAAGAAAGCCCAGAACGGGACGTCGGGCGTCCATCTTCCGCCATTCCTTCACCTGCGAGGTGCAGCGCAGTCCGAGCGTCACGGCGTCGAAGGGCACGGCCATGGAAACAAGGAGCGCGTGTATTTTCGGCAGAGCGTCCTGTGCCTTCACGTCGAGAAGAAGGCGTCCTTTGCGCTCGAGAGCGAGACCTATGGCCTCTTCAAGCAGGCAGAGGTCGCGTCCGGCGTCGCAGAGCGTCTGACGTATGTCCGAGAGCGGCGTTCTGGCCACGGATTTTTCCGACCGGGCCAGACGTTCCAGCGAGGCGTCGTGCAGGCAGACGGGCACGCCGTCGGCGGAAAGACGAACGT
Organism: bacterium; assembly: GCA_037230945.1. Taxonomy (GTDB): domain Bacteria; phylum Desulfobacterota; class Desulfovibrionia; order Desulfovibrionales; family Desulfovibrionaceae; genus Mailhella. The sequence continues at coordinate 28,659 of JAXUUT010000101.1, forward strand.
CGGTTTCCACGGCCAGCACGCCGAAGTCGTAGGCGGCCGCGAAGGCGGCAAGGGTGTTTTCGGGAAAACGGGCGGAGTAGCCCCGATGGGCTATGGGAAGAAGCGGATGCATGGCGGTTGTCTCTGAGGGATGTTTTCAGTCGGTTTCGGGATAGTGACAGGCAACACGGTGGAAGAAGGGCGTCGAAGACGGCGTGCCAGGCGCGGGACGCAGTTCTGGAACTAGGCGGCGACAACGCTCATGAGCGCGGGGACAGCGTTCGATGAAGCGGCAGCCGGGCTGAATTTCAAGAGGACTCGGCGGTTCGCCCTTCAGAGGCGGGAAGTGGTGCTTCACGCCGGGAACCGGCACGGGATTGGCGTCGAGAAGCGCTTTCGTATAGGGATGGGCGGGATGGGAAAAGATGACGTCCACGGTCGCCTCTTCCACGATCCTGCCGAGATACATGACGGCCACGCGGTCGCATACGGTTCGCACCACGCCGAGATTGTGCGAAATGAAAAGGTAGGAAACGCCTGTTTCTGCCTTCAGGTCTCCGAGAAGGTTGACCACCTGGGCCTGAATGGACACGTCGAGCGCGGACGTGGGCTCGTCGCAGACAATGAGCTTCGGCCGTGTGATGAGGGCGCGGGCCACCACGGCGCGCTGACGCTGGCCGCCGGAAAGCTCGTGCGGATAGCGGGCGGCCATGTCCGCGTTCAGCCCCACCTGAAGCAGGGTTTCGTTCACGCGGTCACGTATGAGCCGGGCGTTCTTTTCGCCGTGTATGCGCAGAGGTTCGGCCACCTGTTCGCCTATGGAGAGCCGGGGGTTGAGCGTGCCCGCGGGATCCTGAAAGATGACCTGAAGATTGCGGCGCAGATACGAGAGCGTTTCTTTCCGGCGCGAGCGGGAAAGGGTTCTGTCGGGGATGCGGCGGCCTTCAAACCACACCTCTCCCTCGGTCGGGGCAAGCAGGGCGCTTGCCATGTTGCCCACGGTGGACTTGCCGGAGCCGCTTTCGCCGACGAGCCCCAGCGCCTCTCCGGGCATGATGGCAAAGGAAACGCCGTCCACGGCACGCACCTTGCGGCGCGGGCCGAACAGGCCTTCGCGTCCGGCGTCGAAGGTGCGGACGAGACGGCAGGCCTGGAGCAGCGCTCCGTGGTCGCCGGGACATTCAAATCCGTTCATGATGCCCTCCTGAGCGTGGACTTGTGGCAGGCGCACAGATGTTCGTCCTCTTCGTCGGCAGGGAAGGCCGGCTCTTTCCCCAGCCTGATGAGGGGCGGCACGCTTTGGGAACATTCGGCCGAGGCCTCGCGGCAGCGCGGCGCGAAGGTGCAGCCCGGCATGGCCTCGGTGAGCGGCGGTACCGTGCCGGGAATGGCCTCCAGTCTGCGCACGGTGATGTCGGTGCGGGGACAGGCCCTCAGCAGAGCGCGGGTGTACGGGTGCGCCGGATGAGAAAAGAGCTCCTTCACGGGAGCGTTTTCCACGATGCGCCCGGCGTACATGACGGCCACGCGGTCGGCCGTCTGGGCCATGACGCCGAGATCGTGCGTGACGAGAACCACGGCCATGCGGCGTTCTTCGGAAAGACTTCTCAGAAGATCGAGAATCTGTGCCTGCGTGGTCACGTCGAGCGCCGTGGTCGGCTCGTCCGCAAAAAGAAGGCGGGGATTGCAGGCCAGAGCCATGGCTATCATGACGCGCTGGTTCATGCCTCCGGAGAGCTGATGCGGATACTCGTCCATGCGTCTTGCCGAATCGGCGATGCCCACGCGGCGCAACAGTTCCCGGGTACGGTCCCTGAGCTCGTGCCGGGAGACACTGGGATGGGCCAGACGCAGCGATTCTTCTATCTGGCTGCCGATGCGCCGTATGGGATCGAGACAGCTCGACGGATCCTGAAATATCATGGCGAACGTTCTGCCGCGGAGACGGCGGCGTTCCGATTCCGGAAGGTCGAAAAGCTCGCGGCCTTCAAGGCGCACGGAACCGGTAACGTGGGAAAAGCGCTGCGGCAGAAGTCCCATGACGGCCATGCAGGTGACGCTTTTGCCGGAACCGCTTTCTCCGGCAATGCCCGCGATTTCTCCCGGACGAACGTCGAGACTGACATGGCTTACGGCACGGACGATGCCGCGGGGACTCCAGAAGCGAACGCCGAGATTACGAATGGAAAGCAGCATGACGCGTGTTCCTGAAGGCGGCGTGCGCCCGAAGGCGCACGCCGGCAGGCGTTATCTGGCGGAAAAGCTCAGATTGTAGGGGCGCAGATCCATGTAGTAGAAGCTGTAGGGCTTCCAGTGCACGGATTTCTTCACGCCGTAGCTTTCAAGAGGCTGATACAGGGTCATGCCGGGAGTTTCGTCTTCCCACAGATCCAGCATCTTGCCGAAGATGGCCTTGCGTGCCGCCGTGTCGGAGGTGCGCTCGAGTTCCGCGATGAGCTTGTTGAAGGTTTCGACCGCAGGACCGGTCCAGGTCTTCCACGAGGTCTGGGGAGCGCCGTTGGGGCCCCAGAGCACGGCGATCGAACCGAGCGGATCGGGGTAACGGTTGGAGTTGGACCAGTTGCGGATCATGATGTCTTCGTTCTTGACGGCCTTCCAGTTTTCAATGACCTGGAGCTTTACGTTGAGTCCGACGGCCTTCCACATTTCCTGCATGATCTGGGCGGCGGAAAGGGCGTTCACGTAGTAGTTGGCCTGCGTATACATGATGATGGGCTCGCCGTGGTAGCCGGCTTCCTTCACGAGAGTTCTGGCCTTTTCCGGATCGTACGTCTGACCGGGGCGTGAAGGATCGTACATGTCGCCGAACTCGGGGAACTGATGCCCGTTGGGAATGACGGCCTGGCCGCCCCAGAGCGCGTCGTTGAGCGCCTTGCGGTCCACGGCGAAGGAAAGAGCCTGACGGATTCTCTTGTCCTTGAGCGGGCCGGCGTTCGTGTTGAACAGGAGCATGTGCGTGTTGGAGAGCACCACGCTGCGCACGTCGATGTCGGGGTAGGCGGCCAGCGTGGAGAGCTGGTCGGGCGGAAGGTTGGTAATGATGTCGAACTCGCCGCTTACCAGACCGCTGATGCGCGCGGCCACTTCAGGCACCATGCGGAAGGTGACTCTGCGGGCCGTGGGCCTGCCGCCGTAGTAGTCGTCGTTGGCGTCGAGGACGATGCTTTCACCGGAACGAAGGCTCCTGAGCTTGTAGGGGCCGGTGCCCACGGGCGCACGGCCGAACTCGTCGAATCCGAGCTTCTCATAGGCGCGCTTGTTCACGATCCAGCTGGCCCAGGAGGACAGACGGTGTTCGAGCAGCGTGTCGTAATATTTGGTATAGATGCGCACGGTGTAGGGATCCACGGCTTCGATGCGGTCGAAGATGGAGAAATAGGCCTTGCCTTCCGGGGCGGGATAGTCGGGCTTGAGCATGCGTTCGAAGGTGAACACCACGTCATCGGCGGTGAGCTCGTCGCCGTTGTGGAATTTGACGCCCTTGCGCAGGTGCAGTTCTATGCCGTTGTTGTCGATGCGCTTCCAGCTTTCGGCGAGTCCCGGAACGAGCTTTGCCGCAGTGCCGGAACCGTCGGCCAGAAAGTCGCGGCGGATGAGCGTGTCGAAGATGTTGTAGGTGATGCGGGTTCCCATGTTGGAAAGTTCCTTGGACGGCTCCAGTCCTTCGGGAATTTCCGCCACGGCAACGACAAGCTCCGGACGGGAATCGGCGGTCGCGGCGGACGCGGAAAGGGGCGCAAAAGCGCACAGCATGGCCGCTACGGCGAATCTCAGCCAGCGGGAAGCGGGAATCATGATTTTCCTCCATAATGCGTTAGAGCTGTTTCAGATGGACTGCCTCTGAAGAATACCGGGGGCGGCAATCGTTCGGGCATTGCCCGGGACTTGTCGTTTTTCCTGAAATTTTCAAAGGTTCAGGCCGATCCGAAGAATCGTGCAGAACATTAGATGCACTGCTTGAAGCAGGCGTGACGTCCTGATGACGTTTTCATGACGATTGAAGAGGAAAACGTTACATGCGCTTCATCATGAGAGTAGGGCGCAACTCTTCGATATTTTAGAAAAAAAAGAACAAGCGGAAGAAAAAGCCCCAGATGCGGGGAAAATTGGGGGCAGCAGGAGCGCCGGCACCTGCCGGGGAGGGCAGTTGCGGAATCTGCGTTCGGAAGTCCGATGCTCAGCTTGCTGCATAAAGGACATGCTCAAGCGTCAGGCAGAGGGGAGCGGATGTTTTTTGAACTGCGGAAGAAACGAACCTGCAGCGGCATCGGACGAGAGACAGATTCACGTCCCGGGGAGCGTCCGCCTCAGGTGTCTTTGCCGTGCAGTTTGCTGGACCTAGTGCTGTACCGTCGACGGGATGGATCGCATGCACGCGAGGCATGAACGGCGGGAATCGAAAACAGAGTGCGTGAAGGGTAGAAAAGTCGAAGGAAGTTCGGCTGAAAATATATGACTGTCAATTTATTTTTATTGTTTTATGTATGAATTCTTCTTTTATTTGTTTAAAAATATTGCATATTTTTATGATATAAAATATATATGATTAAAAATGCCATGTATTTTTTATATTTATATGTTATTTTATGCTGCATATATTATGATATTGAAGACATATTTTTGTTTAATTTTTACACATAGTGTAAAAATTATTTTTATTATAACAATATAATGTTTTATTATAGAATGACTATATAATAATACAATATAACGGCATATATTTCAAGAATATATATATGAAATATTAAATATGTGTTAAATTAATAACAATAAAACAATATGTTATAAAAATAAATTTAATTTTTTAATTATATATGAATATTTTGAAGATGTCATCAAAAATTATTTATGGATAGCGACGGATTTTGAAGTTATTGCAAAACAATGTTGTATTGTAATAATGCTGTATTTTTATATTATAATATTTTTTATATAAACAAGATGATTTTATATATCATTTATATAATAAACAATAAATGATGGTAATATTTTATTATGAGTAAATAAAGCTCTTATAGTATAAAATCATAAATCGTATGGTCATTAATTTTGAGAGAGAAAAAGTCTCTTCAGAAGAACATACATAAACTTGCAGTTGCAGATTTCAGCCTGAAATGCTGATAAAAAAATAACAAATTAATGTTTTTCACAATCTGTGATTTTTTGCGAGGCGAAATACCGGATAATATAATTTAACCATTTGAAAAGACTAATAAAAATGTGATACATTTCTTGCTTTTCGTTTGTTCACAAGAGCACATGAAAAAAGTGACGTCCGTTGCAGGAAAATGAGTTCATCAGCTTGTAATCATTATTTTTTATTCTCTATTTCAGAAGTATGGAGAGCGAAAAATAAACTTGTTGAACTTTTTTTCAATAATATTATTTTGGCTGCCGGTTGCGACCATCGCAACGGATTTTATCTTTTTTAACAGGGGAGTTTATATGTCAACGAAAGCTGCTTTCAACGAAGACAAAGTAGCCCTTGTCTGCGGGCTCTTCATCTTCGTTCTGGCACTGGGCAAACTGATCGGCCTGGATATTCTGGGCTGGACCCTCAAGGTCGGCATGTGAGTGAGCAACCCCTTTGACGGTTTGTCTTCGGCGACGAAGGGACTCGTGCCCGGATGGGCTGCGCTTCTTATCACGTACGTCTTCATTACCGCGGTCCTCTCCGTGGGCGTGAAGCTCATGAGAGGCAACGTGAAGCGCTTTGTCGGTTCCTTCACGCTGATTTTCTTCATCGCCATTGCCTGCTACACCGTGGGCGCCAACGCCTACATCGCCGCCAACCCCACCGAGCTCACCAAGATGGGCATTCCGTGGGCTCTCGGCCTCAGCACCGAAGCCGGTCTTATCTGCGCTCTGATTGCCGGTATCCTCATCGGCAACCTGGCTCCCGGATTCACCGACAATGTGCGTGAAGCCTGCCGTCCCGAACTGTTCGTGAAGATCGCCATCGTCATTCTGGGCGCCGAACTCGGCGTGAAGGCTGCCGATGCCGCCGGTTTCGCCGGTCACGTCATCTTCCGAGGCCTTTGCGCCATTGTTGAAGCGTACCTGCTCTACTGGGCCGTGGTTTACTATGTTGCCCGTAAGTACTTCAAGTTCAACAAGGAATGGGCTGCTCCTCTGGCTTCCGGCATTTCCATCTGCGGTGTGTCCGCCGCCATCGCCACCGGTGGTGCCATCCGCGCCAGGCCTGTTGTCCCGATCATGGTTTCTTCCCTGGTCGTTGTGTTCACCTGCATTGAAATGCTGGTTCTGCCTTTCCTCGCTCAGCACTTCCTGTACAGCGAACCCATGGTGGCCGGCGGCTGGATGGGCCTGGCCGTCAAGTCCGACGGCGGCGCCATTGCTTCCGGTGCCATCACCGAAGCTCTGATTCTCGCCAAGGTTGCCGGTCTCGGCACGCAGTACGAACCCGGCTGGATCGTGATGGTCACCACCACCGTCAAGATCTTCATTGATATGTTCATCGGCGTGTGGGCCCTCGTGCTCGCCTACGTGTGGACCGCCAAGTTCGACAAGACCAACGGCGAACGCACCATGAGCTGGGGCGACGTGATGGACCGCTTCCCCCGCTTCGTGCTCGGCTACCTCGGCACCTTCCTCATCCTGCTCATCATGTGCCTCGCTTCGCCTGAAATGCACAAGCTGGGCGGTGCCATGTCCGGCGTCATCAACGGCTTCCGCACCATCTTCTTCCTGCTCACCTTCTTCAGCATCGGCATGGTTTCCAACTTCCGCAAGCTGAAGGAAGAAGGTATCGGCCGCCTCGCCGTCGTGTACATCGTGTGCCTGTTCGGCTTCATCATCTGGGTCGGTCTGTTCATCTCCTATGCATTCTTCCATGGCATGACCCCGCCTGTGATCGGTGCCTAGTCTATTCTTATAAAGGAGCATAAAATGGAAGACAAAGAAGTTAAACTCCATGAAGAAATAAAGAACATGGAGTACGAACCTCTGGATGAAACCGAACTCAAGCTCATCCACTGGAGCTGGGGCCTCGGCGTCACCCTGCTGGTCGTGCTGTTCCTCATCAGCAAGTTCGTGATGACGACGCACTAAGCCGTCTGCTGAACGAATGATACCGGTGCCGGAAAGAGATCTCTTCTCTTTCCGGCACTTGTTTGGAGAGAAGAAAGATGCCTCGTTATCATCTGCGTTATCTTAAGGGCCCGAACTACACGCTCAATCTGGAGTATGACGGCATAGTTGAGGCTCCTTCCTTTGAAGCGGCCCTGCGTCCGCATACGGACTGGCCCATTACGGAAAGCTATGATCATGCCACGGCCACGGCATGGAATCCCGGCACCTGCATGTACTATCAGGAAATGTGGGAAGCCGCACTTCTGCCCGATGAGGACAGGAAGGCCGATGCCGCCAGGTCCTGAGTCAGGGGCGGGCGGAAAAACGTGTGCGGCGACGTCGCACCTGACATGATGTTTGAGCGGGCAGGTTCTGCGGCGCCTGTCTGCCTGATGGTCATGAGGCGCGGCGGGTGATGTTGCGTTTTCCTCCGGCAATCGGGACAAAAGAAATTTGACTGCGGCGTCATGACCGCGAGCCCTGCCTCTTTGATACGGGCAGGCGCGCCGGATCAGACTGCCGTCGGTACGTGTCCGACCTGAAGCGGCAGGATCATGACCATTCATTTTGGCGTACTGCCCTTGCCTGTGACGGGCTTCTTTGTGCTTGCGTCGTCTGTTCCTCAGACGAGCGCCGCATGAGGAAGCCTTTTTTCATGTCCATGCCGAGTTTCGTCCCGGAGTCTGCGCTGTTTCCCCGGCGTTGCGGGACAGAGAAAGGCCGTCCGTCGCTTTTCGGCCCGGCCTTCGCGGAGCCTGGCGTGTGGTCGACGTGCCGGACGGTAGGCGGTACCGTGGAGCGGAAGAGCGCAGAATTTCGTGCGCCGGGAATGCCCCTTCATTTTCGAGCGTTGAGTTTGCCTTTCGCTGGTGGTCAGTGTGGAACCGGGCTTTTCGTTACAGCATGTTGAATATCATGGCAAAGTGTTACAACGGATTGTTTCGGGCAATGTTTGTGAATATGATTGAAAAAATATTCATGGTTACATGAAAGAAGGAACGATCATGAACAACATTTCCCGTCGTACATTCCTTGCGCTCGGCTGCTGCGCTGCAGGAGCCGCTTTTTGTTCTCCTCTTGTTTCCACCGCAAAGGCCGCCGTTCTGGAAACTGCGGAAGTCAATCGTCTTTTTGCTGAGCTCGGAGCGAAGAAAAAGGCTCCTGCCGCCCTGGATGCCTGGATAAATGATCCCGCTGCGCAGAAGATCGCTCCCTATCAGGCGTTCGACAACGTCTGGCAGGTGGGCATTGCGTGGGTTTCTTCCTGGGCCATCAAAACCAGCGAAGGTTGGGTGCTCATTGATACCACGCATGAGCCTTATGTAGATGCTCTCATTGAGAATCTTCACACCGTGGGCATTGCGCCGGACGACGTGCGTCTTGTGCTCATGACGCATGGGCATTTCGATCATGTGGGCGGCTATTACCGGCTGAAGCCGCTTTTGAAAAAAGCCCGTTTCGTCATGACGGAACGCGGATGGAACGAAGCTTTCCGGTACTCGAAGGCGAGCGTGGGCACGGCAAAAGAGTGGAAGATGCTTGAAGAGAAGGATGTCGTGGCAAAAGACGGAGACACGCTGCGCTGCGGCGATTCCCTGTTCACCGTGCTTGAAACGCCGGGACATACCTGGGGCACGGCGTCGTACATGTACGACGTGCGCCGCGGGGACAAGACGTACCGGGCCGTGACCGTGGGCGGACAGGGCCTGAATGCCATTGAAGGCCCCGATCAGGTTCGCGCCTACATAAAGAGCATGGACAGACTGTCGGAAGATTCGCTGAACATTGAAGTGGATCTTACGGCTCATCCCTTCTCCAACGGTCTTGCGGACAAGATTCCCGCGCTGCGCAGCCTGAAGCCTTCCGATCCGCATCCGCTCATCAACAGAGCAGCTTATGTCGCCCGACTGAAGAAGCTCAACGAAGGCGCGGCCGAGAGGCTGAAGCTGGAGCTTGCCAAGAACGCGGGGTAATGCTCCTTCCTAAATTTTGACAGGAGATAAAAGGCCCGGTCTGTCGAATCATATCGACAGGCCGGGCCTTTTGTGCATGGTATGGCACGGGAAAGAAATATTTTATAATTATGCATTTCTATTTGAAATAATTGATAATTTCAGAATGTTGTCCCAAAAGACTCAGTTCGGATGGAAACGTTGGAGCAAATGAAATTAATAACGTGATGAAAATTTTTCAATTGACTCCTTTTTCAAATAATGGTGTATAAGCATTATAGAAGTATTCTATACCTTGCGCACGGTTTTAGAATTCTATTGTGGCAATTATTGTTGTATTAATTGTCGTAAAACTGGAGGTCTATAATGAAAAAACATCTTATTATGTTAAGTATTATATGTGCAGTTGTTTTTTCCGGAGGAGCATATGCCCAGGAAAAAAGGTTTGAAATATGTAGCGGTGCGTTTGGAGGTACGGCTTTCCAGTGCGGATTTGCTATATCTGAGATAATTAAAAAGGTCAATCCTGAATATGAGATACTTCCCGTTGAAACAAGCGGCTCTCATGGAACGTATATGCGGGCGGTTTCTTCACCTGAACGAATGCTCATCAGTGCCGCGGTAACCCCGTTCCGTGAAGCCATCATAGGCAAGTCCCCCTATCCTAAGGCGTATCCGAATCTGAAGCTGATAGGCTTCATGACTTCCAACGTGCAGACGCTCGTGACATATGATCCTGAAATACAGTCTGTAGAAGACATGGCGGGAAAACGCATTGGTCTGCGCGTACGCAATACGACAACGGGGAAGTATCTGTGGTCGGTCATAAAGCACGGCATTCCGGATTCTGAGAAGAATGAACCCATGTACATGAACTGGGGAGCGCTGCAGAGCGGCATGATGGACGGAAGCCTTGACGTATGTGCCATGGGCGTAGCCGTCAATCCCAACGGGCCGTGGAAGCCCGTATCCATTTACATGGAAATGGTGGCCTCCAGAGGTGCACCCCGCTTCCTCAGCGTCAAGCAGGAATGGCTTGATGCGGCGGGAAAGGAAGATGGCATGATTTATCCTCCGCTGGTCATCCCCCGTGGGGCCATAGCCGAGAACGTACCCGACAGGGACGTACTGGCCTGGGAAGAGCGCATAGGTATTTTTGCCTTTTCTGAAACGCCTGACGAGCTGGCATACGATATTGCCAGGATTCTGTGTGAAAATCAGAAGGAGATCACGGCCATTACTCCGATAGGCCTTCTTATGTCCAGAGAAATCACTGTTCCCGGGGCGGATATGCCCGATGAGCAGATCCATCCTGGCGCGCTCAAATACTATAAGGAAAAGGGCCTGCGCTGAGAGTGATCGAATTTCTCCACCTTTTTCTCGGAGAGCCTCATGGAGAAACTCAATAAGAACATACTGATTCTGGTCACCATTCTGGCAGTATTCATGGTGACGTATCATCTGGCCTATACTCAGGCTTTTTTCCTGACACCCATTCGTCATGCCAATCTTCATCTTATGCTGGGCCTTACCATTTCATTTCTATGGTCCATGTATAAGAAGGAGAAGCCTGTCGAAAAAGCCATAGCCTTCATCTTGGCTGTACTTTCTGTATACGCTACGGGCTATATTTTTGTTGAATATGACGAACTCGAACTTTTACGTTCACCGATTTTCGCTCTGAATACGCAGGATCTTATAGTAGGTACACTGATCATAGGACTGACCGTTGAGGCCTGCCGAAGGGGCTTTGGAATAACTTTTCCTCTGGTTGCGCTTCTTTTTATCGCCTACGCTTTGTTCGGCTATGCTCTGCCTGGACCTCTGCGGGCTCCGAACATCAGCTATCAGGAACTCATCAATGCGTATGTCATGAGTTTCGAGGGCGGCATATACGGCTCAACACTCGGAGTCAGTGCCAATTATATTTTCCTGTTCGTTTTGTTCGGCTCTTTTCTCGGAGCCACAGGTGCTTCAAGCTTTTTCAATAAAATAGGGATGATGGCCGGCTGCAAGCTGGCCGGTGGACCTGCCATTTCGTCGGTAGTGTCAAGTGCGCTCATGGGCTCGGTCACGGGAAGTGCCATGGCCAATGTCGTCGCCACGGGAACGTATACCATTCCCCTGATGAAAAGAGCCGGTTACCCTCCGTACCTGGCCGGAGCCATTGAAGCCGCAGCTTCCACCGGAGGTCAGATCATGCCTCCAGTCATGGGTGTCACGGCCTTTGTTCTCGCGGAGATGGCGCATGTTCCTTATGTAGAGGTACTTCAGGCCGCACTGCTGCCTGCCCTGCTGTATTTTCTCGGCGTGGGCCTTTACGTGCAGTTTCAGGCCAAGAGGCTTGGGCTGGGCTCGAATTTTTCCATGGAGTGCTACAGTGCCATGGAACTCATGAGGGAAGCTCCGCTTTTCCTTGGACCGCTGGCCCTGATCATTGCCATGCTGTTCATGGGATATTCCCCCATGTTCACCATCTTCTGGGCCATCCTGCTGCTGGTCGTCTGCGGCATATGGAACATCTGGAGGCAGAATCGACTGTCTTCCCTGCTGGAAATATTCATCCCGGCTATCCGTGAAAGCGCCGTGACCGGTGCGAAAATTGCCGTAACCTGTGCAGTGCTAGGACCGGTCATCACCACCATGACCAAAACGGGACTGGGAATGAGGCTTCCTGGAATCATAGCCATGCTCAGCGGAGACAGCATGATCGTTGCCCTGCTCATAACGGCAGTCGTGTGCATCATTCTGGGGATGGGGGTTCCCACCATTGCGGCATACCTTATGGTGGCCATGGTCGGTCTGCCCACACTGGTGAAGCTTGGGGTGGAACCTTTTTCCGCTCATATGTTTGTGTTTTTCTTCGCCGTGTTTTCGGGAATCACGCCTCCCGTGGCGGCAACGGCCATTCCCGCCGCGGCGCTTGCTGAAAGCAAGTATATGAAAACGGCCGTAGAGGCGGCAAAAATCGGCGGCGTAGGTTTTTTCCTGCCGTTTTTGCTGGTCAGCTCTCCTGAAATCATGCTCGGACAGACGTCTTCCAGTCCGTGGTATACGCTGTTCTTTTTCCTGGTGGGGGTGCTGATGCTTGTGCTCGGAGCCGGAGGACTCAGCTTCTATCTTTTCAAGCCTCTGCAGCGGTGGGAAGCGGCGGCAGCCGTTGTCGGTGCCATAGGGCTGCTTTGGGCGATGTTCAAGGAAACAACCATAGCTTACGCCGTCAGTCTCGCCTATGTGTTTGTAGTAACGGCAATGATTTACTTCAGGAAGGGTGCTGGCAATACAGAGAAAGATCTTTCTTGATGAAAAGAATTTGTATTCAGTCTTTGTGGATATAACTATCAATGTTATAAAATATCGTTTTTGTGTGTGGAACAGCCATATTTAGTCATCCTTAGCTATTTTTTACATGGAAGGAAATAATGAACAGAGATGTCGTATTTCATGACGCGGACGTGCTCGTCATGGGGGCAGGGGCCAGCGGATGCGGAGCGGCACTGGCTGCACGTGAAGAGGGGAAAAATGTCCTTCTTGTGGATAAGGGAAAACTGGAAAGCTGCGGAAGCATAGGCGCCGGGAATGATCATTTCATGGGAGTTCTCAACAGCTCCGATCCCTATGACAGCGTTGACGATATGGTCAACTTTTTCTGCAAGCCCGGAAATGGTGTGCCTCCTGAGACGGTACGAGCCTGGGGAGAGGCCATGCCGCATCTTATTGAGTTTTTGACGGACGTCGGTGTGGAATTTCAGAAAAATGAGGATGGTACCTTCAAGCGGTCTCAGGGATTCGGCCAGCCGGGGCACTGGTGGATACTGATTCACGAGGGACAGTTCATGAAGCCGAAAATTGCCAGACGCATCCGGCAGATCGGCGTTGATGTGCTTGATCATGTCATGTTGACGCGTCTTCTGGTGCGGGACGGCTGTTTTGTCGGTGCCATGGGTTATCATGTCTTGGACGGTTCGTTTCATGTCATTCGGGCCAAAACCGGTGTTCTGGCCATGGGGCCGAGGGTGCAGAGGGCCTTTACCAATTCGACTTTGAATCCTTTCAACAGCATTTCCATGCCGTTCAACGTAGGAGCCCATTATATTCTTGCCTATGAAGCGGGTGCCAGACTCGTTAATTTCGACACGAAGCAGACCGCTTCCGTGGAGCCGAAGAGTTTCGGCTGTCCGGGGATGAACGGTATTACCGGCTCCGGCGCGCATGCGCTGAACAGTCTCGGGGAGCGCTTCATGACGAAGTATCATCCTATGACGGAACAGGCTCCCCGGCATCTTTTTGCGCGGGGACTTGTGGAAGAGTCCCTGAAGGGAAACGGCCCGCCTTTCTATATGGATATGAGGCATCTTCCTGATGATGTCCGTAACAACCTTGAATTTGATCTCATGCCCGGGGACAAGGGAACTTGGCCGGACTATTCGGCCCAGAGAGGGCTGGATTTCAAGACCAAGCTGATGGAAGTGGAGGTCAGCGAAATTCGTTTGGAAGGTATGGTGTTCAGAGACAAGAACTTTGAAAGCACAGTGCCGGGACTTTTTGTGGGAACAGGTTTCCATGCATTTTCCGGCGCCATGTGCGGCGGATATGCGGCGGCGAAGAACGCGGCAAGACAGGCCGACGCCAAAGTCATGCCGGACTTTCCTAGTCGGGAAGAAATTGATGAGGAGCAGACCAGGGTCATGCTTCCGCTGGAGAGTGGAGGGGAAACCAGTGCAGCGCTGTTTGAAAAGGCCATACGTCAGATCATGCGCTATTATATGGGATATGTGCGCAATGAAATCGGCATGAAACAGGGACTTGAAAGCTTGGATCGCCTTGCTTCGAAAGTTGATGATCTGTATGCCGCCAACATGCACGAACTCATGCGTGTTCATGAGGCGCAGAATCTTCTTCAGGTGTGTCGTCTGTTCACCATGGCAAGCATTGAAAGGAGAGAAACCTCGTCCAAGACGCTTTGCCTGCGTTCGGATTATCCTGATCCCGATCCTTCTTTTACGGTGCTGGCCATCGAAAAAAGAGGAGAGAATCCCTTCCTTTACTGGATGTAATTACAAGGATATGCATTATGCCGCCAAGATTCAGCAAAGAACATCTGCTTCCCCTCATTCATGGAAACGATTCGTACAGACAGCACAGAACTTCCCCCTGTGAAGCGCATTGTCCAGCCGGAAACCATATTCAGCTTATGGAAAGTCAGGTGGCTGCCGGACATCACGTGGAAGCGCTGATGACGCTTTTGAGCCGCAATCCCTTTCCGGGAGTGACCGGCCGCATTTGTCCGCATCCGTGCGAAAAGGCCTGCAATCGTCAGCATTACGATGAGGCGCTCTCCATTCAGGCATTGGAACGCTTTGCATCCGATGCGGGGCATACCCTTACGCCGACCCCTGCACCTGCCACGGGCAAAAGGATATCCGTGATCGGCTCGGGGCCGGCGGGAATGAGCTGTGCCTGGTTTGCAGCACTGCTTGGTCATGAAGTGACCGTCTTTGAATCTTCCCCTGTTCTCGGAGGTGTTCCCCGCCTGGCCGTTCCCGATTTTCGTCTACCCAAGCATGTGGTGGACAGGGAAACCGGACGCATTCTGGCGCTGGGAGTAAAAGCATTCACGAATATGGCAGTAGGCAGGGATATTTCCCTGGACGCCGTGCTTGAAGACTGCGACGCCTGTGTCATTGCCGTCGGCAGCTGGAAGGAGCGCAGACTGACATGTCCCGGTGCAGAGCTTGCCCGCCCGGCAGTGGCGTTTCTTCAGGAAAGTAATCTGATCAGAGAGAGACTTGACGGAAAACAAGTTGTCATTCTCGGTGGCGGAGGTGTGGCTTTTGACTGTGCGTTTACAGCAAAAAGACTGGGAGCGTCGAAAGTAAGTCTTGTTTTTCCCGAGTCTCTGGAGAATGTCCGGGCTCCTGAGGAAGAGAAGAAACAGGCTGTTATGGAAGGGATACGACTTGTTCATTCTCATATATCCGAGCAGATCGGCAGCAACTATGTAAAGGCCGCCATGCTTCGTTCATTCTCTTTTGACGAGTGTGGCAACCTTTGTGCGGAAAAGTATGACGGCGAAGGGGAAACGTTGCCCGCAGATATTGTTATTTGTGCAAGTGGACTCAGCACTGAGCTGTCATTTTTGGAAACGATGAATCTGGCCGTCGACAGGAGAGGGCGAATTCTCGTTGATGAGCATTACCGCACTTCCTGCGACAAGATTTTTGCTGCAGGTGATGTCGTGACGGGCCCTTCCTTTGTGGCTGACGCCGTAAGCAGCGGAAGAAAGGCCGCCATGGAAATTCATAAGGCTCTGACTGCCTGTGCTGACTCCATGAGCATACGGATAGATGAAAACTTTAAGGTTTTGATGGAGAATTCGACGGCTCGGACACGAGAAGTGCATGTTGTGGAATTCAAGGAGATAGGAAATCCCGGTTATCATGAAAAGGCTCCTCGCCGAGTGCCTGAAAAGCGTGACGGACCGGAAACGGCCTTTGCTGAAATACAGGCAGGTTTTGATGCCGAGAACGCGGAGGCGGAAGCGAGCCGCTGCATGCACTGCGGCCACTGCATTCACTGCGGATCTTGTCTTGAGCGGTGTCCTGGATATATTCTGGAAAAGGATGACAGAGAGGAGCCTTTCGTTAGATATCCAGAAGAGTGCTGGCATTGCGGCTGTTGTCGGACTGCCTGCCCTACGGGCTCCATCAGCATGGAATTTCCCATTACCATGCTTGTGTGATGCCTTATCGTCTGGTAAATACTCATCTGGAGGTGTAGCATTCAGTTGTATAAGGGCAGCTTTTTATAGTGATGTTTGCAGTTATAATTTAATAATTGTGTAAAATATATCATAAATTAATCCCAGGTAGTTGATAAATCATTTATCTTTCCTGGGGTTAATTTAATTTAAAAGGATATATTTATGATTAGAGAATTGAATGGTGATTTTTTGCAGTGGTTGAGAGGCTTTTATTATGTTGCAACCCTTGGAAGTGTTTCCAAGGCTGCTGCATATATGCATAGAAACCAAAGCTCTATCACATATCAGATACGTTCACTTGAACGGGCGTTGGGAAATGCTCTTTTTTCCAGAGTGAATAAGCAGATGATCTTGACGGCAGCGGGTGAGGCTCTTTTAACAAGATGTATTGCGATTTTTGATCTTCTTGATGCCATGTGTGACGATTTGGCCTGTATGGACGGATGCCTGCGGGGGATCATTCAGATTTCTGGAACGAGGCCGACATTTCAGGCTGCTATTTTTAGAGATGCTTTAAAAGAGTATACGGAGGCTCATCCGAATGTACGGGTGCAGCTGCTTCCGGGAGAGCCGGAGCAGATTATTTGTGACATAAAGATGGGGAAAAATGATTTTTCTCTTATCGGAGTACAGAAACCTCCGTCAGTATGTCTTTTTAATCCGCTTTTTAACTCATCTCATGTGCTTGTTGCGTCTAAAGAAAGGAACTTTGAGATTTCATCCGTTCCTACTCGGAAGGAATTGGAACATATTCCTTTGATCATGCCTATTCATCAGAAGGATGGTGTTCCTTCTTTGCGCTTTATATCCGATGATGTTATGTATTTATTTAAAAATTTTTCAAATATATATTGTAGAAATCTTCAAGTAGCTATGGAATATGCCGCAAATGGTTTCGGATGCGTTATTATTGACTTATTTTCTCTGCTTTCTTTTTGTCACTATCGCGACAAGATAGATGTGTTCTGTCTTGATAACTATCTTCCCAGGCTCCATTATGGGATTTTATCCCGGCATACGAGAGAAATGACGAGGCCTGCTAAAATATTTTTGGAAATGCTTCAGGACAGACTGCGTCATATGGATTTATCCTTGTCGTTGTTTTATCATGAGAACGGCTGACCATTGCGTACTGTCTTGTGTCGCCTGTATAAAAGAAAATATTGTTGCAGCTTTGAACCGGTCGACAAATATTTCCAAAGCTGGCGGAAGCTGCAGCCGGTACCGGTTTGGTATGGAGGGAAACAGTATTTTTAACGGACTTTGAGTAAAGAATATTGAAAATAAATGTGAAGGCGCAAGAGAAATGAGAATCTTCCGCAAGAGAAATGAGAACGTGCCAG
>JAXUUT010000031.1:0-8792 GCA_037230945.1 bacterium
ATCTCGTGCGCCGCCTCATACATGAGGTCAATGGGGGATCTGTCCTCTCCGAGAGACGAGGCAATGTTGCCGTACACGTCCGTAAGCGTGACCTTGATTCTGGCTCTCTTATAGCGGATGCGCATGAAGTCAACAACATCCAGCACGTACTTCTTGCGGGCTTCGTAACATTCCTTGTCGAAATCACGAATGTTCATATGAAGCGTGCAGCGACTGCTGTTGGACTCCATGCCGGTGAACCACCAGTATCCTTCCTTGCCGTCGGTATGTTCCGGCGTCTGCTTGCGGTCAAAGCAGTTGATGATGTCCGTGGCGACAAGCAGCGGATTGACGAGCACGCCCTTGGCCGACATGGGATGAGCCGTCACGCCCTCAATCTCAAAAAGCACGCTTCCGGCATTGAAGGTTTCATAGACCAGCTCGCCTACGGCACAACAGTCGATGGTGTACGCGAAGTCCACCTTGAACTTGTCAAGATTCATAAGCTTGGAGCCGCAAAGACCGATTTCCTCGTCGGGCACGAAGGCCACGCGGATATCGCCATGACGTCTGTCGCCCGACGAAAGCGTATGCAGCATGGTCATGACGTTGGCGATGGCCGCCTTGTTGTCCGCACCGAGCACGCTGGTCCCGTCGGTAAAAACGATGTCCTGCCCCTTGTAGTCCGCAAGCTCAGGATGTTCGGAGAGACGCAGCCAGATATCCTTTTCGGCATTCAGACAGACATCTCCCCCCTCATAGTGCAGTACCTGAGGATGAACCTCAGGAGAAAGGGAGACAGGAACCGTGTCCAGATGAGCAACAAAGCCGATGGAAGGAACCCCGGGCACATTGCCGGGCAGCTTTGCCGTAAGAATGGAATGCTCGTCTATTTCTATTTCTTCCAGCCCCATGGCCTGGAGCTCACTTTCCAGAAGACGGGCCAGTTCGCGCTGACCTTCCGTGCTGGGCACGACGCCCACGGACGCGTCGCTCTCGGAAGGAACGGCGACATAGCGCAAAAAGCGCTCGGTCAACTCTTCAGCGTATTCATGTTCCATGACAGTTTGCCTTCTTTTATTTTTTTTACAAGGTTACTTGACGGGAGGATACACATAGCCGCTGTCAAAGCCAAGCGGAATGCCTATCATCCAGTACGCATACAGCACCAGCGTAAGCACCACGAGCAGCGCCACGGTATAGGGCAGCATCATGGAACAAAGCGTGCCCACACCCGTGGCCTTGGCATACTTCTGGCAGTACATGATGAGCAGCGGATAGAACGGGAACAAAGGCGTAGACACGTTCACGGCGGAGTCGCTCACGCGGAAGGCCGCCTGGGTAAGTTCGGGAGAAATGCCCAGCATCATGAGCATGGGAACAAAAATGGTAGAAAGAATGGCCCACTTGGACGTGGCCGAAGTAATGAGAATGTTCAGCATGCCGGTCAGAAGAATGATGCCGAAAAGCGTCATGCCGGAAGGCAGACCCATGTTCTTCAGGAACTCGGCGCCGGCAATGGCAAGCAGCGTACCTATGTTGGATCTGCCGAACACATAGAGGAACTGAGCGGCAAAGAAGGCGAACACGATAAAGGAAAGCAGCATGGTCAGCACATGTTCCATGGACTTGATGACGTCCGTGCTGTTCTTGAACGTGCGGGAGGCATAGCCGTATGCCAGACCGGGAACGGCAAAGAACAGGAAAAGCAGCGGAACAATGGCCTGCATGACGGGGGCCTTGGGGCTGGTCAGGCTGCCGTCGGGGGCGCGGAACAACGAATGTTCCGGCACGCACAGTGCAAAAAACAGAGCAATGAAGGCCAGCCAGGTAAGGCAGGCGATCTTGAAGGCCCTCTGCTCTACGGCACTGATGGGGTTGAGCTGGAGATCGGGATCATTTTCAAGCCCGCTGTCAAGGGGCATGGTCATGCGCAGACGGGGTTCGACTATCTTGTCGGTGACATACCAGCACGCGGCAATGACAAAGAAGGTTCCGCCCAGAGCATAGAAGTAGTTGCACAGAACATTGACGGAGTAGGAGGGGTCAAGAGTCTGGGCGGCAGCCTGCGTAAAGCTCTGCATCACGGGATCAATGATGGACGGCGTATAGCTTGCCGTGAATCCGCCGGCAAGACCGGCAAACGAACAGGCTATGCCTGCCAGAGGATGACGTCCGCACGAATAGAAAATCAACGCCGAAACAGGCATCAGAACCACATAGGCGGAGTCGGATACGATGTGGCAGAGAATGGAAACAATGATGACGGCAGGAGTAAGCACCCTTCTGGGTATGATGCTGAGCAGCTTTTTAAGCAGCACATGAATGAACCCGCTGCCCTCGGCAATGCCTATGCCCATAGTTGCCACAATGGTCATGCCCAGCGGAGGGAAGTTCATGAAGTTCTTGACGGAGGAAACCACGAGTTCAAGAAGATTCGCCGGGCTGAGCATATTGATGACACGGATGGTTTCACCCGTGCTCGGATGCTTGTAGTCGAACGAGATGAACGACAGAAGGAAAGAAAGAATCATGGCTATCACCAGTGCATAGATAAAAAGCATGGTGATGTGCGGCAGCTTGTTTCCTGCGGCTTCCACAGCATTGAGGAAGCGGTTCATGGCGCCTATTGGCTGTTCGTTTTTTGACATAAATGAACTCCTTGGACGATAAAATTCCGGCATACGTTTCCACGGATGCCGGGCCTTAGACGACGTCGGAAAGTGATTTTGCCCATTTTCATGTCTGGAAGCAAGTAAATACCTTCATAAAAATCAAGAAAATCTTTGACTCATCGCAATTCACTGAATCTGAACATAAAATCAAATTCTGAAAAAACGTACTCCATACGATCTTGTGACGGCTTTCACCTTTTTGAAAAAATTACCATTTTTGCCAACACAACAATAACCTTCTGCAGCATGACGAACCTGTGACGGAGACTCCTTTTCTCCTCATTCGCATAAAAAATGGCATGAAAGACGACGAATGCTGAAAGGAAGATCATACAAATCTCACCCTCATGAAAAAACGACATGACGGCTTTTTTGATTAATCAATTAAAATACGTGCTTTTCTGCGTTTCGTTTCCATTATGTCACATGATTTTCCGTTTTCCCGGCGGGCTTTCGGGGAAAAACCTTTCTGCCCGGCAGCAGGACGCCTTTCTTCCGCCCGGCAAGCTCATCTCGGCGAATATGCCCGAAACACCTCGGGATCGCGCAGGCGGAATTTCCCGTAATGCCTGCCGTAAACTTCTTTATAATAACGATATGGACTTCTTTCAGAAAGTGAACGTCGGCGAATGCTCAAACGCCCGCAACGTCCACATGAAAAGCAAACAGCGATTGTCCTTCATCAAGCCTCAGCAATGAATAATGACGGACTGAGGAAGCATATGCACTTTTCTCAATCCGTTGCGTACGACCTCATGTACTGCAAGCCGGACTCTGGATACAAACGCAAACAGATGAACAAGGTCAACGGGTGCAGCTTTCCGCTGTCACGGTCATCAGAAGGACGTTCAGGAGAGGCCCATGAAAAATTCTGGGGAGAAAATGGAGAAAAGAAGCTTCTGAGTGGACCAAAAGAGAAAAGAGCTCAGAACAGGGAGCGGGATAAACTATGCCGCACGTATGGACAAAAGATAATTAACAGAAAAGGGAGCTACGAAGCATTTCGTAACTCCCTGAAATTCTGGTCGGGATGACTAGATTTGAACTAGCGACCCCTTGAACCCCATTCAAGTGCGCTCCCAGACTGCGCTACATCCCGACTCTGGCACCGAGCAATGAGAATAAATGGAGCTCATGATCAGAATTGAACTGATGACCTCATCCTTACCAAGGATGCGCTCTACCAACTGAGCTACATGAGCATTTCGTCTCTCGGCGAGGTGTGTAATTAGCAGGATGCACCATCCCTGTCAAGCTTTCGGATGAAAAATTTTTTGGCTTGTGAGGACTCGGCATGTGGAAAATAGGAAAAGAAAAAGTCATGATTGCAAAAAAATATAAGTATTATAATAAATTATAGAATATATTTTTACTGTGTCCCCGGGAACAGGGTATAATGGTGCACTCACAGCTCGGAAGAAGACAGGAAAAAGGACGCTGAAAAAGGATTGAAAATGCTTTATATTGAAATTGACTTTCATTTTCATTTATATTAAAGCAACGGAAAAGAGTCGTTCGAAGCGGCCTGCAAAAACTGAAGATCTCGTGCATCGTGCGGAAGTGCCTCGCGACACAGCAAAAGGAGCCCCCATGGATTTTGGAATGCAGTTCAGACACAGCAATGGCAATCTTCATATTAAAGCGACTGGAGTTTTCGACGAGGAGTCGGTTAAAAGTCTGCTGGACCTTTTTGACAGGGAATATCCTGCAGGAGGGCGCGTTTTTATTGATACGGAGGCTATAAGCGATGTGCGTTCATCGGGACGCGCGGCGCTGAGCTTGTGGCTAGGTCGAACTTCTGTTCCCGCCAGTGCTTTGTTTTTCATGGGGGAGAAAGGCTTCCAGATGGCTCCGGACGGTACTCGTGTTCTTATTGTTGATCACTCACGGAACAGGGACAGCCGACGACAGGAAGAGCAGAGGGGCGGCGGGCATGAACATCGCTGCTGCGGCAGGTGTGCCCACTGCAAATGTCGGCATAGGCATCATGGGCATGGAGAGCGGAATGATGGACATTGATCCGTGACGGGCTCTCTTGTGGAAGCCCGTTCTGCCCATTTCCTTCGTTTTCGACAAAAAAAAGACCTGGACATTGTCCAGGTCCTGATGTTTTTGTGGTGCGCCTAGCAGGATTCGAACCTGCGACCCACTGCTTAGAAGGCAGTTGCTCTATCCAGCTGAGCTATAAGCGCGCTCCTTGTGTTGTAGGGAAGGATTGCCCCGTGGTCAAGAAAAATTTTTGATTATCGTTTAAACCATTGCTCGATGCGCATGCGGAAGCATCTGCTGAAAAAGCGTATGATGAATCCTGTCAGAAAGGCCGTGATGATGGTGCCCTCCCGGAGACCTGCAATTTGCCCCAGGCAGATGTGGCCGAGCAGTGCTGCAAGAACTACCAGAGAGACGTCGTTGATGACCTTGAGGTTGCTGAAGGGCAGTTTGAGGCGATAGGCGAGGGCAAGAACGAATCCTTCACCGGGAATGACCATGGTGTTGCTGGTGATTTCCAGCATGATGCCGAAGGCCATGATGGTACAGCCGACAAGCGTCATGCCTATGCGCAGCGGCCAGGCTTCAGGGATGAGCGTATGAGTTATCCACATGCCGAGGTCGATGAATATACTGAAAACAAACACGCAGGGAAGCTGAAGGAACTGCCGTGGTCGGAAGGTTTTGCCGAGCAGGGGAATTTGAGCCAGCAGCATGAGCGTGTTGACGCAGAACGTTCCCGTTCCAATGGAAAAGCCGAAAATTTTGCCGACCACATAGGGAACACTGGAAATGGGGGTGGTTCCCAGCTGGGCATTGGTGACCATGGCAATGCCGTTGCCCATGAAAAAGAGACTGAAAAAGAAAATGAGCCAGCGCTTGAAGCGCTCCTTTGTGTGAGACGTGTTCATTTTTTATGCCGCAGGGAGAGTCGTGAAAAATAAATTAATTTGAGATGATTTTATTGAGTATTGAGTCTAATTGCAAGCATGAGTCCTGCGAAATGAAGGAAGCCTGCCGAAGGGCAGGCTTCCTGTTTCATGAGCTGGTAATCAGAAGTTCGGGTTGACGGCAGCTTTTCCGTCTCCGAGCATGGTGTGCACATACTGCACGGTGCGTTCATCTACAGGCACTATGGGAAAGCTGTTGCGGCATGCTCCGCAGGTTACGGTCATGGGCTGCACGGGGGAAACCAGAACGACTTCGTTCTGGCAGTACGGGCAGATGTAGACAAAGAGCAGAGCCATGCTTTCGGGCTTTACCGGTTCATCGTAGGTCATTCCATTCTCCATGAACGGGTCCAGAAAGGGAAAGGAGCTTTTGAGAGCTTTTCCCCCGACGCTCAGATGAGCAGATTGTCACCGGTCATTTCGGCCGGAACGTCAACGCCCCAGAGCGTGAGCAGAGTCGGCATGATGTCGCCGAGCTTGCCGTTTCTGACAGGATGAGTCCTGCCGTCTTCCAGAATGAGAAACGGCGTCTGATTGAGGGTGTGGGCCGTTTGCGGCCGACCTTCTTCATCAATCATCTTTTCTACGTTGCCGTGGTCGGCCGTTATGCACAGTATGCCGCCGCGTTCCATGACGGCCTTTTCAATGCGCGTCACGCAGGCATCCACCGTTTCGCAGGCCTTGATGGCGGCTTCGAGAATGCCGGTATGGCCCACCATGTCGGGGTTGGCAAGATTGCATACGATGAACTCGTATTTGCCGCTGTTCCATGCCGCAATGAGCTTGTCGGTCACTTCTTCGGCGCTCATCTGCGGCTTGAGGTCGTAAGTCGCGACGTCTCGCGGAGATTCGACAAGAATGCGATCCTCATTTTCAAAGGGGGCTTCTCTGCCGCCGCTGAAGAAGTAGGTGACATGGGCGTATTTTTCGGTTTCCGCGATGCGCAGCTGGTGAAGCCCCATGGAAGAGACTATTTCCCCCATGGTTTTGTCGAGATTGTCCTTCGTGAAGGCTACGGGGGCGGTAAGCGTGGCTTCATAGGAGGTCATGGAGGCCACGGCGGCCATGTCGGGCATGACACCGCGGTCAAATCCGGTGAAGTCGGGATCAGTCAGCGCACGCACCAGCTCTCTGCCGCGATCGGCGCGGAAGTTGAAGCAGAACACGCCGTCGCCGTCGCGAATGACGGACTCGGAAGGATCCAGCAGAATGCGGGGCTTCAGAAATTCGTCGGTTTCTCCTTCGGCGTAGGCGGCGCGAAGCGTGTCGGAGGCGTTGTCTGCGCGCTGTCCTTTGCCGTGCACAAGCATATTCCAGGCTTCTTCCACACGTTCCCAGTGTTTGTCGCGGTCCATGACGTAGAATCTGCCGACCATGTCGGCCAGACGGGCTCCGGTCTTTTTCAAGACAGGTTCAAGCATGGTGACATAGTCGATGCCGGAGCAGGGCGGGGTGTCTCGTCCGTCGAGAAAGGCGTGAACCAGAGCGGGAACTCCCTCGCGCTGAGCCATGTCAAGAAGCGCGAAAAGGTGATTGATGTGGCTGTGCACGCCGCCGTCCGACAGAAGACCGCAGAAGTGAACGCGGCCGCCGCGGGCGCGGACACGTTCAAACAGATCAAGCAGAACAGGATTCTTGAAGAGTTCTCCGCTTTCCACAGCCATGTCGATGCGGGTCATGTCCTGATACACGATGCGGCCTGCGCCGATGTTCAGATGGCCGACTTCCGAGTTGCCTATGAAACCTGCCGGCAGACCGACCTGACGCCCGGAAGCGTCCAGTCGTCCCATACCGGGCATGGCAAGCAGACGATCAAGCGTGGGGGTATGAGCAATGCTGGCGGCATTTCCCGGTCCTGCCGGAGCCAGACCGTAGCCGTCGAGAATGAGAAAAAGGGTGGGTTTCACTGCGGGCATCAATTATTCTCCTTTCCTTCCGCTGCTGTGGCAGACAGCGACTCGGCGCCGGTCCAGAGAGCTTCAAGATGATACAGTTCTCTGACCGGCTCCTGAAAGATGTGAACGATGATATCGTTGAGGTCCACCAGTACCCATTGACCTTCCTGGTAGCCTTCCGTGCGAAGAACTTCAAATTTTTCCTGCTTGCACAGTTCCGAAAGACCGTCGGCAAGGCTGCGGGCATGGCGCGCGGAGGACGCGGACGCTATGATGACGATGTCTGCCAGAGGATTGCCTTCCGGAAGCCGAAACACAGCCAGATCACGGGCCTTGTGTTCGGCCAGCCAGTTCTGCAGAATGGGCGCCTTTTCAGAGGCGGGAATCGTGGAGTATTTTTTTTCTTTGGTCATGGTGTCCCTCAATGTGCTCAGTATGGTCGATAGGAATGGGGCGTAAGCATACATCATTACCTTTTGGAGCGCAAATGGCGGACAGGCTGCCCGATGGAGCCCTTTTCTTTTTTCCGTTCGCCCGGTATGACTCCGGGCAAGGGAGTTTTTATGATGGATTTTCATGTGATGCTCACGCCGGACGGCGGCGGCAAGGCATGGAACGCTTCTTCCATGCTGCACTATGCGGCATTGGCCGGACTGCGCTTCGTGGGACTTGTTCTGCCAAGTGACGGGAGCAATTTTTCAGGACTGATCACGTTGTCTGCGCAGGTTCGCAAGTTCAGTCTTTATGCCAACGTGGAGGCACGTACAGGCGTGGAGCTGCGTCACATTCCTCCGGCGCTTCTTCCATCCATGGTACGCGAGGCCCGTGAGGCAGGAGCGGAGTTTGTTCTGGTGCACGGTGAAACGATTGGCGATCAGGTGGAACCCGGAACCAATTTTGCGGCCATAGAGGCCGGAGCCGATATTCTTGCTCATCCGGGCCTGATTGACGAAAAGGCCGCTGCCTTTGCTGCGGAGCGTGGCGTTGCACTGGAGTTCACCTCTTGCCCGAGACACGCTCTGACCAATGCCCATGTTGCGGCCATGGCACTGAGGTTCGGATGTCTGCTGGTGAGGGGAAGCTGTGCCCGCTGTGCAGCCGAAATGACTACCAGAACTTTCTGGCCTCAGATCGTAAGAGGGGCGGATGTTTTCGGGAAAACGGACGAAAAAAGTAATTTGTTGGAATTATTGAAAAATAGCGAATTCCATCTTTTTAATGCGCTGATGAGTCCCCAAAACAGAAAAGAAAAATAAAATTTTTTCATCCGAAAGCTTGACAGGGGTGGTGCATCCTGCTAATTA
>JAXUUT010000029.1:0-8699 GCA_037230945.1 bacterium
GCAGGGCGATGACGTGCTCGTAGGTACGGCCGTCGCCCATGACGCCCACGGTCTTGAGAGGCAGAAGAACGGCGAAGCCCTGCCATACCTTGCGGTACCAGCCGGAGGCGCGCAGTTCTTCCATGACGATGACGTCGGCCTTGCGCAGGATTTCCAGACGGGGCCTGGTCACTTCGCCGATGACGCGGATGGCAAGACCCGGTCCGGGGAAGGGATGACGCCACAGGATGGACTCGGGAATGCCGAGTTCCGCGCCCACGGCGCGCACTTCGTCCTTGAAGAGTTCGCGCAAGGGTTCGATGAGCTTCATGTTCATCTTTTCCGGCAGGCCGCCCACGTTGTGATGGCTCTTGATGACGGCGCTCGGTCCCTTGTAGGACACGGATTCGATGACGTCGGGGTACAGGGTGCCCTGAGCGAGGTACTTCACGTCGTGACCGGCGTCCTTGATGGCCTTGGCTTCCTTGTCGAACACGTCGATGAAGGTGTGGCCGATGATCTTGCGCTTCTTTTCCGGGTCGTCCACGCCGGCAAGCAGGTCGAGGAACAGATCGGAAGCCTGAACGTACTTGAGGTTCAGATTGAAGTGCTCGCGCAGGTAGCCCACGACTTCCTCGCCCTCGTTCTGACGCAGCACGCCGTTGTCCACGAAGATGCAGTGCAGCTGCTGACCGATGGCCTTGTTGAGCAGCACGGCCACCACGGTGGAATCCACGCCGCCGGAAAGGGCGCAGATGACATGGCTGTCGCCCACGGTTTCCCGGACCTGCTTCACCACGCGTTCCACGAAGGAGCTCATGGACCAGTCGGGGGTGATCTTCGCCACCTTGAAGAGGAAGTTCTGAATCATCTGCGCGCCGTCCTCGGAGTGATGCACTTCGGGATGGAACTGCAGGGCATAGATGCGGCGTTCGTCGCAGCTCATGGCGGCCACGTCGAGCGTGGCGGTGCGGCCGGTGACGATGAAGCCGGGGGGCGGCGTCTGCACCTTGTCGCCGTGGGACATCCACACGCGGGAGCTTCCGCCTTCGGCAAGGGAAGCTATGCCGTCCCACAGCGGGCAGTCGGCGACCTTTTCAAAGTCGGCGGGACCGTATTCGCGGGTTTCGGACTGGGCAAGCACGCCGCCGAGTTCATGAGCGAGAAGCTGCATGCCGTAGCAGATGCCGAGCACCGGCACGCCGAGCTCAAGAAGTCCCTTGTCGAGACGGGGAGCATCCTTTTCGCCCACGCTGGCGGGACCGCCGGAAAGGATGATGGCGTCGGGATGCATGGCGGCCACGGCGCTTGCGGACGTGATGCAGGGATGGATTTCGGAATAGACTCCGGCCTCGCGCACGCGACGGGCGATGAGCTGGGTGACCTGGGAGCCGAAGTCGAGAATGATGACTTTGGACATGGGCTTTCCGGAAAGTTGAGGCCCTGCTTCGCCGCAATCAGGGGAAGCAGGGCCGTGTTGCTTTTAGTTTTCCACCTTGTAGTTGGGGGCTTCCTTGGTGATGATGACGTCGTGGACGTGGCTTTCACGCAGGCCGGAGGCGGAAATTTCCACCATGTGGGCCTTCTGATACAGCTCATCCAGCGTGGAGGCGCCGAGGTAGCCCATGCCGGAACGCAGGCCGCCCACGAGCTGGAACACGGTATCGGACACGGGACCGCGCGCAGGCACGCGACCCACGATGCCTTCGGGCACCAGCTTCTTGGTGGGGTTCTGGAAGTAGCGGTCGGCGCTGCCGGCGCGCATGGCGTCGATGGAGCCCATGCCGCGGTAGGTCTTGTAGGCGCGGCCCTGATAGAGAATGGTTTCGCCCGGGCTTTCGTCGGTACCGGCGAGCATGCTGCCGATCATGACGGTGTGGGCGCCGCAGGCGAGCGCCTTCACGATGTCGCCGGAGAACTTGAGTCCGCCGTCGGCGATGCAGCAGCGGTCGGCTTCACGGGCGGCGCGGCTGCCTTCCATGACGGCCGTCACCTGAGGAACGCCCACGCCGGCCACCACGCGGGTGGTGCAGATGGAGCCGGGGCCGATGCCGACCTTCACGGTGTCCGCGCCGGCCTTGATGAGGGCCTTGGCGCCTTCGTAGGTGGCCACGTTGCCCGCGATGAGCTGGCAGCTCGGGAAGGTGGTGCGCAGCATTTCCACGCTGCGGAGCACGTTGGCGGAATGGCCGTGCGCGCAGTCGAGCACGAGCACGTCGACGCCTGCGGCGAGCAGCTCGGAGGCGCGGTATTCGCAGTCCTTGCTGATGCTGACGGCGGCGCCCACGCGCAGACGGCCCTTGTCGTCCTTGCTGGCGTTGGGATACTGCTGCACCTTGTCGATGTCCTTCATGGTGATGAGGCCGCGCAGCTGGCGGTTTTCATCCACGACGAGGAGCTTTTCGATGCGATGGGCGTGCAGGTGATGCTTGGCTTCTTCAAGCGTGGTGCCCACGGGCACGGTCACGAGGTTTTCGCGGGTCATCACTTCGCAGACGAGCGTGGTCTGCGGTTCGGTGACGAAACGCACGTCACGGTTGGTCAGAATGCCCACGAGGGCGCTGTTCTTCACCACGGGCAGACCGGAAACGCGGAAGTCGGACATGAGGTCGAGGGCATGCTGCACCGTGTCGTCGGGGGCGACGGTGACGGGATCGAGAATCATGCCGCTTTCGGACTTCTTGACCTTTTCCACCTCGAGGCGCTGGCGGGCAACATCCATGTTCTTGTGGATGATGCCTATGCCGCCCTGGCGGGCCATGGAAATGGCCATTTCGGCTTCCGTTACGGTATCCATGGCGGCAGAGATGAAGGGTACGCCGAGCTTGATGCTGGGAGTCAGCCATGCCGACACGTCGACCATGTCCGGGGTGACTTCCGAATATTCGGGAACCAGAAGGACATCATCGAATGTCAATGCCTTGCCAAGCACAGTGGCCATATGTTTCCTCCGGAGTTGGATTAAAATCGGAAAAAGATAGGTCAGGATATCGAGGTGCACTGTACCTGTCAACCGCGCAAATCATGTCCGTCTCACGCCGTTTTCGGAGTGACGGAAAAAGGACGTGAAAAAGGCCGGAAAGCGTGCTTTCCGGCCTTTTGTCTGGCGGAGATGAACGGAGGATCAGCAGCGCAGGTTGGAGCCCTGGCTGGAATTGCGGGAGATGGTCTCTTCCGCGGCGTCGCATTCAGCCGGTTCTTCCGCGGGCTTTTCTTCGGCTTCGCCGCAGCGCAGGTTGGAATCGCGGCTGGAGTTTCTGGAAATGGCTTCTTCCGCGGCGTCGCATTCCGCGTCGTCCTTTGCAGGGGCCGGGGCGTCGGGGGCGGAAGGGGCGTCGCCGCAGCGCAGATTCGAGCCGTGACTGGAGTTTCTGGAAATGGCCTCTTCCGCGGCGTCGCATTCCGCGTCGTCCTTCGGTTCTTCGACGGGATCGCTGCAGCGCAGGTTGGACGCCTGGCTGGAATTGCGGGAAATGGTCGTTTCTGCGGCGTCGCATTCATGGTCTGAGGGCGCGCCGTTCATGGCGTTGCGCAGCCGCTGTTCGTCCTCGTGGGAGAGCGAGGTCTGAATGATGGTTCCGCCCGTGCCGGCAAGTTCCTGAAGGGCCTTGTCCATGGTGATGCTGCGGAAGAGAATGAACAGCATGGAGCCGCCGGGCTTGAGATTGCTGCCGAGTTCCTTCATGAACCGATCGTCGATGCCGACGTCCGCCAGAGCGCCGGAAATGGCTCCGGCCCCGGCTCCCACGGCGGCGCCGAGCAGAGGATTCATGAAGAGCAGCCCTATGAGAAGGCCCCAGAAGCCGCCGGAAACGGCTCCTGCGCCCGTAAGGTTGTGAAGCTGAAGCAGCTTTATCTTTCCGTCCTGCTTGCGGACGGCGATCACGGCGTCTTCCAGATCGACAAGATATTCCTGCTGCATTTTGAGAAGTCTCAGACGTACTTCTTCAGCCTGAAACTCGTTGGGATAGGCAACGACGACAAGAGTACTCATGGAACCTCCTTTTTTTATAGAGGTAGCATGGCCGCCGACAAAAAGCTATGAGTATGGTGAACAAATATGCGGCGGGTGCGAAGTTATTTTCCTCACCAGTAGAGAGGTCGTGCCTTGACGCTGCGGACGTGCTGGAGAAGATGCATGGGAAAAAAGGTGCGTTTATGCTCTTGTCATGTGAAGAATGGGGAAGGGCAGGCCGAGAGCGTCGGTTTCGCTCCGTCCGGATACCGTGAATCCCATGTGCAGATAAAAGCCGACGGCCTGCGGATTCTGCTCGTTGACGTCGAGCCGTCGGGCGCCGCGATCCATGGCTTCACGAAGCAGCGCGCCGCCCGTGCCCTGTCCGCGGAAACGGGCGTCGACGAAAAGCATGTCCACGCATTCGCCGTTCATGCCGAGGAAGCCCACGGGCCTTGTCCCTTCCGTGGCGACGAGAAGCACGGGAACGTTGCGCAGGCACTCGAGAACGGTCGGTCTGAGCAGAATGATGTCCTGATTGGACAAAAAGTCGTGCGTCGCCGTCACCGAGGATTCCCAGACGAGCAGAAGACAGCCGAGCAGAGATTCCGGGCGATCCTTTCGTTCTTCGATGGTCATGAAAACTCCGATGCGCGTTGAGAGCGCAAAAAAGACGGAACCGGCGCGGAAAAGTCGTCAGAAGATGCGTCGCGTCCTGCTTCTGGCGGGGACACGTCAGTGCCGGCTCTTCGGGAAAGGCGGCAGAAAGGGCCATGAAGGCGCAATCTTCATGGCCCTTCACATCATTTCTTTTCTCTCTTTGCGTGGGCGGAGCGCAGGTGCAGACGCATGGGGGCGTGGCGTATGCCGAAGATGCGCCGCAGGGAGCGTTCCAGATATCGGGCGTAGGAGGGCGCCACGCGATCGGCGTCGTTGACGAAGCACACGAAGGTCGGCGGCTCGCTTTCCGCCTGCGTGAGATAGAAGAACTTGGGACGCACGCGGCGCACCACGGGAGCCTGATGGCGGGTGAGCGTTTCTTCCATGGCGCGGTTGAGCAGACCGGTGGACACGCGGGTGCCGCATTCGGCATAGATGCGTTCGGCAAGGGGAATGAGCTTGCCGAGTCCTTCGCCCGTGCGTGCGCTCGTGGGCACGAGCGGCACGTGGTAGCAGAAGCTGAGCTCTTCCTGAAGGTTCTTCATGAGCTCGGTGCGCGCCTTCACGGGAATGAGGTCTATCTTGTTCACGATGATGAGGAAGGGCGTCTTGCGCTCGTCGAGAAGCTCGATGAGGCGCTTGTCCTGGGTGGTGAGTCCTTCGGTGGCGTCCAGCAGAAGGAAGGTCACGTCGGCCTTGGTGGTGCTCTTGAGCGAGGAGTTCACGGAAAAGCGTTCCACCGTGTCCGTGATGCGCGAGCGGCGACGCACGCCCGCAGTGTCCACGAAGGTGTAGGTCTTGCCGTTCTTTTCCACCGTCACGTCCACGCTGTCGCGCGTAGTGCCGGCCTGATCGCTGACGATCATGCGGTCCTCGCCGATGAAGGCGTTCGTCATGGAGGACTTGCCCGCGTTGGGGCGGCCGAGCAGGCACAGGCGCAGATGATCCGTCACCTTGCGGCGGCGGATGCCGGGCTTGTCGCGGTCTTCCTCAAGATCTTCCTGCTCCCCGCTTTCCTCCTCGTCGTCGAAGCCGTCGTCTTCGGGGAGCATGTCACGGATTTCTTCCTCAAGCGCGCGCAGGTTGTGTCCGTGCTCCGCCGAGCAGGCGATGAGGGGAAAGCCGAGCCCGTGAAACTCCGCAAGCATGAGCTCTTCCTTTTCTGCGCCGTCCACCTTGTTGACCACCAGCAGAATGGGCTTGTCGCAGCGGCGCAGATAGGAGGCGAGGTGCTCGTCGAAGGGCATGAGACCGTCGCGGCCGTCCACCACCATGCAGATGACGTCGGCTTCCTTGAGCGCGGCCTCGGCCTGACGCAGAATGTCGGCCTCGAAGCCGCGGATGCCCGCGGGGCCTTCGGCCACGGCCTGATGATGATCGAGCGTGATGCCGCCCGTATCGACGATGGCGAAGTCGCGGCCGTAGCGGGAGCGCACCACGCCTTCCATGCGGTCGCGCGTCACGCCCGGACGGTCGTGGGTGATGGCGCGGTTGCTGCGGATGAGGCGGTTGAACAGGGTGGACTTGCCCACATTGGGGCGACCCAGCAGAACGACTTTGGGCATCATGGGCGCACACCTCGAGGAGTGTCTGGAGTTAAGGCAGGCCGTGCGGCCGCCCGTGCATGAAAAGGGAGCATCGGACAGAACGGAGGGAATCTTTTACGCTCAACTGCGCCGTCTGTCCAACATTTTCAGAATACCCCCTCTGAACAGAGGAAATCAAGCGAAGAAAAAATTTCATGTAACTTATTGAAATGCAATAAAAAATAAAAAAATCCTTGCAATGTTCCGCTAATTCGTCTATAAGAATCGTTCTTTCAGACAAAGCATAGACATTTCCATATAACGGAGTTCCGCCATGACCCGCAAAGATCGTACGGAAGGTATTTACAGCCGTCGCGAAGTGCTCGACGAGAGCGAACGCCGCCAGTACAACCTCATCCAGCTCAAGGATCTGCTTTCCTACGCCTACCGCTATTCGGAAGACGTGAAGAAGCGTTTCGACCGCGCGCAGTTCAACGTTGAGAAGTTCAAGACCCTGTCCGACCTCAAGCACATTCCCATCCTTAAAAAGAAGGAACTCATCTTCCTGCAGACCATGGGCCCCCGCCTCGGCGGTCTGCTCACCAAGGACATCGGCGAGCTGCGCCGCGTGTTCCTTTCTCCCGGTCCCATCTTTGACCCCGAAGACCGCAACGACGATTACTGGGGATACACGGAAGCCTTCTATTCCGTGGGTTTCCGTCCCGGCGACGCCGTTCAGGTGACCTTCAACTACCATCTTGCGCCTGCAGGCCTCATGTTTGAGGAGCCTCTGCGCAATCTTGGCTGCGCCTCCATTCCCGCCGGTCCCACCGACGCCGCCACGCAGCTCGACATCATGCAGAAGCTGCGCGTGTCCGGCTACGTGGGCACGCCGAGCTTCCTCATGCATCTTGCCCAGCGCGCAGAGGAAAAGGGACTCAACCTGCGCAAGGATCTCTTCCTTGAAGTGGCCTTCGTCACCGGCGAACGCCTGTCGGAAAAGATCCGCAGCCAGATGGAGAAGAAGTACGACATCATCATGCGTCAGGGCTACGGCACGGCGGATGTGGGCTGCATAGGCTACGAGTGCTTCCAGAAGAACGGCCTGCACATTTCCAACCGCTGCTACGTGGAAATCTGCCATCCCGACACGGGCATTCCGCTCAAGGACGGCGAAGTGGGCGAAGTGGTGGTCACCGCCTTCAACAAGACCTATCCTCTGATCCGTCTTGCCACGGGCGACCTCTCCTACATCGACCGCACGCCCTGTTCCTGCGGCCGCACCAGTCCCCGCCTCGGCAGCATCGTCGGCCGCGTGGACACCACCGCCCGCATCAAGGGCATGTTCGTCTACCCCCATCAGGTGGAACAGGTCATGGCCCGCTTCGAGGAAATCAAGCGCTGGCAGATCGAAGTCACCAACCCCGGCGGCGTGGACGAAATGGTGCTCTACATCGAAGCGAGCAACTTCAAGCGCAAGGAAGAGCTCCAGCACCTGTTCCGCGAACGCATCAAGCTTCGTCCCGAACTGCGCATCCTCGCACCTGGCAGCCTGCCTCCTCAGATCAAGCCCATCGAAGACAAGCGCGTGTGGGACTGATGCCCGCAGGCTCTTCACGCACATGACGTGAAGGCAGAGTCATGTTTGAAAGGCGACCATCCTCGGGGTGGCCGCCTTTCTTTTAGAAAAAGACGTCGCGCACAGGACCCGCATGAGCGCCGTGTCGGGGCGCGCCGGCGTCTGCATCCGGTCGGGCGCCCATGGTGAACCGGCTTTGAGGGCGTCCGTGAACAGCGCTTGGAGAATCTTGGCCTGAACGTTTTTCAGGCAGGCCCGCATGAGCGCAGCGCCGGAAAAGGCACGACGTCTTTTTTCCCGGCATTTCCCGTCAACCTTATTCAAAGGAGGAAAGTCATGATCCGCAGGCCCGCACAGCGACTCGTGCGTTCGGAAAGCCGGACTTATTCCGGTCGGCCGTGCGGATGGAAGTCGCGTTTTTTCAAGGAATTTCCGCTCTATCTTGACAAAAGGCAAAGTTTCACTAAAAATGTCGACATTCGACAAACTATTCGTGCCACCTTTCATTCTGTGAGGACACCATGGATATCAAAGTTGTTTCCACCACCGCGGCGCCTGCTGCCATCGGTCCGTATTCTCAGGGCATTCAGGCCGGAGGCATGACGTTCTTCTCCGGCCAGCTCGGTCTTGATCCCGCCACGGGCAAGCTGGCTGAAGGCGGCGTCAAGGCTCAGGCCGAGCAGTCGCTCAAGAACATTGCGGCGCTGCTCGCTGCCGTGGGCGCGACTTCTTCCGACATCGTGAAGACCACCATCTTTCTGGTGGACATTGCGGATTTTTCCGCGGTGAACGAAGTCTACGGCAAGTTCTTTGACGGTGCCTATCCCGCCCGTTCCTGTGTGGCGGTGCATCAGCTTCCCATGAACGCTCTGGTGGAAATCGAGGTCGTAGTGGCCAGGTAACCCTGATGACCGGGCTTTCGGCATATGCCGGAGCCCGGTTTTGTTGGTTAAAAGAAAACCCCCAGCTAGGCTGGGGGTTCCCGAAAACTTATAGTTAT
>JAXUUT010000119.1:0-45253 GCA_037230945.1 bacterium
GCGCCGCGCTGCACGCCGGAAAGATCCACGGTATACACGAGGTCGCGCGAATGAAGATTGCGCAGAAGCTCGGCTGAGCCTCTCAGGCGCACGGAAATGTGATTGACCATGCCTTCGCGTATGATCAGACCCTCGGGCAGTCCGCGGTATTCCACGCGCAGTTCCACCTGCGTTTCCACGTGGTCGCGGCCCACGACGAGATACCACAGTCCCGTCGCGATGACGAGGGAGAGCAGCACGGAAAGAACGGTCTGCAGGCGGCTGTTACTGATTGAGGACATTGGCCAGTATCCGTTCCAGGCGTTCTTGGTTCAGGGGGTTGGAGAGGTGTCCGTCCTGGGCTAGGGTCACTTCTCCGCGTTCTTCCGACACCACGATGGAAATGGCGTCGCTCACCTCGGTGATGCCTATGGCCGCTCTGTGTCTGGTGCCGAAGTGCTGCCGGGCCACGTTGGCGAGCGGCAGCACGCAGCCGGCCGCCGTGATGCGGTCGTTGTGGCCGATGATCACGGCGCCGTCGTGCAGCGCCGTGTTGGGAAAGAAGATGGTGGCCAGAAGGTCCTGGGAGACCACGGCGTCGATGGTCACGCCCTTTTCCGTCATGTCGCCGAGGGCCACGTTGCGCTCGATGACGATGATGGCGCCTATGCGGCGGGCGGCGAGCGCGCAGGCCGTGCGGCTCACGGTGCTGATCATTTCCGTGCGCACGTTGTCCTTGCGCCGGAAAAGATAGCGGAAGTTCATGTTGGAAAGGGCCTGACGTATGTCCTGATGGAACAGAATGACCACCACGAGGAACAGCGAGCTGAACACGTTCTGAAGCAGCCACACCAGCGTGAACAGGCCGAGGAACTGCGCGGCCGCGTACAGGACGAGCAGAAAGAGCAGACCGTTCAGTGCGGCCATGGCGCGCGTGCCCCGCACGAAGCGGATGCCGTAGTAGCACAGAATGGCCACAATGAGTATGTCCAGCAGGTCCCGCCAGCCGAATGTCAACTGTCCCAGTGCGAACATGTCAGTCTTTCCAGGGGGTGAAGTGTTCTGCGAGCGTGAGGGCGCGCCTGGCCGAAGCCACGTCGTGCACGCGGTGATGGGTCACGCCGCGCGAGGCCAGAAGGGCGGTGCACACGCTCGTGGCCTCTATGCGCCTTGTGACGTCAAGCCCCAGAAGCTCGCCGAAGAGGCTCTTGTTGGACACGCCGAGCAGCACGGGACGGCCGAGGGAAAGCAGCCTTTCCATGGAGGAGAGCAGGGCGCAGTTGTGCTCCGCCGTCTTGCCGAAGCCGATGCCCGGATCGAGAATGATGTTCTCTTCGGGCAGACCGGCCTTGACGAGCGCGGTCATGCGCGCCTCAAGAAAGGCCATCACCTCGTCCACCACGTTGCCGTAGTGGGGATCCTTCTGCATGGTGCCGGGCCGCATGCCCGGGCGGCAGTGCATGAGCACGTAGCCGGGGCGGTACTGGGCGAGCACGTCGGTCATGGCCGGTTCCCACAGACCGGCCGAAATGTCGTTGATGATGTCCGCGCCGGCCTCGAGCACGGCTGCGGCCACGTCGGTGCGCCAGGTGTCCACGGAAAGGAGCGTGTCCGGCGGAATGCGGCGTCCGCGGCCCTCGGAAAGGGCGCGCACGAGCGGCAGCACGCGCCGCATCTCGTCGTCGGAAGGAACGTCCTGCGCGCCGGGACGCGAGGAAGCCCCGCCGAGATCGAGCACTCTGGCTCCGTCCGCGGCGAGGCGTCTTGCGTGGGAAAACGCGCTTTCAAAGGAAGGGTGCCTGCCCCCGTCGAAAAAGGAGTCGGGCGTTACGTTCACCACGCCCCACAAGGTGAAGCGTGACGGCGTGCCGCCCTGTCTTTCGGTGGAAACAGGGCTGAATGCCCCGTTGCGAAGCATCCAGACCACCGTCTTGTCCATTTACTTTTCTCCCCTGTCGGTTCCTTCTCCTGCGGAGGCGGAATCTCCGTTCACGGTTTTTTCCGCGTCCTTTGCTGCAGAGGCCTGCGCAGGGGGCGTCGCGTCGTCGTTCTGTCCTGCGCCGCCGTCACGGGCCGCGCCGTTCTCCGGGTTCCCGGCTCCGGCGTGCTTCGCTTCGGCGCCGGAGGCGTCGGAATGGTCTTCCTCGAGGTGAAACTCGCCCGCGTTCTGGCCGTCGAGCTGAAAGGGAGGCAGCTTTTCGCCCCGCATGAGCACGTCGATGTCCTCGCCGGAAATGGTTTCCCGCTCCAGCAGGGCATGGGCAATGGCGTGCAGCATGTCGATGTGTTCGGTGAGCAGGGTGCGACAGCGCTCGCGGGCCTCGTCGATGAGGGCCTTCACTTCGCTGTCCACCAGACGGGCCATGTCGTCGCTCACGGAGCGGGTATGGCCCCATTCGCGGCCGAGGAAGACTTCCTCTTCATGTTCGCCCACGGTCTGCGGGCCGATCTTGTCGCTCATGCCCCATTCGCACACCATCTTGCGGGCCATCTTGGAGGCGCGTTCAATGTCGTTGCCCGCGCCGGTGGTGATGTCGCCCATGATGATCTCTTCGGCCACGCGGCCGCCGAGCAGCACCACGAGGTTGTTGCGCAGGAAGTTGCGGGAGTAGCCGTGACGGTCTTCGTCGGGCAGCTGCATGGTCACGCCCATGGCGCGGCCGCGGGGAATGATGGACACCTTGTGCACCGGATCGGTGCCGGGCAGCAGCTTGGCCGCGAGCGCATGGCCGCCTTCGTGATAGGCGGTGATCTTCTTTTCCTCGTCGCTCAGGATGAGGCTGCGGCGTTCCTTGCCCATGAGGACCTTGTCCTTGGCGTATTCAAAGTCGGACATGTTCAGGCGGTCCTTGTTGAGCTTGGCGGCCTGAAGCGCGGCTTCGTTGACGAGGTTCTCAAGGTCGGCGCCGGAGAAGCCGGGCGTGCCCTTGGCGATGACGGTAAGGTCGACGTCCCTGGCAAGGGGCGTGCGGCGGGTGTGCACTTCAAGAATCTGCTCTCTGCCGCGCACGTCGGGCGTGGAAACCACCACCTGACGGTCGAAGCGGCCGGGACGCAGCAGTGCGGGATCGAGCACGTCGGGACGGTTGGTGGCCGCGATGAGAATGACGCCTTCGTTGGATTCAAAGCCGTCCATTTCCACGAGGAGCTGGTTCAGGGTCTGCTCGCGTTCGTCGTGACCGCCGCCGAGACCCGCGCCGCGCTGACGGCCCACGGCGTCGATTTCGTCGATGAAGATGAGGCAGGGAGCGTTCTTCTTGCCCTGCGCGAAAAGATCGCGCACGCGCGAGGCGCCCACGCCCACGAACATTTCCACGAAGTCCGAACCGGAAATGGAGAAGAAGGGCACGCCCGCCTCGCCGGCCACGGCACGGGCCAGCAGGGTCTTGCCGGTTCCGGGAGGGCCGACGAGCAGCACGCCCTTGGGAATGCGGCCGCCAAGACGCGTGAACTTGCGGGGATTGGAAAGAAATTCCACAACTTCGGCAAGTTCTTCCTTGGCTTCGTCAACGCCCGCCACATCGGCGAACGTCACCTTGCCCACCTGGTTCTGATCCTGCATTCTGGCGCGGGAGCGACCGAAGGACATGGCCTTGCCGCCGCCGCCCTGCATCTGCCTTGCGAAGAATATCCATACGCCGATGAGCAGAAGCATGGGGAACCAGGAAATGAACACCGACATGGCAAGCGGCGTTTCCTCGGGCTTCTTCACGTCGATGACGACGTTCTTGTTCTTGAGTTCCTGAACGAGATTGGGATCGTTGGGAGCGTAGGTGGAGTAGCTGCGGCCGTCGGTGGTGACCACGTTGATGTTGCGGTCCTCGATGACGACCCGGCTCACTTCCCCGTTTTCGACCTGAGAGAGGAAGGTGCTGTAGGCGGCGGAGTTCTGCGGGCTTCCGCCGTTCTCGTTGAACAGACTGAACAGGGAGACCATGGCAACGGCTATGATGCTCCACAGCAGAATATTGCGGGAAAACTGGTTCAAAGCTGCCTCCGTGGCTGCTTATGATGACTCACTCAAAGTGACGGAGAGGGCCCGGCTTGCCGGGCTGCCACAGGTGAAACGACAGGCTCCGCAGGCGGCGCTGCGCCGCCCCTGTCGTTTTTTTATATTTGTAATGCCAGATGCCGACTTTGACAATGATGCCGGGAGCTCTTTTTCCGGTCGGGGGCCTTTTTTCTGCAAGAATCGTGCCGAATTGAAATGAATTTTTCTCTCCCGTCCTTCGTTCCCGCCCTTGCCAGAGCGCGGGCGCTGGGCTAGCATCCGCAGGCGGGCGGCAGGGGACGCGCGCTGCGTGCGTTCTTTTTTCGTGCCGTCTGCCGAAGTGCCTGCCGGAGGGGGCGCCGCCCCTTTTCCCGGGGGCTGTCCCGCGGTTCAGAGAGAAGGTTCACGCACCATGTTCGTCGACTGTCATACTCACGTCTTTCATCCCCGCATTGCCGAAAAGGCAAAAATGAAGCTCGCGGAACACTACAAGCTGTTCTGCCGCTGCAAGGGCACGCCCGATGATCTTCTCCTGCGCGCAGGCCGTGCAGGCATAGACCACTGCGTGGCCCTGTGCGCGGCCACGAGCGCCCTTCAGGTGCGTCCCTGCAACGCCTACGCGGGCTACCTGCAGCACAACTACCCGCGCATCACCGCCTTCGGCTCCATTCATCCCGACTGCGAAGACTGGAAGGCGCAGCTCGACTGGCTGCGCTCCATGGGCGTGCACGGCATCAAGCTCCACCCCGATTTCCAGCACTTCTGGCTCAACGACCCGCGCCTTCTGCCCATGTTCGAGGAAGCCCAGAAGGACTTCATTTTTCTCATACACATAGGCGACAGCCTCCCGCCGGACAAGAACCCCTCCTGCCCCTACAAGATGGCCGCCATTCTCGACGCCTTCCCCCATCTCAACGTGGTGGCCGCCCACCTCGGCGGCTTCCGCCAGTGGTCCTACGCCCTCGACGCCCTCGCCGGCCGCGACGTGTGGATGGACACTTCCTCATGCATGAAGGAAATCTCCGACGACGTGCTCAGGGCCATTCTGAAAAAGCACCCCAGAGACCGCCTCGTCTTCGGCACCGACTACCCCATCATGGACCCGCAGGACGAAATCGACGCCCTCCAGCGCCGTACCCGCTTCACCGACAACGAAATCGACGAAATCCTCACCAACGGCACGCACCTGCTTTTCGACTAGAAGAAAAGAGGAAGGGACAGACCGAAGCCGCGGGGAGCCGCCCCGGATTGGGTGAGAGAGAAAGGGACGGACCGGCGCCGCCCCGGACCCCGGCGGGGGAAAAGACGGCGCTGCTGTCGCCATCCGTAAGGTGCTGCGCGCCAACGGCTGCCGCCCCACCCCCTGATTCCGCCTTGCGGCGTTGCCGCGGCGGCGGGCGCCGGTAAGAAGGCCGGGTGAGTTTCTGGATGGGCGGGAGTTCGGAAAGGCCGCGGCTGCGAGCCTTGGGCGTGCCTGGCTGACGCGGTTTTGTCTGCGGACGCAGTGCAGGCGTGTCCTGTCGGATCCGCCTGCGGTGGCCGACATTGATTCCGGCCTGTGCCGGACAGGAGTGTCAAAGGAAAAGATTTTCAGATAATGAGGTAAAATAGTTTTTATTCAATAATAAGACGTTTTATATTTTTATATAATTTATGAACTATTTCACTTTGATTTTGTCCATAGTGAATCATTCTATGACAGTTTGGACATAACGCAACTGTGTTATTAATAGTGTCAGAACCTCCATCAGCTAGAGGTTTTATATGATGTACTTCTAAATAAGGAAATCCATCTTTTCCTATAAACGGTGCATTATTTTTACATAGTTCACATTTTCCATTTGATTGCTTTAATATCCAAGCTTTTACCTTTGGATCACGCTGAAATAAATGTGTCGTGATTTCTGAAATAGATGGACGTTTATTACCTTTAGGAAGAGGGATGATTTCTTTTTTTAATTCACCTTGAACAATTTTATCAAAATTTTCTAATAATATTTTTTCTGTTAAATTTTCTTTGATCATTTTTTCTAGTATCTTTATATTCTTTTCACCTATATGCTTTGCAGGCTTTAAACCATTTACCCAACCTAGATTACACATTTCAAAAATATATGAAATATTCTGCATTCGATATTCAAAAGCAGAAGTGCTTCTACCGTATTTGTTATAAAGATTTTTATAATATTCCATTTTTATAAATGGTATATTTAATTTTTGTTTATACCACATATCAATATACGATTTGACCGTATCTAATAATTCATCAGTAGACCATTCGTTGTTCATATATCTTTAATTATATGGCTTGTTATGTATTAAATATTATTGAATAGTTGATGATGTGCTTTATGACCGGCGAAGCCTGACGACAGCAATGAGGGGGCGCGGGGGAAATCATTTCCCCCGCTGCCTTTTCTGTCTTTTCTGTCTTTTTACCGGCGAATGCTCCGGGCGATGTTGTCGGCGAGGTCGCGGATGAGGAGGGACTCGGCTTCGACCATGGACTCTATGGTGTCGCCTGCGGGGCGGGAGGTGACGAGGTGGGCGGATTTGAGCACGTCGCCGTCGCGCTGCAGTCTCCAGACGACGTCGAGGGTGACGTTGCCGCCCAGGGGGCCGTCGAGTCTGCGGACGTCGAGCATGAGCTTGTCGGTGACCTTGGCGCCGGTGCGGAGCGGCAGGGCGGGTATGCCGTGCACGGCGAGGGCGTCGCAGAGCACGCGGGATATGCCCTGGCCGAGGCTTTCGCCCCAGCGGTCGTATTCGTTGATGGTGATGCTGATGCCGTCGGCGTCGCGCAGGACGATCTGCTGTCTGGTGAGGTATCCGGGCAGGGTGACGGGCAGCACGCCTATGCCCGCGCTTTCCGTGGAGGAGCTTGCGGGCAGGGGGGAGGGGAGCACGTAGTAGCGCACGGAAGGGGAGGACTTGAGCTGCGCGGGCAGGGAGCAGCCGGACAGGGCGAGGGCGAGTACGAGGGCGGAAACGAGGGCTTTCATCAGTTGCTCCTTCCGAAGATGAGGGCGTTGGGCTTGATTTCCAGGAGCGTGGCGAGTTCCGAGAGCGCCTGAGCGGCTTTGCGGAGGGACAGCATGGTCTGGCTGAATTCCAGCACGGGAGCGGAATCTTCGCTGAACAGGCTGCTTGCGGTATCGGCGGTGCGGCGCAGGCCCTTCATGGCGCCCTCGGCTTCGGAGACCACGCCTTCGGAGGCGGAGGCGAGGGCCGAAATGCTCTTCAGGGCATCGTTCACGCTTCTGAGGGTGGCGTGCACGTCCTTCTGCACGGAGGAGGCGAGGGTGGTGTAGGCGCCGAGGGTATGACCGGCGTCGGCGCGCAGGGCGCCGAAGGCGCGCAC
The DNA here is from genome assembly GCA_037230945.1 of bacterium. GTDB lineage: Bacteria > Desulfobacterota > Desulfovibrionia > Desulfovibrionales > Desulfovibrionaceae > Mailhella. Next base: position 7,332 of record JAXUUT010000119.1, read on the forward strand.
TTCCTCGCGTATGGCGTCGCTTGTGTCTCTCAGGCTGGCCACGAGTCCCGAGGCGTCGATGTCGCGCATCTGTTCGCTGAGGTTTTTCAGGCTGCCCATGACGTCGAGCAGAATTTCCTGCACGGGCATGTCCTCAAGGGTGTTGAGGGCGGCGTCGAGGGAGGAGAGCTGCGTGGGAATCTGGGGCGAGCCCTTGTAGGGCGCGAGAGTCTTGGGATCCACGGGGTCGGCGTTGCGCACGATGTCGAGCTCGACGCAGAGCTGCCCGGTGAGAATGCTGGTGATGCCGAGCTTGCCGCGAAGGCCCGCCTCAATGAGTCTGGCTATGATGGCGGGGTTGTCGAAGAGATCCTTTTCGCTGCCGTCTTCGAGCAGGGCCATGGCCTTGTCGCGTTCTATCTCAATGATGACCGGAGTGGAGAATCTGACCGTGCCGAGTTCCGGACGGATCTGGATGGAAGTCACCTTGCCTATGCGGATGCCGTTGAAATATACGGGCGAGCCCTGGATGAGTCCCTTGAGCGAGGTGTTGAAGTAAAGGACGTAGGTGGGATTCCTGCTGCCGAGAGAGCCCGAACCTAAAAGGAGAATGAGCCCGACGAGCAGGGCGATGGCGCCGAGGACGAAGGCTCCTATGAAAGTTTTGGTACTGCGTTCCGTCATTGGTTTTCTCCGCGGTCGCGGCCTTTGCCGCGCGTAAGAAATTCCACCACCTCGTCCGGCCCGTTTCTGAGCAGCTCGTGGGGGTCGCCGCTTGCGGTCATGGTTTTTGTTCTGGCGTCCAGAAACACGGAGTTGCTGGCTATGGCGAAGATGCTGGCGAGCTCGTGGGTGACGACGACCACGGTCATGCCCAGCGTGTCCCGGAGCTGAAGGATGAGTTCATCGAGCCTGGCGGCGCTCACGGGGTCGAGGCCTGCGGAAGGTTCGTCGAAGTAGACCACCTCGGGGTCGAGGGCGAGGGCGCGGGCGAGGCCGGCGCGCTTTTTCATGCCGCCGCTTATTTCCGAGGGGTAGAAGTCTTCAAAGCCCGCGAGTCCCACGAGGGAGAGCTTGAACGAGGCCATGGCGCGTATGTCGCGGGGGGAAAGATCGGTGTAATATTCGAGGGGCAGGGCCACGTTTTCGGCGAGCGTGCGGGAGGTCCACAGCGCGCCGCTCTGGAACATGACGCCGGTTCTGCGCATGATTTCTTCCCGCTCTTTTTCGGGCGCGTTCCAGAAGTCGGTTTTGCCGTAGAACACGGAGCCCTTTGCCGGAGGGGTGAGGCCCATGAGCACGCGCAGAAGGGAGCTTTTGCCGCAGCCGGAGCCGCCCATGATGATGAAGATGTCGCCCTTTCTGATGGTGAAGGTGAGGCCGCTCTGAATGACGCGGGAACCGTAGGCCACGGTGACGTTGCTGGCGGAGACGGCGCTGTTTTCAGGAATCATAGGTCGAGCACCGTAAGGATGATGGTGATGACGGACGTGGCGACGATGATGCCCACGATGGAGTTGACCACGGCGGCGGTGGTGGCGCGGCCCACGGCGGAGGCGTTGCGTCCGCAGCGCATGCCCTGATAGCAGCCGCACAGGGAAATGATGAAGCCGAACACGAGGGCGTGCAGAAGGCCGGTCCACACGTAGCCGAGCTTCATGAACTGGAGGGTGTTGCTCATGTAGGCGGCGGGGGAGATGTCGAGCATGAGCACGCCCACGAGAAAGCCGCCCGCAATGCCCGCCACGTCGGCGTAGAGGGTGAGCAGCGGCGTCATGACGGCGAGCCCCAGAACGCGGGGCAGCACGAGAAAGTCGGTGGGGGAGATGCCGAAGCCGGTGAGCGCGTCCACTTCCTCGTTGACCTGCATGCTGCCGATGACGGCGGCGAACGACGCGCCCGTGCGGCCCGAGAGCACGATGCCGGTGAGCACCGGCCCCATGACGCGCACCATGGACACGCCCACGAGGGAGGCCACGTAGATTTCCGCGCCGAAGAGCTTGAGCTGCATGGAGCTCACGAAGGCGAGAATGAGGCCGAGCAGAAGGCTCGTGAGGGAGACGATGGGCAGGGCGTCCACGCCGCACTCGCGAAAGACGTTCCACATGTCGCGCGGGCTGCATGAGGCGCGGCCGGAAAAGAATCGGGCCATGCTCATGGCGACTTCGCCCACGAATTCCACCACGTTTTTCGTGATGCCGGGCCAGGCAAGGGTCTTTTCGCCTATGGTTTCGAGAAAGCCGGGTTCTTCCTTTCTGCCGCCGCCGTTTCCGGGGGGCACGGCAAGGGCCATGTCGAGCATGGGTCCCATGCCGCCGGGCAGGGCGGAGGTGTCCACCGAAAGGCCGGCGGCACGCGCCTTCTGCGCTATGGCGTTGAAGGCGGAAAGAAGCACGCTGTCCCAGTCCGTGACGTCGTCTGCCAGAAAGCGCACGGCCTTTGCGTCGCCAAGCGCGGCGAGGGCCTTTGAGGTCATGTCGTCCGGCACGAGGGGCGAGGATGAGAGAGCCTGCCTCGACCAGGGGCCGGAGGCGCGGACGATGAGCGTGTCCCGCTCCTGTTGTATGTCGAAGGCAGGCTGCATGATTCCTCGCCGGCGGGCGTTCCGGCACGGGGAAGGCGCCTCCAGGCGCGCTCCGGGGCAGAAAAGTCCGCCTTCGTTGTTGTCATGGTTGCACGGGCGCGCCGCGTTTCGGCAGGCGCTCGCTGCCGGGCCTTTCCGGAAGGCCCGGCGGGTGCTGCTAGTCCATGTGCATGGCGGCGCGCACCAGTTCCATGGTGGCGTTTATGGACATTCTGGCCTTTTTTCCGCCGTCTGCAAGTATTTCCTGCACGAGGCCGGGCTTTGCCAGAATGGCTTCGCGGCGTTCATGCAGGGGCTCGAGGAAGTTCTGCAGGTTCTTCATGAAGATCTTCTTGCAGGCCACGCAGCCCATGGTGGCGTGGGTGCAGGCTTCGCGCACTTCGTCCTGCGTGGCCTTGTCGGCGAGAAGGACGTGATAGGGGAAGAGGTTGCACACGTCGGGGTTGCCGGGATCGCTCTTGCGCAGACGGGCGGGGTCGGTGAACATGCCCCTGATCTTGGGCTCGAGGTCTTCGAGAGTGTCCTTGAGGAAGATGCCGTTGCCGTAGCTCTTGGACATCTTGCGACCGTCGAGGCCGGGGCACTTGGCGGCAGGGGTGAGCTTGGCTTCGGGTTCGGGGAACACTTCCGTGTCGTACATGGTGTTGAAGCGACGCACGATTTCACGGGCGAGCTCGAGGTGGGGCTGCTGATCCTGACCCACGGGAACCCAGCGGGGACGATGCTGGATGATGTCCGCGGTCATGAGCACGGGATAGCCGAGGAAGCCGTAGTTGCCGAGGTCCTTGTCGGTGATCTGCTGCTGCTGTTCCTTGTAGGTGGGGCAGCGTTCCAGCCAGCCGAGCGGGGTGATCATGGAAAGCAGAAGATGCAGTTCCGCGGTTTCCTTGATGTCGGACTGACGATAGATGGCGCAGTGTTCGGGGTCGAGACCTGCGGAGAGCCAGTCGACGACCATGTCATGCACGAACTGCGGGAGCTTCGAGGTGTCGGCGTAGTTGCTGGTCAGGGCATGCCAGTCGGCCACGAAGAAGAAGGCCTCATGCGTCTTCTGCATTTCGACCCAGTTCTTGAGGGCGCCGAAATAATGACCGATGTGAAGAGGCCCGGTGGGCCGCATGCCTGAAACTGTGCGATCGTTCGCCGTCATGGCGTGTCTCCTGATGAGAGTAAGATGGGAATGGGATATCAGAGGCCGACGGCCGTGAGCGCGATGTTCCACGACCAGCGGACCAGAGTCATGAGAAGGGAGCTCAAAATGCCGCTCGCGAGCAGAAGGACGAGAATGAGAAAGCCGTAGCGTTCCACGCGCTGGAACTGCAGGGCGATCTGTCCGGGGAGCAGCGTTTCGAGTATGTGCCCGCCGTCGAGCGGGGGAATGGGCAGCAGGTTTATCCACGCGAGGGCGAAGTTGGCGGCAATGCCGGTCTGGAACATTTCCAGGAGGAACTTGCCCGTGGAGGTGCCCACGAGAAATTCGGCGGGAGCGAAAAGCAGCAGGCGCAGGCACACGGCAAACGCCATGGCGAGCATCATGTTGGCGAGCGGCCCGGCTGCGGAAACGAGCAGCATGCCCTTGCGGTAGTCGCGGAAATGGCGCGGATTGATGGGCACGGGCTTTGCCCAGCCGAACACGAAGGGCGAGAACATGGCCGTGAACACGAACATGGCCGTGCCCATGGGGTCGATGTGGGGCACGGGGTTCAGGGTGAGGCGGCCGAGCATGCGGGCGGTGGGATCGCCGCAGCGCAGGGCGGCCCAGCCGTGGGCCACTTCGTGCAGAATGATGCCCAGAAGAACGGGCACGAAGGCCACGGCCAGATGCGATATCTTTGCTGCTATGCTTGCGTCGAACATGGGGGCTTCCATACCATATTTATTCAGCATTCGCAAGATTGCCCCGTGAAGGGGCGGCCCGGGAGCCCGTGACGCTCTCGACAAAGCCTCGTCCTTTGGGCATGATGACGGGAAAAGCGCCGGCGCGTCGGGGCGTCCGGCGGAACGACCGCGCCGCATAATCGAGGAGCCCGCATGCTTGGAGCCTTAGTCCGTTTTCTTCTCAGAATCATCTATCGCGTGGAGCTGCGAGGCCGCGAGCATTACGACGCCGCCGGACCGCGCACGCTCATTCTCTACAATCCCGGTTCCATCCTCGACCCGCTTCTCATTGCGGCCATGCTGCCGGACCGCATCACGCTTCTGGCCGACGGAGCGCTGGAGCACAAGTGGTGGATGCGGCCCGTATGCGCGCTCACCGACACGCAGTTCTTCGACTTTTCCAGTCCCGCGGCCACGGTGTCGCTCGTGCACGCGCTGGCCAGAAACGGCCGCTGCATGGTCTTTCACAGCGGGCGTCTCGGCAACGATCCGCGCTACACCCGCATTCTGGAAGCCGCGGGCCTCATCGCCGAAAAGGCCGACGCCACGCTTCTGCCCGTGCGCATCGACGGCGCGTCGAGCACCATGTTTTCCTATCTCAGGCACAAGGGCCGCCGCCGCTGGCTGCCGCGCATCACCGTGAGCGTGCTTGAAGTGCAGAAGTTCCGGCCTTCGGGGCATCTGCCGCCGCGCGAGATGCGCAGGCGCATGGGCGAGCGCCTCTACGACATCATGACGGGTCTCGAGTACCGCTCGAGCATGGAGCACTGCAATCTCATGCAGGCGCTCATGGAAGCCGCGGCCCGCTGCGGACGCCGCTTTCCCATCGCCGAGGATCAGGACAGGCACGTGCTCACCTACGGCGCGCTGCTGCTCAAGCTCTCCGTGCTCGGCCGCGCCTTCCGCCGTCTGTTCCGGGGCGAGGAGAAGGTGGGCTTTCTGCTGCCCACGTCCCTGCCCGGACTCGTGGCCTTCTTCGGCCTTCATTCCGCCTCGCTCGTGCCCGCCATGCTCAACTTCACCTCGGGCATCGCGTCCGTGGTGTCCTGCTGCCGCACGGTGCAGCTCTCCTCCGTGCTCACCTCGCGCCGCTTTCTCGCGCTTGCCGACCTCACGGCCATGGAACAGGCGCTCAAAGACGCGGGGCTGCGCATCGTCTATCTTGAGGACGTGGCAAAGAATCTCACGCTTGCCGACAAGATGTTCGGCGCGCTCAGGGCGATCTTTCGCGTTTCTCCCTCCACGCCTGCCGGGGCTCCGGCCGCGGTCATGTTCACCTCGGGCACCGAGGGCGTTCCCAAGGCCGTGCTTTTAAGCCACCTCAACATCATCGCCAACCGCTATCAGGCGCTCAGCATGCTCACCATAGGTTCCGGCGACAAGCTGTTCAACTGCCTGCCCATGTTCCACGCCTTCGGGCTCGGCATATGCACGCTTCTGCCCGTGATCGCCGGGGTGAGGGTGTTCCTCTATCCTTCTCCGCTGCATTACCGCATCGTGCCGAGGCTCTTTTACGAAAGTCAGTCCACCATCATCTGCGGCACGGACACCTTCTGCGCGGGCTACGCCCGCTACGGCCAGCCCTACGACTTCTGCCACGCGAGGCTCGTCATCATCGGGGCGGAAAAAATGCGCGAGAGCACCCGCCGCACGTGGCTCGACAAGTTCGGCGTGGATCTTTTCGAGGGGTACGGATCCACGGAAACCGCGCCGCTCATTTCCGTGAACACGCCCGCCTACCGCAGGGAGGGGAGCGTGGGCCGCGCCGTGCCCGGCCTTGCCTGCCGTCTTGTGCCCGTGCCCGGCATCGACGAGGAGAACACCGGCGTTCTGTGGGTGAAGGGCGACAACGTCATGCTCGGCTACATGCGCTATTCCGACCCCGGCGTTCTCGAGCCGCCCGTGGACGAAACCCTTGCCGAGGCCTATGCCGTGACCGGCAGGGGCGACGACGGCTCGGGCTGGTACGAAACCGGCGACATCGTGCACATGGACGAGGAAGGGTTCATCTTCATACGCGGCCGCGCCAAGCGCTTTGCCAAGGTGGGCGGGGAAATGGTGTCCCTGGCCGCGGTTGAGGACGCGCTCAAGGAAATATGGCCCGATGCCGTGCTCGGCGTGGTGGCCATTCCCGACCCGCGCAAGGGCGAGCAGCTCGCGCTCGTCATCGACACGGAAGACGTGACCACAAGCCGCATCGCCGCGCACTTTGCCAGCCGCGGCCTCTCGCCCCTGTGGACGCCGAAGCGCATCGTGAGCGTGAAGCAGGCCCCGCTTCTCGGCTCGGGCAAGTTCGACTACCGCAAGGCCCTGGAGCTCGCGGAAAAGGGATAGGGCGGGACTTTCGGCCATGTCGCGCAGGACGGAGTGCCGGATTCGACCGGCTTCTTCGCGTTCTGCCGGAGCGCGGAAGCGTCGCTTCGGCGCGTTCCCCTGCGGGCGGCTTTTGCGTCCGCGGCGCAGGGCGGCGGGAAACTCTTTGCCGGCGCTGCCCATGATCGAATCCGCCAGCCTTGCGCGATGCCGGCCGCGCCCGTTCCACGGCGCCGGAAGAGACGGCGGCCCGGCGGGGGGGCGTGCCTCCGTTTCCGCCGCCTGCAACTTTTTTCGCCTTCCTTCACATTTTTTCTTGAAAAAAGGCTCCGCATTTCGTAGTCTTTCAAAAAACGCGCCGTAAAGGCGAAGGAAATCACGATGAACGTCCGCAATGCCGCTGCCGCCCTTTTGAAGAACGAAGTCAGCTTCGCTTCTTCTCTGCTGCTGTGCGCTCTTCTTTGCGGACGACTGTCCGGTCTGCTGCTGTGCCCGGACATACCGTGATTTCTGACGAATGACAGGCAGAAGGCTGTTCCGTCGGAAGTCGGAGCAGCCTTTTTTATAGCCTCCGTCCGCCCCGGGCGGCGGAGGATGAAGGATGAAAGCCGCAGGCCCCGCGGCCTGAAAACGCAAGGAGAAAACCATGTCCGACCGCGTCATTATTTTCGATACCACGCTCCGCGACGGGGAACAGTCCCCCGGCGCCACCATGGACCTCAGTGAAAAGATCCGCATCGCCCGTCAGCTTGAAATGCTGGGCGTCGACGTCATCGAGGCGGGCTTCCCCGCGGCCAGCGACGGCGATTTCGAGGCCGTGAAGGCCATTGCCCAGAACGTGGAGAACGCACAGGTCGCAGGCCTTGCCCGCGCCAACGCCAAGGACATCGACCGCGCCTGGGAAGCCGTGAAGTTCGCCCGCAATCCGCGCATTCACACCTTCATCGCCACCTCTCCCATCCACATGGAATACAAGCTCCGCAAGACTCCCGACGAAGTCGTGGACCTTGCCGTGGCTGCCGTGAAGCGCGCCGCGTCCTACACGCCCAACGTGGAATTCTCCGCCGAAGACGCCTCCCGTTCCGACCGTGACTTCCTCGTGCGCATCGTCACCGCCGCCATCGACGCCGGCGCCACCACCATCAACATTCCCGACACCGTGGGCTTTGCCCAGCCCGACGAGTTCGGCGCGCTCATCCGCTACCTCATCGACAACGTGCCCAACGCCGACAAGGCCATATTCAGCGTGCACTGCCACGACGACCTCGGCCTTGCCGTGGCCAACAGCCTTGCCGCCGTCAAGAACGGCGCGCGTCAGGCCGAGCTGTGCCTGAGCGGCATCGGCGAACGGGCGGGCAACGCCTCCCTCGAAGAGTTCGTCATGGCTCTGAAGCTCCGCCCCGAATATTACGGCGTGGAATGCTCCATCGTCACCGAGCAGCTCTATCCTTCCTGCCATCTGCTTTCGCTCATCATCGGCCGTCCCATCCCGGCCAACAAGGCCATCATCGGCAGCAACGCCTTTGCTCACGAGTCCGGCATCCATCAGGACGGCATGCTCAAGAACCGCAACACCTACGAGATCATGACCCCGCAGGCCGTGGGCCGCAAGTCCACCGACATCGTCATCGGCAAGCACTCCGGCCGCAACGCCGTGCGTACCCGTCTTGAGGAGCTCGGCTACACGCTCGACAACGATCAGGTCAACGCCGTGTTCGCCGCCATGAAGGAACTCGCCGACAAGAAGGCCCGCATCCACGACGAGGACCTCGAAGCTCTGGTCTTCTCCGAAGTGTACCGCATGCGCATTCCGGACCGCTTCCGCCTGAGCAACATCTGCGTGCAGACCACCATGGGTTCCACCATGCCCACCACCGCCGCCGTGGTCATGCAGGACAGGGAAGAGGAAGTGCGTCTTGCCGGTTTCGGCGTCGGCCCCATCGACGCGGCCTTCAACGTCATTTCCCAGATCTGCGGCACCCATGCCGAGCTTGAGAAGTTCTCGGTCAACGCCATCACCGGCGGCACCGACGCTCAGGGCGAAGTGTCCGTGCATCTGCGCGACGGCAAGTACTCCGCCACGGGCCGCGGCTCCGACCTCGACATCATCGTGGCCAGCGCCAAGGCCTACGTCGACGCCCTGAACCGCCTCGAGCACAAGGAAAAGGACGTCATCAGCTACAAGCAGAATCCCGTCGACTAGTCTTCACGAAAAGGCCGGGCCCGTGCCCGGCCTTTTTCATCCTGCCTCCGCGTTTCCGCCTCTTCCGGGAAGGCGGCAGGCATCCGTTCCGGGCATCTGCCCGGACGTTTTCCCCGGCCGCCGTTTCAGTCCCGGCGGCGAGAACCGTTCACGTTTTTCCTGGAGATGGAACCATGGCAATGACCCTTGCCCAGAAAATACTTCAGATGCACACCGACGAAGAGGTCCGCGAGCCCGGACAGATCGTGGAGTGCTCCCTTTCCGGCGTGCTCGCCAACGACATCACCGGCCCTCTCGCCATCAAGTCCTTCCGTGCCATGGGCGCGACGAAGGTGTTCGACAGGGACCGCGTGTTTCTCGTCATGGATCACTACACCCCGCAGAAGGACATCGCCTCGGCCAATCAGGTCATCGTGTCGCGGCGCTTTGCCGAAGAAATGGGCATCACGCACTACTATGAAGGCGGCTGCGCCGGCGTGGAACACGCGCTTCTGCCCGAAAAGGGCCTCGTGAAGCCCGGCGACCTTGTCATCGGCGCGGACAGCCATACCTGCACCTACGGCGGCATAGGCGCGTTCTCCACCGGCCTCGGCTCCACCGACATCGCCTGCGGCATGGTGCTCGGCAGGCTGTGGTTCAAGGTGCCCGCCACCATCCGCGTGAACATCGAGGGCACCATGCCCCGCTGGATCCGCGGCAAGGACCTCATCCTGCGCCTCATCGGTGAAATCGGCGTGGACGGCGCGCTGTACCGCGCTCTGGAATTCGGCGGTTCCGCCCTGAAGGACGTGGACATTGAAGGGCGCCTCTGCATGGCCAACATGGCCATCGAGGCGGGCGGCAAGTGCGGCCTCTTCCCCTCCGACGATCTTACCGCAGAATACTGCCGTGCCCACGGCACGCCCGACCCCATGCGCCTCGCCGCCGACGAGGGCGCGGAATACGAGCGCACGGTCACCATGGACGTCACCGGCATGGAACCCGTGGTGGCCTGCCCCCATCTGCCGGAAAACACCCGTCCCGTTTCCGAGCTTTCCGACGTCGCCGTCGATCAGGTGGTCATCGGCTCCTGCACCAACGGCCGCATTTCCGACATGCGCGACGCCGCCGAAATCCTGCGCGGCCGCAAGGTGGCAAAGGGCGTGCGCTGCATCGTCATTCCCGCCACGCCTTCCGTGTGGCGTCAGGCCATGGACGAAGGACTCTTCGAGGTGTTCTCCGACGCAGGCTGCGTCATCAGCACTCCTACCTGCGGCCCCTGCCTCGGCGGCTACATGGGCGTGCTCGGCGACGGCGAACGCTGCATTTCCACCTCGAACCGCAACTTCCGCGGCCGCATGGGCAGCCTTGAGTCCGAACTTTACCTCGCAAGCCCCGTCGTGGCGGCCGCTTCCGCCGTCACCGGCGTCATCACCGGCCCCGAGGCGCTCTAGGCTCCGGCCCTCCAGAGCAGGAAACGCGTCCGCTTCGGCAGCCCGGAAACAACGAATCTCTGCGGGACTCCGTTCCCGCCTCCCTCGCGCCCCGCGCGGGGAAATACAGGAGTCATCCCATGTCCTTTACCGGAAAAGTCCATAAGGTCGGCGCCCACATCGACACCGACGCCATCATCCCGGCCCGTTTTCTCGTGACCACCGATACCCGCAAGCTCGGCGAGGCCTGCATGGAAGGCCTCGAACCCGGCTGGGTCAAGCGCGTGCACGAGGGCGACATCATCGTGGCCGGACGCAACTTCGGCTGCGGCTCCTCCCGTGAACACGCCCCCCTCGCCATCATCGGCGCGGGCATACGCGCCGTGGTCGGCCACAGCTTCGCCCGCATCTTCTACCGCAACGCCTTCAACATGGGCCTCATGCTCCTCGAGGTGGGCGACGAGGTCGATAAGATAAACGACGGCGATACCCTCGAAATCAGCCCCGAAAACGGCACCATCCGCGACCTCGACAACGGCGCCGAAATCCGCATCCCCCCCCTGTCCCCCATGATGCAGACCCTCATCGACAAGGGCGGCATGGTCAACTACGTCAGGGAACAGCTCAAAGCCCGCGGCGAAGCCGAGTAAAGGCAGAAAGACAGAAAGGCAGAAAAGACATGCGGGGGAAATGATTTCCCCCGCGCCCCCTCGTTTTCGTCGTCAGGCTGCGCCTGCCGACGGACGAGTGCCCGGAAGAGTCACGCCCGGCCCCGGCCGGGAGCGGCTCTTTTTTCATGCCCGGTGAGAAAAAGACAGGAAAGACAGAAAGGCGGAAAAGACATGCGGGGGAAAGGATGGCGCTGCTGTCGCCATCCGTAAGGCGTACGCGTCAGCGGCTGCCGCTCCCCCCCCCGCGCCTCCTTGTTTTCGTCGTCAGGCTGCGCCTGCCGGCGGACGAGGGCCCGGAAGAGTCACGCCCGGCGCGCCTTTCTTTTCAGGGAACTCCCTTGACGCCGCGTGCCGAGGTGAGTACCGTCAAAATAGTGTAAATTCAAAGAACTGTCTGTTCGAGGCCGTTGTTCGTCCTGAAGGAGGGGCTGCGTCCCCGGGCAGAACGCAGAAAAAACATTCAAGAGGTTCACGGATCCTTTTGTCATGGAACGTGCCGCCCCGGGGGGAAAACATGAAGCTGAACCGTATGTATGAGATGAACACCAGGCAGATTCAGGACGTCGTTCGGAAAACGGACATAGCCTTTCTTCCCGTGGGGCCCACGGAGGTGCATTCTCAGCATCTTCCCGTGGGCACCGACATTGAAAGCGCGCTCGACGTGTGCGAACGCGCGGCCGCAAAGCTGGCGGACCTCGGCATTGAAACGCTCATCGCGCCGCCTGTGAACTATGCGCTCGCCGAGGCGGCGAACTGCTTTGTCGGAAACATGACCCTGCGCTATGAAACCGTGGTCGCCGTGGTGGAAGACGTGTGCGCCGGGCTCGGCAGATGGGGATTTCGGCGCATCTTCATCATGTGCGGTCATGCGGAGCCGCGCAACGCGCAGGCCCTCAGGGAGGCGGCGGAAAACGCCATGAGGCGCGACCCGAGCCTTCAGGTCGTCGTGTCCGACTGGCTGCTCGGCTCGGGCATTCAGGAGCTTCTGCAGTGCGAACATCCGGAATGGGATCTTCATGCCGGAGAAAGCGAAACCGCACTCATGCTCAACCGTCGCCCCGACCTTGTGGACACCGAGATTCTGAACACTCTTGAACCCAACTGGGAAGGGGAATTTCTGTTCGACAGGCTGGCCGGAGGCAACGACTTCATAGGCTGCCGCGCGCCTCTGGCCTATTTCGGCGATCCGCGCATCGCCACGGCCGAAACCGGGGTAAAGGTGTACGAGCGCTACGCCGATCACGTGGTGGAAGAAGTGTTGAACAGCCGTGAACGCACCGCAGCCCGGCAGTGACGGACGCGGGCCCGTTCCCCGGGAAAAGCCGGAAAGCTCGCGGACGCGTCCGCCCGCCGGGCCTCCTGCCCCGGGCAGGGCGAGGCTCCGCGCGGCCGCCGCCCGGAAAACTGCGCATGATGACGGGAGAGCGGGGAGAAGTCCCCGCTCTTTTCCTGCATCCCGACACGGATCCTGCATGAATGACCCGGACTCGTCCGTAAAAAACGTTGAAGAGCGGCGTATAATCTGTTAGTCTCGTCAGAATGTGAAGAGTCTCTTGTCGGGGTGCAAGTGAAATGTCTTTCATTTTCGCCCCTTGCGCGGCCTTTTGCCCCGGAGGGTGGCGGGACTGCGCGTTGTTTTCCGCGCTTTTTTCGGAAAGCGCCAGATCTCTGGGGGAAGTATGGAACCTTATTATGCTGGGTGGATGTCGCTTTTGCCACCCGTTACGGCCATTGTGCTCGCGCTCATCACCAAGGAAGTGATTTCCTCTCTGCTCATAGGCATTCTGACCGGCACGTTCATCTACTCCGTGGGCACGGGTGCGGATTTCGTGGTCATGAACACCATTGAGTCGGCCTTCGCCATCATGGGCAAGCGCCTCAACTTCGACATCGTCATGTTCTGTTCGGCGCTCGGCGCGCTGGTGTACGTCATTTCCATGGCGGGCGGCTCCCGCGCCTACGGCCGCTGGGCCACCTCGCGCATCAAGAGCCGCCGCACGGCCATGCTGTCCACCTGCGGACTCGGCGGTCTCATCTTCATCGACGACTATTTCAACTGCCTCACCGTGGGCACCGTCATGAAGCCCGTCACCGACACCTACAAGATTTCCCGCGCCAAGCTCGCCTACATCATCGACGCCACGGCCGCGCCCGTGTGCATCATCGCGCCCATTTCCAGCTGGGCCGCCGCCGTGGGCAGCAACCTGAAGTCCACCGGCGCGTTCGACAGCGAAATTGCGGCCTTCATCGCGGCCATTCCCTACAACTTCTATTCTCTGCTTTCCCTCACCCTCGTGGTGCTGCTGTGCCTCTTCAAGTGGGACTTCGGCCCCATGCGCGCGGCGGAAAGACGCGCGGAGCAGGGCGATCTCGGCGTGATGGCCCAGAAGTCGGAAATAGGCCTCGAAACCAAGAACGGCCACGTGTTCGACATGCTCATTCCCATAGGCAGCCTCATCGTCTTCGCCGTGCTCGCCATGATGTACAGCGGCGGCTACTGGGGTTCCGATCCGGCCTATCATGAGTTCCGCGCCGCTCTCGGCAACTGCAACGCCTCGCCCGCGCTGGTGTGGGCTTCCTTCGGAGGTCTTGTCGTGGCGCTGCTTCTCTACGTTCCCCGCCGTCTCATGAGCCTTACCGAGTTCATGCACGGCGCCGTGGAAGGCATGAAGGCCATGCTCACCGCCAACCTCATTCTCGTGCTCGCCTGGGGCATCAGCGGCGTGTGCCAGGACATGCTTCAGACCAACAAGTTCGTGGAATCGCTGGTGACGAGCGGCAACATGGTGGGCGGCATGCTGCCCTTCCTCATTTTCATCATTGCGGGCTTCCTTAGCTTCTCCACCGGCACGGCCTGGGGTTCCTTCGGCATTCTCATCCCGCTGGTGGTGCCCGTGGCGCAGGCGCTCTGTCCTGAGCTTCTCGTGGTGTCCCTTTCCGCCACGCTGGCGGGCAGCGTGTTCGGCGACCACTGCTCGCCCATTTCCGACACCACCATTCTTTCCAGCGCCGGCGCGGGATGCAGCCACATAGAGCACGTGTCCACGCAGCTTCCCTATGCGCTTCTTGCCGCAGGCTGCAGCGCCGTGGGCTATCTCGTGGCGGGCTTCGTCAGCTCCAGCCCCTGGATCTGCCTGCTCGTGAGCGGCGCGCTCCTCGTGGTGTTCCTGCTCATTCTGAACGCCCTGCACAACAGAAGGGATGCCGCGGCCGCCTGAGCGCGCTTTTGAAAAAGGCCCTTGAAAAAATCCTTCGGACGCCATGCGCCGTCAGGCGTCCTTCGTCCGAAAAAGCATGAAGAAATCCCCGCCGGAGAGTTCCGCGCGGGGATTTTTTCGTCCTTGAGAGCGCAGCGCCGGGCCGGACCATTGCAGGGCAGAGACGGGAGGCAACCCTTCGGAAAGGATCCGCCGAGGGAAGAAAAAGCAGGGCTTTCGTGCAGGCGGACGAGGAGGCAGGGCACGAATCCGTCGGTCGCGGAGAGGGGATGCCCTGCAACGTGAGGGCAGGAGACGATGGAGCAGCGGGCTTTGAAGCGCCTGCCGGGGCTTTGCAGGGAGATGGCGGACGGCGCGGCGGCACGGGGAAAGCGTCCGTCGCCCATGAAAAAAGCCCTTCGGCGGGAAGGGCCTTTCGGGGCCGCGCCCGGTCTGTGTCTCCGGGCGCGGGCTTATGGGGAGCGGCCGCCCTCCCCCTCGGGAGAGCGGAAAGAGGGGAATCAGTGCATCATGGAAGGCAGCCACAGGCTGAGCTGCGGGAAGGCCACGATGAGACCGACGCATACGAACAGGCCCACCACGTAGGGGAGCGAGGCCTTGTACATGAGGCCGATGGGCACGTCGGCAATGCCCTTCATGACGAAGAGGTTGATGCCGAAGGGCGGCGTGATGCAGGCCATGTTCTTGACGAGGGTGGAGATCACGCCGAACCACACGAGGTTCCAGCCGAACACCTTGGCGATGGGCACGAAGATGGGCACGCAGATGAGCACGAGCGGAATGGCGGGAATGAAGCAGCCGAGGAAGCAGAGCACGATGATGATGGCCACCATGACCAGCATGGGCGCGATGTCGAGGGCGGCAATGGCGTTGGCGAGCACCATGGGAATGCGGCTCAGGGTCATGAAGTTGCCGAGCAGGTTGGCGCCGGCGAGCAGGGCGAAGCACATGGCGGTGAACTTGCCCGCGTCGTTGAGGGCGGAGGAGAGCTTCTTTTTGGTCATGCGGCGAAGCGCATAGGCAAGGGCCAGCATGCCGAACACGCCCACGCCGCCGCCTTCCGTGGCGGTGAAGATGCCGCCGTAGATGCCGCCGATGACCAGAATGAATATGGCCATGATGGGCAGGGCGGAACGCAGGGAGGAGAAGGCTTCCAGACGGGACACGCGGGGCGAGGCGGGCGCGGCCGCGGGATTGATGCGGGCCCACACCACGATGACGCCGACTTTTCGACAAGGTGCAGCTTGAAAAGGTGCTTGAGGTCTGTCTTTCCTGCAAGCGTCGTTCCGAAGCGGGGCGTCTGCTCTTTGCCAGCTCCCGGCTCAGAAAGAGCAGCAACGACGACACCGCGAGACTCAACAAGTATCTGCGCTCCTTCAACCTGTCGTGGGAAAGCGTGAAGAGCCTCGAAGAATGACGGCCTTTCGCCGAAGACATCCGCCCGCAGAAAATCCGGAGAACGCGCCTGACGGCTGAAAAGGAGCGCTGGAAAGGGGCGCGTTCTCAGGCCGGAAGTCGCCGCCTGAGATAGATCATGTCCCGGAGCACCTTGCCGTCTTCCACAATGGGATGATCGTAGTTTTTTACGAAGAAGTCCTTTTCCACATGGGAGAAGGCGAAGCCGCAGGCACGGTAGAAGCCGAGCGTCGCGGGGCTCTCTCCCGTGCCCACCTGCATGATGCCGTTGCCGCGGTAGCGGTTCAGAAGAAAGTCGAGCATTTCCCGGCCGAGGCCCTGCCTTCGCAGTCCCGGAGCGACGGCGATATTCTTGAGTTCGTACAGTCCGTCGTCTTCCTTTGTGACCACGGCGGCGGCCACGGCTTCATCCTTTTCGTCGAAGGCCACGAAAAGTTCGCCGCGGGAAAGGTAGCGGTCAATCATGTTCTCCTGTTCGTCGGCTTCGAGCAGCAGGGGAAGAAAGCGCTTCTTGTCGAGGGCAATGCGGCGTATGTCCATGGAAGATCCTCATGAACCCGTGAGGGGAGGGCAGACGTGCGGACAGGCGCGTGCGCCCGGACGGGAAAGGGGCAACCGTACGGCGGAGCGGGGCGCCGCCCGAACGTCGGTCGGACGGGCAGCGGACGGGAAAAGGGGCGTTTTTCGGCGGCGTTTGCCGCGCGGCAAAAAAAGCCGGGGGAAGGTCCCCCGGCCGTTTTCTCTTAGTTTTCGTAGCTCTTCCAGTAGGAAGCCATGCGTTCCTT
Source organism: bacterium (assembly GCA_037230945.1). Taxonomy (GTDB): domain Bacteria; phylum Desulfobacterota; class Desulfovibrionia; order Desulfovibrionales; family Desulfovibrionaceae; genus Mailhella. Next base: position 23,791 of record JAXUUT010000119.1, read on the forward strand.
GGCCTTCTTCATGCGTTCGCGCAGGATGAGGCGGTAGGCTTCTGCGCTGCCGCCTATGTCTTCCATGCTGCCGCGGGCCACGCCGCTGTCCACGGCGGCCTTGGCCACGGCCGGAGCCACCCATTCGATGATGCGCGGATCAAGCGGCATGGGAATGATGTATTCCGGGCCGAAGGTGAAGTTGCGGCCGTGATAGGCGGCGCGCACCTCGTCGGGCACGGGCTCGAGCGCAAGGTCGGCCAGCGCGCGGGAGGCGGCGATCTTCATTTCTTCATTGATCTTGCTCGCGCGCACGTCGAGGGCGCCGCGGAAGATGAACGGGAAGCCCGACACGTTGTTCACCTGATTGGGGTAGTCGGAACGGCCCGTGCCCATGATGGCGTCGGGACGCACGGCCTTGGCCTCCTCGTAGCCGATTTCCGGCACGGGGTTGGCGCAGGCGAAGATGACGGGATGATCGGCCATGCCCTTCAGCATGTCGGGCTTGAGCGTGCCCGGGCCGGACAGGCCGAGGAAGAGGTTGGCCCCGTTCATGGCGGCGTAGAGGGTATCGTCGATGCTCGCGCCCGGCGCGGGTTCGGGCTGGGCAAAGGTCATCTGCACGTCGGACAGGTCGGTGCGGCCCTTGTGGATGAGCCCCCTTATGTCGAACATGGAAATGTTTTCCTTCTTCACGCCCATGGCGGCATAGAAGCGCGCGCAGGCCATGCCCGCGGCTCCCGCGCCCATGACCACGATCTTCATGTCTTCAATCTTGCGGCCCGTCACGCGCGAGGCGTTCATGAGCGCCGCGCCGGTGATCACGGCCGTGCCGTGCTGATCGTCGTGGAACACGGGAATGTTCATGCTCTTCTTGAGTTCTTCTTCAATGTAGAAGCACTCGGGGCCGCGGATGTCTTCCAGGTTGATGCCGCCGAAGGTGGGCTCGAGGGCCTTCACCACGTCGATGAGGCGGTCGGGGTCGGAGCAGTCGAGCTCGATGTCGAAGGCGTCCACGTCGGCAAAGAGCTTGAAGAGCATGCTCTTGCCTTCCATGACGGGCTTGCCCGCGAGCGGTCCGATGTTGCCGAGACCGAGCACGGCGGTGCCGTTGGTCACCACGGCCACAAGGTTGCTGCGGCCCGTGAGTCTGGCGGCCATGGCCTCGTCGGCCACGATGTCGCGGCAGGCTTCGGCCACGCCGGGGCTGTAGGCGAGGGTGAGGTCGTCCTGATCCACGGCCTTCTTGCTGGGCATGACTTCGATTTTGCCGGGGCGGGGCAGCCCGTGATAGCGGCGCACGTCTTCCTTGGTGTAGCTCATGAATATGATCCTTTGGTTATTTTGAGAGAACGTCTTTCATGACGGCAAGCGCCGAGCTCATGGCTTCGGCATTTGCCTGCGTGCCCATGTGGCCCATGCGGAACACCTTGCCCGCAAGCGGGCCGAGGCTGCCGCCCACGTACAGGCCGCGCGCGGCAAGGGCCGTGCGCCAGTCGTTCCACTGCCATCCCTCGGGCACGCGGATGGCGGTCACGGTGGGGGAGTTCACGGCGCCCTCTGCGGGCCACAGCGAAAGGCCCAGCGCCTTCACGCCTTCGCGGCACTGACGCGCCACGGCTTCATGACGGGCAAACACGTTGTCCAGCCCTTCCTTCTCAATGGCCGAGAGAGAAGCGTCCAGCGCGGCCACGCCCCACCAGTTGGGAGTATAGGGGAATCTCATGGCGTCTTCAATGGCGTTGTCGAAGGGACGCACGGCGTCGTAGCCCGTGTAGTTCACCTCGCGCACGCGCTCCCACGCCGCCGCGCTCACGCTCATGAAGCTCATGTCCGGCGGGCAGGCAAGGCACTTCTGCGAGCCGCCGAGCACGCAGTCGGCATGCCAGTCGTCGGCATGCACGGGAGCGCCGCCAGCGCTGGCCACGGTGTCCACCACGAGGAAGGGCACGCCCATGTCCTTTTTCAGCTTGCCGAGCTCTTCCAGCGGGTTCAGCGTGCCGGAAGGCGTTTCGCAGTGCACCGCCGTCATGAGCACGGGATGATGCTCCTTCACGGCATCCTTCACCCGTTCCAGCGTGGATGCGGAAATGGTCCTGTCGTAGGGTTCGGAAATGAGCACGGCCTTGCAGCCGATGACCTTTGCCATGTCGGCAAAGCCGTCGCCGAACACGCCCGTGCCTACGCACAGCACCGTGTCGCCGGGCCTGAGCAGACTCTTCAGCGCGCCCCACAGAACAAGCATCCCTTCGCCGGTGCCCATGAGCACGTCTTCCTTCGTGCCCAGAATCGTCTGGAGACGCGTTCTTACCGACTTGTAAAGTTCAAGATATTCCGTGCCCATGCGCGGAGGCGCATAGTCTCTGGAAAGCGCGCGGGCAACGTCGGGATGAACGGAAACGGGACCGGGATAAAAAGGCATGGCCGCATAAGGCTTGAAGCTGTTCATAACTTGGGCGGAAAGCGATGTTGTCGGCGAAGAAGGCGCTTTTCCGCTTGTGGTTGCCTTCCCCGCCTTCTCCCTCGCGGGAGAAGAAAAGGACGAACGACTTCGTTCGCCCGTGAAACACAAAAAGCTATTTCGTGGAAAAAGCCCTGCCATGTCAAGGGTCTTTCCTTCCCCCCGAAAGCAGGAGAGGAAGGGAGACAGGCCGGAGCTGCGGGGCGCTGCCTTGGATTGAGAGGAAGGGGGACAGGCCGGAGCAGCGGGGCGCTGCCCCGGACCCCGCCGGGGGAGATAATCTCCCCCGGGCCCCCATGGTTCCGCCGACGGCTTCGCCTTCGGCGGGTCGGGAGCGGGCAGAGCGCGCTGCCGGGAGCGGACGGGATTTCGGGAAGGTTCTGCGGCGAGGCTCGGCGTGTCTGGCGGGAGCTGTCCGGTCTGCGGATTCAGTGCAGGTGTGCGCTGCTGCGCCCACCTGCGGTGGCCGACCTTGTTTCCGGCCTCGGCCGAAAACAAGGTAAATAAGGAAGGGATTACAGAATATTGTGAGAAAAAGCGATGGAATGTTCCGGCTGCATTCCGGACAGAACATGACTCCGGCAGGAGTGCTTCATGAAAAGGAGGGGCGAAAAAAAAAGCACGGCCTGCGGGAGCAGGTCATGCTTCTTTCTGAAACCCTTCGTACCGATGGCGGACGGGTGCGGAAGCACACGCCCGCCGTCGGAAACGAGGGGGTTCGGGGGGAATCATTCCCCCCGATGCCTTTTCTGTCTTTCCTGTCTTTTCTGCCTTTACATGGGGGCGTGCTGGTTATGGGTGCCGAGGGCGCGGGTGAGCTTGTCGCCGGCGAGGAAGAGGGTGCCTTCGTCGAAGGCTCGGCCCATGAGCTGGATGCCGACGGGCAGGCCATTGGAGGAGCCCACGGGGATGGAGAGACCGGGCAGGCCTGCGAGGTTGAGGGACAGGGTAAAGATGTCCATGAAGTACATCTGAAGCGGGTCGTCGGACATATGTCCCATCTGCCAGGCGGGCACGGGGGAGACGGGGGCGAGGATCATGTCGCAGGTTTTGAGGGCGTCGAGGTAGTCCTGACGGATGAGGCGTCTCACCTGGGCGGCCTTGCGGTAATAGGCGTCGTAGTAGCCTGCGGAGAGCACGTAGGAGCCGAGAAGGATGCGGCGCTGCACTTCGGGGCCGAAGCCTTCGGTGCGGGAACTTGTATACATGTCCTCGAGATTCTTGGGATTGGCGGTGCGGTGGCCGTAGCGCACGCCGTCGTAGCGGGCGAGGTTGGAGCTGGCTTCTGCCGCGGCAAGGATGTAGTAGCTTGCGATGGAGTACTCGGTGTGGGGAAGGGAGACTTCCACCACTCTGGCTCCGAGGCTCCTTGCGGTTTCCACGGCGTTTTTGCAGGCGTCGGCCACGCCCTTGTCGAGGCCTTCATGGCCGAAGAACTCGCGGGGCATGCCGAGGGTGAGGCCGGACAGGTCGGCCTGCGCGGTCATGGCGGCGTGGTAGTCGGGCACGTCCACGGGGGAGGAGGTGCTGTCCCTCTCGTCGTGTCCGGCAATCACCTGAAGCACGGCGGCGGCGTCTTCCACGGTGCGGGTGAGCGGGCCCACCTGATCGAAGGAGGAAGCGTAGGCGAGCAGGCCGTAGCGGGACACGCGTCCGTAGGTGGGCTTGATGCCCACGCAGCCGCACAGGGAGGCGGGCTGACGGATGGAACCGCCCGTGTCCGAACCCAGGGAGGCGAAGCACTGGCAGGCGGCCACGCTGGCGGCGGAACCGCCGCTGGAGCCTCCGGGCACGCGGGTCACGTCCCAGGGATTGGCGGTCGCCTTGTAGGCGGAGTGCTCGGTGGTGGAGCCCATGGCGAACTCGTCCATGTTGTTCTTGCCGAGAATGATGGCCCCGGCCTTTTTCAGGCGTTCCACCACGAGGGCGTCATAGGGGGAAAGAAATCCTTCCAGAATTTTCGAGGCCGCCGTGGTGGGCATGCCCTTCGTGGCGAGCACGTCCTTCACCGTGACGGGCACGCCCCACAGAGGCTTGTCCGAAAGATCGGCCGGACGCTCTTTGTCCATGGTGCGGGCCTGCTCCAGCGCCTCTTCGTCGCGGCGGGCGAGCAGCGCGTTGATTTTCGGCTCGGTTTCGTTGATGCGCGAAAGGCAGGCGGCGGTCGCTTCTTCCGCGCTCAGCTTGCCCTCTTTTATGGCGTCGCGCGTTTCGCAGAGGGAGAGTTCAAAAATTTCAGACATTTATTTTCCCTCCACAATACGGGGAACAATGAAGAACGCGCCGTCGGTGGCAGGAGCTCCGGCCAGAATGTCGGCCCGGTCGCAGCGGCGCACGGCCGTGTCGTCGCGGAAGGCGCATTCATGGATGACGGGGGAATACAAAGGTTCCACGCCGGTGGTGTCCACTTCGGCGAGCTTGTCCATGTAGGCAAGTATGCTGGAGCACTGCTGCGCCATTTCCTCCTGCACGGCAGGATCGGGAGCCAGCCGGGAGAGGCGGCACAGATGCAGAAAGTCGTTTTTGTCGAGTGACATGCTGGTTGGTCTCTTTTTAAAACGTTGTGCGTTCATGGTGTCCCGTCAGGGCAGGACACGCTTTACGGTCTGCGAGGCTTGCACGCTTCGCTCTGCCTGCGCCGCAAGCAAGTTGCGGCTGGTCATCGCCTGTGCGGCATCCGCCTGAAGGCAGGATGCCGGGCGCTTTTTTTTCAAAGCGCCGAACGTTGTGCGTTCATGGTGTCCCGTCAGGGCAGGACACGTACCGGGGCGAGGCTTGCACGCTTCGGGTCTTTTGTATGCTGCAACGCAGTCGGCCGCAAGTCCCCGTCCGGCATCCGTCTCTGTGAGAAGACGGGTGCCGGAACGAGGGGCGGAGGAAAGAAGGTCATTGCTTGCTGAGGGAGTCGACGAGGGCGTCGAAGCTCACGGGGCGCTGAGGCGCGGCGGGTGCGTCGGGCTCGGAAACGGAAAGGTCGCCCGAAGCGAGGCGGTCTCTGAGCTTCTGCATGTCGGCCGGAATGTGTCCCGTGGAGGAAGGCTGGAAGATGAAGAGCTTGCGGCTGGCCTTGCCCGAGCCGTCCCAGCTCATGGGCGCGCCTGCCCAGTCCATGCGGGGACCGGAAGAGAGGGCGCGGTTGAGCTGCGCGCTCGTCCAGCCGGGCTGCAGATCGAGAGCCGCGGCCATGCGCACGAAGTCGAAGCCCAGGGCGGACCAGTCGTCGGTACGCTGGTTCTTTGCGGCCATGGCGTTGCGGAATGCCGTCACTCCGGCGCCGGAAAGCCGGTCGTTCCACACGCCGGGGAAGATGGTGAGCGCAAAGGTGGCGGCGTTGCTGTGGCTGGTGGGGCCGAGGCTCTGTTCCCATATCGAGGTGCCCATCATGAGCCTGTTCTGAGCGCCGCTGTAGTGCAGGCTGGACACGAGCATGTCCATGTTCTTCCAGCTGTCGGGCAGGAATATGGCCTGAAAGTCGGCCGTGGCCACGGGAATGCTGCCGCGCTGCGCGCCGACCTGCGTTTTCACGAAGGCTCCGGCTTCCTTGGGCCATGCGTTCATCTTGCCTGCGGTGTAGGAGCCGGAGGTCACGGCATAGCCGCGCGCCGAGGCTTCCTGCATGAACAGGCCGCTCATGCGCTTGCTGTAGGAGTCGCCCGGGCTGAACACGCCGAAGGAATTGATGCCGAGCGAGGAGGCCGCGTCGAGCAGCGCCTGAATCTGATCTTCGGCGCTGGCAAAGAAGCGCCAGGCTCTTACGCCTTCGTCGCCGGAAGGAAGCGACGCGGTGAACGCGAAGAGCGCGCGCCCGGCGGCGGCGTCCTTCACGGCCTTGTAGCGCCCCGGAATGAGCGGACCGCCCACCATGACGAACTGCGGCGGCAGACTCTGCACGGCCTGCTGCCAGCCGGTGAGCCCCGTGTCGATGATGCGCAGATCGACGTTCTTGCCGGAAAGACGCAGATCGTCCACGGCGGCCTGCGCGCCGGCAGCCACCTGACGGCCGAGAGCCGAGGCGGAACCGGTCTGCGGAATGACGAGCGCCACGCTTATGGTGCTGCTCGGCGTTGCGGCCGGAGCCTCGCCGAGTCCGAGCATGGCGGGCGCGGCGTAGAGCATGGGATTGGACAGCCGGGAAAGCACGGCGGAAGAATCGGTGAGCAGACCGCGACGGGCGGCCTTGAGCATGACGAGATTCCAGGGGAAGCTTTGTTCCTGCTCGGACGACACCGAGGCGGCGAGCTTCTTCAGCGTGTCGCTGTCCATGCCGTCAAGGTCGGTCCAGTACATGGTTTCCCATGCTGCGCGCTGCTCGGCCGTGGCCCTGGCATACAGAGCGGCCAGTTCCTTGCGTGCGGGATAGCCCTGCCTGCCGGGACGGCTGGCGGCTATGGAAAGAGCCCGCAGCTTGAGGGCCTGCGAGGAAGAGGGATTCTTCCACACCATTTCGGCCCTGCGCCCCTGCTCCACGCCGGGCAGTCCGGCTATGCTGTTGGCCCAGAGCGTGACTTCGTCCTGCCTCTGGAAGGGCAGCTTCTGCTTTTCCAGCAGCGAACAGCCGGAGGAAAGCAGGGCGAGACACAATGTGAGAAGAAGAATGATGCGAAAACGGGGTCTCATGGCGGTATCCTTTGTGCGTCTGGGCGAAGAGGCTCACCGGCTTGCCGGAAGGGCTCGCCGTGAGAAAGCCGCCGGACCATGATGAAGACGCCCGCCGTCCTGCCGCACAACGAAACCGTTCCGGAAAAAAAAGGTTCCGAGCGTCACGACGCCCGGAGCCTTGAGCATAAGCCAGCTTGCACGTGAGAGCAAGAGCGCAGTCAGCTCTTTTGCCCGCTTCCGTCTTCTTTCTTTTTTTCCGCCGCTTCCATCTTTTCGCGGATGTCACGCATCCGCATGGGGTCCACCCGGAATCAGCACGATGTCGTGCCTCCGCCCCGACGCAGCAGCGTGACGGCCAACAACGCCAGAACAATGATCAGAACCGTGCCCAGCCTGTCCATCAGGTCCATGTTTCAACTCCTTGCTGAACGTTCTGCCCTTTCCTCGATTCTACCCTGATACTCCCCCAAGGGGAAGAGGCACGGCCCGTGCCCGAAGAGAGAAGGGAAGCAGGCAGGATTCGCAGGGCTACGGCTGCCGCATGGGAGAAGGGAAACAGGCGGGATTCGCGGGGCACTGCCCCGGATTGAGCGGACGGGTTCAGCCTGCGCCGCGGGAGGGGGCAAGGTGAGGGGGCAAGGTGAGAGCAGAGATACCTGCGGGCTGCCTGAGGGAACGTGGGGAACGGGGCGAAAAAAACATGGGAAGAGGTGGAAAGAGCGCTTCCCGTTCCCCAAAAAGTGCGGGACGGACCCGGGAGGGCCCGTCCCGCAAACTATGGGGGCGCGGGGGAGATTATCTCCCCCGATGCCTTTTCTGTCTTTGCTGCCTTTACAGAGCGGTGCTCTGAAAGCCGTTGTCGACGTAGAGGATTTCGCCGGTGACGCCGGAGGCGAGGTCGGAGGCGAGGAAGGCGGCGGCGTTGCCCACTTCGTCGATGGTGACGAGGCGGTGCAGGGGGGCGCGCTTTTCAAACATGGCGCCGATCTGGTGGAAGTCGGAGATGCCGGAGGAGGCCAGCGTACGGATGGGGCCGGCGCTGATGGCGTTCACGCGGACGTTCACGGGGCCGAAGTCGGTGGCGAGGTAGCGCACGGAGGCTTCGAGGGCGGCCTTGGCCACGCCCATGACGTTGTAGTTGGGGATCATTTTTTCGGAGCCGTAGTAGGTCATGCAGATGACGGAGGCGCCGGGGTTGAGCAGGGGCTCGAAGGCCTTGCACAGGGCCACGAGGGAGTAGGCGGACACGTCGAGGGCGAGCTTGAAGCCGTCGCGGGAGGTGTCGAGGTAGCGGCCCTTGAGGTCGTCCTTGGAAGCGAAGGCCACGGAGTGAACGAGCACGTCCACCTTGCCCCACTTTTCCTTCACGAGCTCGGCGGAGCGGGCGATGTCTTCGTCGCTGGACACGTCGCAGGGGAAGGTGAAGTCGCCGGAAAGTTCTTCGGAAATGGGTTCGACGCGCTTTTTAAGGGCGTCGTTCAGGTAGCTGAACGCAAGGCTGGCGCCTTCGCGGTGGAAGGCGGAAGAGATGCCGTAGGCGATGCTGTGCTTGTTGGCAACGCCGAAGATGACGGCCTTTTTTCCTTCAAGAATCATATATCCTCTCCTTTTGTGATGGGTGACTGGGGGAGGTTGCTACAGGGAGCGGCCGGTGATGAGGCGGAAGGCTTCCTGGTATTTTTCGGCGGTGGTGTCGCGCACTTCGGCGGTGAGGGCGGGAGCGGGCGGGGTCTTGTCCCACACCTGGGCTTCCAGCCAGTCGCGCAGGTACTGCTTGTCGAAGCTCGGCTGGCTGTGGCCGGGTTCGTAGCCTTCGGCGGGCCAGAAGCGCGAGGAGTCGGGGGTGAGCACTTCGTCGATGAGGGTGAGCCTGCCGTCCACGATGCCGAACTCGAACTTGGTGTCGGCAATGATGATGCCGCGGCTCGCGGCGTATTCGGAGGCTTCGCGATAGATGGCGAGGGAGGTTTCGGCGGCCTTGTCGGCCAGTTCCGTGCCGACGATTTCGCGCATTCTTTCAAGGCTGATGTTTTCGTCGTGGGTGCCCACTTCGCCCTTGGTGGAGGGGGTGAACAGCACTTCGGGCAGCTTGTCGGATTCCTTCAGGCCTTCGGGCAGGTGCACGCCGCAGACGGTGCCGTCCTTCTTGTAGGACTTCCAGCCGGAACCGGCGATGTAGCCGCGCACGATGCATTCGGCCTTGAGGGGCCGGGCGCGTCTTGCGAGCACGGAGCGGCCCACGAGCTGATCGCGGTAGGGCTGGAGGGCGGCGGGGTACTTGTCCACGTCGGACTCGATGATGTGGTTGGGGATGAGGTGGGCGAACTTGTTCATCCAGAACAGGGTGAGCTGGTTCAGAATGACGCCCTTCCACGGAATGGGCTCGCCGAGAATGACGTCGAAGGCGGACATTCTGTCGGTGGTGACGAGCAGCAGGGTGTCGTCGTCCACTTCATAGATGTCGCGGACCTTGCCCTGGGAATGGAGCTTGAAACCGGGGAGGCTGGTGCTGGTGATGACGGGATAGGGCAGCTGTTTCATGGGAAGACCTCGGGGGATGAAGGGCTTGGGGAATGCGGCGGATCAGCCGCGGAGTTCCACGGAACGGGCGTGCGCTTCCAGACCTTCGAGTCTGGCGAGCAGGGCGATGGAGGAGGCATGGGCGCGGGTGAATCCGGCCGAGGCCGCCACGATGCTGGTGCGCTTGCTGAAGGTCTGCACGCTGAGCGCGGAGGAGTAGCGCGCGGTGCCGAGCGTGGGCAGGACGTGGTTGGGGCCGGCGTAGTAGTCGCCCACGGGTTCGGGGGAATACTGGCCCATGAACACGGCGCCTGCGTGGCGGATGGAGGGCAGAACCTCCCAGGGAGAGGCAACGCACAGTTCCATGTGTTCGGGGGCGATGCGGTTGGCCATGTCCACGGCCACGGAAAGATCGGGCACGAGAATGACGGCGCCCCAGTTGTCGAGGGATGCGCGGGCAATGTCGACGCGGGGCAGCTCGGCCACGCGTTTTTCCAGCGCGGAGGACACGCGGTCGGCAAGAAGCTGACTCGTGGTGATGAGAATGGCGGAGGCGAGCTTGTCGTGTTCGGCCTGGGAGAGCATGTCGGCGGCCACCCATTCGGCGTTGGCGCTTTCATCGGCCAGCACGAGAATTTCGCTGGGACCGGCGACCATGTCGATGCCCACCCTGCCCTGCACGAGCTTCTTGGCCGTGGTCACGAAGATGTTGCCCGGTCCGGCGATGACGTCCACGGGACGGATTTCCTGCGTGCCGTAGGCGAGCGCGGCGATGGACCAGGGGCCGCCCACGCGGTACACCTCGTTGATGTCCAGAAGATAGGCGGCGGCGAGCATGTAGGGGTTCAGGGTGCCGTCGGCGCGGGGAGGCGTGACCACGGCTATTTCCTTCACGCCTGCGACCTGCGCGGGAATGGCGCCCATGAGCATGGAGGAGATGAGGGGCGTGTTGCCGCCCTTGCCGCCGGGCACGTAGAGACCGGCGCGGTCCACGGGTTCGATTTTCTGACCGAGAATGGAACCGTCTTCGCGGGTGATGAACCAGGATTTGTCCTTCTGCGCCTCGTGGAAGGTGCGGATGTGCGAGGCGGCTTCCACGATGACGCTGCGCTCCTCGCCGGAAATGGAGGCGGCGGCGCGGGCAAGTTCTTCCTGCGGCACGGCGAGGGGGGCTTCCATGTCGGGGGCGTCGAACTGGCGGGTGCGTTCGATAAGGGCCTGATCGCCTCGTGCGCGCACGTCGTCGATGATGGCGCGAACCTGATTTTCCACGTCCTGCCCGTTGCCGTCGGCGGGGTTGCCGCGTTCGGCCAGACGCCGGAACAGTTCGACGGCTTCCGCGTCGGCGGGCGATTTAATGTTCAATATACGACAAGACATTGTGTTCTCCTTGATGTTGGAGGCATGCGGCAGGCCTTTGCGCCGTCGCGTTGCAAGAATGGATATTCCGGGGGCAATAGTCAAGTTTTGCGCCGCGCCTTGCGCGCTGCGTCACTTTTTGCGTTCCTTGATGACCTGTCTGCCCCTGCCGAGGGCGAGCTTTCCGGCGGGCACGTCCTCCACGATGACGGAGCCTGCGCCCACGAGCGCGCCGTCGCCCACGCTCACCGGGGCCACGAGGGCGGTGTTGCTGCCGATGAAGCAGCCTTCGCCTATGACGGTGCGGAACTTGTTCTTTCCGTCGTAGTTGCAGGTGATGGTTCCGGCGCCGAAGTTCACGCCCGGCCCGACTTCCGCGTCGCCGAGGTAGGTCAGATGGTTGGCCTTGGAACCCTTGCCGAGATGCGTCTTTTTAAGTTCCACGAAGTTGCCCACGTGGGCGTCTTCATCCACGAGGGCCTGCGGGCGGAGCCTGGCATAGGGGCCGATGACGGCGCCCTTTCTCACTTCGGCCTTTTCGATGTGGCAGAACTCGCGCACGGTGACGTTGCCGTCAATGACGGCGTCGCGCAGCACGCAGTGGGAAAGAATGAGCGCGCCGCTTCTTATCAGGCTGTCGCCGCAGATTTCGCAGGGGCCGAAGAGTTCCGAGCCTCTTTCCACGCGGGAGAGCGGGCTTACGCGCACGCTTTCTTCCGCGTGCAGAATCACGCCGGAGGCGAGAAGTTCCGCGTTTCTGCGGTTTTTGAGAATGTCTTCGGCCACGGCGAGTTCCGCGGGCGTGTTCACGCCTAAAAGGGCGGTCTTTTCGCAGCCTGCGCCTTCGGCCTGAATGCCGCGCACGTCCATGCCCGCGGCAAGGCCCAGGGAGACGAGATCGGTAATGTAGTATTCTCCGCCCTTGTTGTCGCAGGAAAGAAGGGGCAGCAGACGGCGCGCGGCGGGCAGAGAGATGAGATAGATGCCCGTGTTCACCTCGTGCGCCTCTTCAAGCGGGCCGTAGAGTGCGGGATCGAAGTCCCTGGCTTCCACGATGGCCTTCACCTTTCCCTGCTCGCGCACCACGCGGCCGTAGGAGGCGGCGTCGTCGAGCACGAGGCTCAAAAAGGCCACGTCCGCGCCTTCTGCGGCATCGAGGAAGCGGTTCAGCACGCCCTCGGTGAGCAGCGGGGCGTCGCCGTTCACCACGAGAACGTGGCCGTCCCCTTCAAGATGGGGCATGGCCGTCATGAGCGCGTGACCGGTGCCGAGCTGCCTTTCCTGCCGGATGCATGCGGCACGGATGTTCAGCCTCTGCGCGGCGCGGTCGGCCTCGGCCGAGACCATGTCGGCCTCGTTGCCCACCAGGGTGAACACGTTTCTCACGCGGGGCATGGCGGCAAGGGTGGCCGTCACGAGGGTGAGCATGGTTTCGCCAAGGAGCGTCTGCAGCACCTTGGGCCGGGGGGAGGGCATGCGCGTGCCCTTGCCGGCGGCGAGAATGAGGGCGTCTGTACCATTCATGTCAGTCTCCACGCAGAAAGCGTCCCGCGGCGCACACGGCCACGCCGAGGACCATGAGAAGTATGCCTCCCTTGCGCAGCGCATCCTCGGGAAGGGAAAGAAGCTCGAGAAGCGTTTCCCGGGTTTTGCGGGGCGAAATGAGCCAGGGCAGCGCCTCAAGAACGCATGCCAGACCGAGCGCGGCGAGAAAGAGGGAGAGATTGAAATTCATCGGGGCAGTATCCTAGGTATCGGGCGGATTGTAAAGAGGCTTTTTCTTTCGCCGCCCCTTCCGGCGCGCCTGGGCGCGGACGAAAATGCTTGCGAAGAATGAAAAATGCGTTCAAAAGGTAGGGAAAGATTCTTTGATGCGCCCGCGGGGCAGAGGTCTGAGACTTATGATAACGTTCATGTCCGTGCTGAAATACGAGCAGATAAAGGTAAACGCCGCTCTGGAAAAGGAACTTGCCGCCATGCCTGCGCCTCTGCGCGACATTGTGGGACACGTTCTGCTTGCAGGCGGCAAGCGCCTGCGCCCCCTCATGACGCTTTCCTCCGCGCGAATGTTCGGCGCCGGGGACTCCGGTCTCTACGACCTTGCCGTGATTCCCGAGATGATCCATGTGGCCACGCTTCTGCACGACGACGTGCTCGACGGCGCAGCCACCCGGCGCGGGCGCGTGTCGGCGCACGTGCTTTTCGACGTGCCGCGCGCCATTCTCGCGGGCGACGCCCTGCTGGCCGCGGCCAGTCACAAGACGGCCTCGTTCGGCATTCCCGCGCTGCTCACCTGCGTGTCGGAATCCGTGCTCATGACGGCCTCGGGCGAAACGCACGAAATTGCGCTTCAGCACTCCATGGCCCACAGCACGGCGGAGTACGTGGACGTCATTGCCGGCAAGACGGGATGGCTTCTTCGCGGATCCTGCCGTCTGGGCGCGCTTTATGCCGGAGCGACTTCCGAGCAGGTGGAAGCCGTTTCCGACTACGGACTGAATCTCGGCATCGCCTTTCAGATGGTGGACGACGCGCTCGACTTTGCCGACGAGGCGGAAACCGGCAAGCCCACGGCGGGCGATCTCGAGGAGGGCAAGTTTACGCCGCCCATCATGAAGTATGTGGAATTTCTCAATCACCCCGACAGGGAGAAGTTCTGCGAGAAGTTCCGCGCAGGCACGTTCACGCCGGAGGAGCGGACGAAGATCGCTTCGGACATACGCCGTCTCGGCTTCGATGCGGAGTCGCGCGCCATGGCCGATCAGTATCTCGACCGGGCCGAGCGCAGTCTTGAGAAGCTGCCGCAGGGCCTTGAACAGAAGATATTCCGGGAGGCGCTGGAGTTCGTGCGCAACCGGAAATCGTAGGAGCAGAAGATTATGGCATATTTCCGCGTACTTTCCGCGCAGCTTGCGCAGCTTCAGGCTCTGCTTGTCAGGGAAGAGTCGTGGGCCATACTCATCACCGCCGACCCCGACGCCCTTGCGAGCGCCATGGCCCTTCAGCGCATCATACGTTCGAAAGTGAAGAGCGTGACCATAGCCCGCACCAACGAGATCACGAGGCCGGACAATCTGGCCATGATACGGTATCTCAACATTCCCGTGGTGAAGTGGCGGCCTTCCATGAAAAAGAAGATTCAGCGCTTTGCCCTGGTGGACTCGCAGGCGCATCACAATCCGGCCTTTGCGGGGCTGGAATTTTCCGTGGTCATCGACCATCATCCCAAAACCGACGATCCGTGTCCCGCGCCGTTTCAGGACATACGCCCCGACTACGGCTCCGTGAGCACCATGATGACGGAATACCTCTATTCCGCGGGCATACGTCCGGCACGGCTTCTGGCCACGGCGCTTCAGTACGGCATACGCACCGACACGGCCACCTTCGGCCGCGGCTGCACCGACGTGGATCTGCGCGCCTACCATTATTTGAGCCGCTTCGGCGATGCCGCGCTCATGAACCGCATTCTGCGCAGCGAGTACATGCCCGAGTGGCTTCCGTATTTTTCGCGGGCCTTTGAAACGCTGCGCCCCTGCGGACGCGGCAGCTACGTGTGGCTCGGCAAGGTGAACAGCTCCGACATTCTCGTGGTGGTGGCCGATTTCTTCCTCAAGGTGCACGGGCTGCGCTGGGTGGCGGTGTGCGGCGTGAGCGCGGGGCGCGTGGTCGTGGTGTTCCGCGGCGGCTACGGCAAGATGGATCTCGGGGCCGTGGCCTCCTGCGTGTTCCCGGGCATAGGCGGAGGCGGCGGGCACAAGACCATGGCCCGGGCCGAGGCCGCGCTTGTGGACGTGCCCGTGGAGAACCGCAGCGGTCTCGAGGAATACGTGTTTCAGCTCATTTACACGGCCGCGGAAAAAAGGCGCAGGCAGCAGGCCGCGTCCCATGGCGAAAAGAAGGCCGCCGCGGAGGAATCCGGCACGGAGGAGGCAAGGCGCAGAGCTCCGGCAAAGTCTGCGGGCGAAAAAAAGAGCGCGCAGTCGAAGGAGGCGGCGGAAGACGCCGAGCCTTCCCAGGACGTTCCGGCCGAGTGAGGCTTTCCTTTTCTGACGCATGAGTGCCGCCCACGTCCGTCTGCTCTGGACACGCCGTACGGATGCGGGACTTGCACGACGGTCATTGCGCTTGACGCCGCGAGTGAACCGCGGCTGCTTGTGACCGTCGGCCGGGCGACATTTTCCTTCTCCCGAGTGACGCCGACTCCCGTCTGCTCCAGACACGCTGTACTGTCCCTTGACTTGTACGGTGGTCATTTCATTTAACGGCGGAAGTAAATTCCGCCTATTCATGACCACCGGCCGGGCTCCTGACGTCGCCCGGGGCCCGAGAGCGTTGAGAGGGGCTTGTTTTGCTGCAAACGAAGGCTTGTTCGAGCGTTGAGAAACGTTTTTTCGTGGCAATCGGAGGCCCGCCCAATCGTTGAAAAAGACTGTCCGTAGTCACCGAAGGCTTTCCAGAGCTTCGGACAAACGCTCTCCCTTAAAAATCTGGAAATCTTTCCAACCATACCGATGTTGCCGCAACGCGGGAACATCGGTCGGCCAGCCGCAGTCGGGCGCTTACATCCCGCCCCCGAGTGCCGCCATCGCCCGTCAGCCCCGGACACACTGTACGGACGCGGGACTTGCACGACGCCCGCTGCGTTTTACGCCGGAAGTGAATTCCGGCTACTTGCGGTCGTCGGCCGGGCGACATTTTCCCTCTCCCGAGTGACGCCGACTCCCGTCTGCTCTGGACACACTGTACTGTCCCTTGACTTGTACGGTGGTCATTTCATTTAACGGCGGAAGTAAATTCCGCCTGTTCATGACCACCGGCCGGGCTCCTGACGTCGCCCGGGGCCCCCGAGCGTTGAGAGAGGCTTGTTTTGCTGCAAATGAAGGCTTGTTCGAGCGTTGAGAAACGTTTTTTCGTGGCAACCGGAGGCCCGCCCAATTGTTGAAAAAGACTGTCCGCAGTCATCGAAGGCTTTCCAGAGCTTCGAGTCACCACTCTCCCCTTAAAAATCTGGAAATCCTTCCAACCACACCGGTGCTTTCGCGAAGCGAAGCACCGGTCGGCCACGGCAGGCGGGTGCAGCCGCACACGCCTGCACTGCCTGGGCAGCCCGAGCAGCGTCCGCCGGGTCTTCCGGCCCCTGCGGCACTCCCCTGCCTTTCCCGCTGTTTCAAGGCACGGCGTCCGGCATCCGCACGTTCCCGCCGCGCGGCGCAGCCGCAAGGCGAAACAGGGGGGCGCGGGGGGAATTATTTCCCCCGCCGGGGTTCAGGGGCAGCGCCCCTGTGCCTTTCCGGGGTGCGGGGCAGGGCCCCGCGCCTTCTCTGGCTGTCCCTTCCTCTCAAAATCTCACTTGCTTTCGAGGCAGAGGGAGATGAAGGCCTGCATGGGCGGGGTGAGGTATTTGCGTTTATGGCAGATGACGTTGAAGTCGCGCCGGAGTTCGGGCCTGAGGGAGAAGGGAGCTATGCAGCCTTCGCGGATGTCCTTCTGCACGAGCAGGCAGGGGAGAACGGAGACGCCGAGGCCTGCGGCCACGCCCCGTATGATGGCCTGATTGCTCACGCTTTCCCAGAGGGGGCGGACATGGAGCTGTTCGAGGGAGAAGCAGGCGTCGAGGATTTCGCGGCCGCCGCTGCCTTTTTCGCGGAGCAGCAGGGGCTGAGATGCCAGCTCGGCGATGGTGACGTCGTTTCGTCCGGCGAGGGGGTGTCCGGGGGGCGCTATGCCGCAGAGGCGGTCCTTTCGGAACGGGCGGCAGCGTATGTCCGGGTGCTGCGGGGCGTTTTCTATGAGTCCTATGTCTATGCTGTTGTCGGTGGCGAAGCGCTCTATGGTGGCGGAATTGTGGATGACCACCTCGGCATGGATGCCGGGGAAGCGTTCGCGGCAGGCGGTGAGCAGCGAGGGGAGCACGTGCGTGCCTATGGTGATGCTGGTGCCTATGCGCAGGGTGCCGGTTTCGTCCCAGTCCGCCATTTTCTTTTCCATGTCGCGGAACAGGGAAACGATGTGCAGGGCGTAGCCGTAGAAGGCCTTGCCGCATTCGGTGGGCACGATGCTGCGGCCCGTGCGCTCGAACAGGCGAACGCCGTAGTGCTGCTCAAGCTCGCGTATGGCCAGACTCACGGAAGGCTGGGACACGTGCAGCATGAGCGCGGCCCGCGTGATGCCGCCGGCCTGAAAGACCGTGACGAAAATGTGCAGATGTCGGAGCGTCATGGCAAATATAAGCAACAGGTTATGGATTCCATAGAATAATACTATTTTACTTCTCCGCGGACAAGGGCCATGCTGTCGGGCAAAGGAGCGGGCAGCATGGCACGACGATGGAAACTTCTGGGAAAACTTTTTCTTTCCACGCTGGAGTTGAGCGCGTTCACGTTCGGCGGCGGATACGTCATTGTTTCCCTCATGAAAAAGACGTTTGTGGACAAGTTCCACTGGATAGAGAACGACGAGATGCTCGACCTTGTGGCCATAGCGGAAACGGCTCCCGGTTCCATCGCCATAAGCGGAGCCATTGTGGTGGGCTACAAGCTGGCCGGCCTTCCGGGCATGTTCATCACGGTGGTGGCCACCGCCATTCCGCCGCTCGTCACCATTTCCCTCATTGCGCTGGGCTATCAGGCCGTGAGCGGCAACGAGCTTGTGAAGCGTCTGCTTCTCGGCATGCAGGCGGGCGTGGCCGCGGTGATCTTTGCCGTGGTATGGGATCTGGCGCGCAAGTACGTGAAGAAGCGCGACGCGGCGGCGCTTGTCATCATGACGCTGGCGTTCGTGGCGGCGTACGTCTTTCATGTCAACGTCATCTGCGTGGTTCTGGCGTGCATAGGCGTGGGCCTCGTGCACGCGCTTCGTCTCATGAGGAGCGGAAAGCAATGATGTACTGGGACATATTTTTCTGCTTCCTCAAGATAGGGGCGTTCAGCTTCGGCGGCGGATACGCGGCTCTGCCGCTCATTCAGGGCGAAGTGGTGGGAAACTACGGCTGGCTTTCCATGCGCGAGTTCACCGACCTTGTGACCATATCGCAGATGACGCCGGGCTCGATTGCCGTCAACGCGGCCACCTTCGTGGGCACGCGGCTGGCCGGTCTGCCCGGGGCCGTCATAGCCACGGCGGGCTGCGTGCTTCCGGCCTGCTTCATCGTCACGCTGGTGGCGAAAATGTACCTGAAGTACCGCGACATGACGCTCCTTGCCGGCGTGTTCGACGTGCTGCGTCCGGCCGTGGTGGCCCTCATTGCGGTTTCCGGCGCGGACATTCTCATGTCGGCCCTCTGGAATCATGAGGCGATCATCGCGCTCACGGACGTCAATCTGCGTCTTGCGGGCATCTTCGTCTTCAGCCTTTTCCTGCTCCTGAAATTTCGCATGAATCCCATACTCGTCATGCTGCTGGCGGGCGTCATCGAGGCGGGCGCGTACCTTTTGGAGTGACGTCCGGGGCCTCGGCAAAGCGCCGGGAGAGGCGGGCCCATCATCAGCAGACCTGCGGGTCCTTCAAAAAGGGCGGCCATGCGCGTACCTTCCGGCCAAAGTCGGCGCGGCGTCTTCGGCCTGAGTGCCGACAGGCGGCAAGGCCGGGCCCGGCAGCGTCCTGCGTCCGGTGGCGGCCTTTGGGGGGAGAGAGGGGCCGCACGCCTGCACAACGCGTGTTCTTCCCCTTTACAGAGAGGCGCGGATGATATATTTTGATATCGAACAATATTGACGGCGTATTGTCGCCCGTCTTTCTTGAGCGTTCATGCGTGAGACGCCGGGGAAGAGGTGAGGGGCGGCGCAGGGAGGAAGAGCATGACCATACGGGAGATTTACGAGCGGTTCGACCGCATAGGAAGCTGCGTGTTCGCCACGGTGAACGGCGACGAGCCGGAAACGCGCATTGCCCATTTTCTGGCGTGCGACGATGAGGGTCTGTACTTCATGACCATGACCACGAAGCCGTTTTACCGTCAGCTCAAGGAAACGGGCAAGGTGTCTGTGTGCGGCATGTCGGCTTCGCCTTCGGTGACCATGCGGGAGGACCGCACGCTGGAAATGGCGCCGGGGTATTTCATCCGCGTGACGGGCGACGTGCGGGAAGTGAGCATGGAGGAGATAAAGGCGAAGCATGATCCGGCGTTCAGCTACGGCATCGAGGATCAGCAGCGTTACCCGGCCATGACGACCTTCGTGCTGTACCGGGCGAAGGGCGAGATATTCGACTATGACTTCGACATGAAGTTTCGGGATCACAAGCTTGAGCGGGAGCGTTTTTCCTTCGGCGCTCATCCCGTGGAAAAGGCCGGGCTCAGCATTACGGAAGCGTGTGTGGGCTGCGGCATGTGCGAGCGCGTATGCACGTTCAAGGCCGTGCACCGGGAAGGGGACAGGTATGTCATCGACGGTTCGCGCTGCGACGAGTGCGGCGACTGCTGGATTCATTGTCCTGCCCATGCCGTGCGGCACAAGGGGCTTGCGGACGAGGCAGGGGAAAGGGCATGACGCAGGACGAGCGCAGAACATGGCTTATTGAGGCCCTGCTCAGGGAACGGGGAGAGGCAGCCGCAGTTCCTGCGGGCGAGCAGTCGCAGAAGAGGCTGCTTCGGGCACTTTTCAACGTGCGGCCTCCCGTGCCAGCGTCGCAGGAGTTTTTGAGCGTGCAGGACGACTATCTGCAGGAGGAGCGGCGCGCGCGGGGCGTGACGCCTGAAAAGGACGTGCCTTTCCTGCGCGGGCGTCTCGCGCTCTGGCAGGGCGACATTACCACGCTCGGCTGCGATGCCATAGTGAACGCGGCCAACAGCGCCATGCTGGGCTGCTTCTGTCCGAATCACGGATGCATCGACAACGCCATACACACCTTTGCCGGCGTTCAGCTTCGCCTTGCCTGCGCGCGCATCATGAAGGAGCAGGGGCATGAGGAAAAGGTCGGCGGAGCGAAAATCACGCCGGGCTTCAACCTGCCGTGCCGCTTCGTCATGCACACGGTGGG
Source organism: bacterium (assembly GCA_037230945.1). Classification (GTDB taxonomy): domain Bacteria; phylum Desulfobacterota; class Desulfovibrionia; order Desulfovibrionales; family Desulfovibrionaceae; genus Mailhella. The sequence continues at coordinate 43,688 of JAXUUT010000119.1, forward strand.
GCCGGTGGTGCGCGGGCCGCTCACCCCCGAAGACAGGGCGGCCCTGGCCTCGTGCTACGCTTCCTGTCTCGAGCTTGCGGCGAAAAACGGCGTCACAAGCATGGCCTTCTGCTGCATATCCACGGGAGAGTTTCATTTTCCGCCGCAGCAGGCCGCGGAAATCGCCGTGGAAACCGTGACGGCGCGCCTTGCCTCCCTCCCGTCCATAAGAAAGGTGATATTCAATGTGTTCAAGGATTCCGACGCACAAATATACCGACGTCTGCTCCGGTGACGCCGAACGCCTGGCGCAGGCGCTGGCCGGGGCCGACGCCGTGCTCATAGGCGCGGGAGCCGGACTTTCCGACTCGGCGGGACTGACCTATTCCGGCGAGCGCTTCCATCGGCTTTTCGGAGACTTTGCCGCGGCATACGGCATAACGGACATGTACTCCGGCGGGTTCTACCGCTTCCCCACGCCCGAGGAGCACTGGGCATGGTGGAGCCGCCATGTCTGGTACAACCGCTACGAACCCGGCCCCATGCCGCTGTACCGGCGGCTTCTGGAACTCGTGCGCGGTCGGGACTACTTCGTGCTCACGTCCAACGTGGACCATCAGTTTCAGCTCGCAGGCTTCGACAAGACGCGCCTTTTCTACATGCAGGGCGACTACGGCCTCTGGCAGTGCGCCACCCCCTGCCACGAAAGCACCTACGACAATGAATCCGTCGTCAGACTCATGATGGAGCAGCAGAAGAATATGCGCGTGCCCTCCGATCTCGTGCCGCGCTGCCCCCGCTGCGGCAGACTTATGACCATGAACCTGCGCTGCGACGATACCTTCGTGCAGGACGAAGGCTGGTTCGCCGCCAATGAACGCTACCGGAAATTCCTGAAGGATCACGAACGCTGCCGCCTCGTCTGCCTCGAGCTCGGCGTGGGCTACAATACCCCCGGCATCATCAAGTTCCCCTTCTGGCAACTGACCCGGAAAAGCAGCCTCGTCACCTACGCCGCCATGAACGCCGCCACCCCCTGCGTCCCCTCGGAAATCGCCGACCGCTCCGTCTGGCTCAAAGGCGACATTGCAGAATCCCTCTCCCTCCTTGGATATTGAAAAGACAGGAAAGACAGGAAAGGCATGCGGGGCGCCGCCCCGCACCCCGCCGGGGGAGATAATCTCCCCCGGGCCCCCGTGGTTCTTTCAGCTTTTTGCCAACGCTCAAGGGCCCCGGGCGACGTCAGGAGCCCGGCCGACGACCGCCAGTAGCCGGAATTCACTTCCGGCGTTAAACGCAGCGGGCGTCGTACAAGTCCCGCGTCCGCACAGCGTGTCCGGAGCAGACGGGCGTGGGCGGTACTCGGGAGAAGGAAGATGTCATAATCTCCCCCGCGCCCCCGTGGTTCTTTCAGCTTTTTGCCAACGCTCTAGGGCCCCGGGCGACGTCAGGAGCCCGGCCGACGACCGCAAGCAGGCGGAATTCACTTCCGCCGTTAAGCGCAGCGGGCGTCGTGCAAGTCAAGAGCCCGTACAGCGTGTCCGGAGCAGACGGGCGTGGGCGGTACTCGGGAGAAGGAAGATGTCA
>JAXUUT010000086.1:0-44515 GCA_037230945.1 bacterium
CCACCTTCGGCGACTGGGCCGACTGCACCGGCACCGACTTCCAGCACAAGCTGCTTGAAGTGGAAATCGGCGAGCTCATCTTCGGCGGCACCATTGCGGTGAACGACCAGTTCGAGACCACCGTGCCCGGACTGTTCTGCGGCAGCATCTTCCTGTACTGCTCCGGCGCCATGTGCGGCGGCTTCGAAGCCGGCCGTCAGGCCGCCATGAAGGCCTCCGGCATGACCGAAGCCGGCAAGATCGACGAAGACCTTGCCGCTCAGGTGAAGTCCAGCGTCTTTGCCCCCCTCGGCAACGATCAGGAACTGACCTACCAGGAACTGGAAGAAGCCGCCCGCAACGTCATGATGTACTACATGGGCTTCCGTCGTTCCATGGCCGGCATGGAACGCGCTCTGGAAAAGATCACCTTCCTTGAAGAACAGATTCCTCAGCTCCATGCCGACACCCTGCGCGACCTCATGCGCTGCCATGAATCGTGCGAAGTGCTCAAGGTGTGCGAACTGGCCATCAAGGCCACCATGGAACGCAAGGAAACGGGCCGCTGCGTATACAAGATTACCGATTACCCCAATCTCAATCCCGACATGGCGAAGCCTCTGCTTCTCCTCAAGGGCAAGAACGGCACCGAGTACCATTGGGGCAAGGCCCCTCTTCTGTAGAGCCCTTTCCGTCTGAAACTGTCTGCCGGGGCGGCAACGCCCCGCGGCGGTTTCCCGGCGTCGGAGCAGCGTTCCGACGCCCCCCTCCCGGTCATCCGGGAGCGGATCAGTCACTCAAGGAGTATTATCATGCCGCCTAGATATAGTCGTGAAATCACCCTGCCCATCGTCATGGGCGACAGCCTCAAGGAGCAGTTCCGCACCTCGCCGTGCGAACACTTCTGCCCCGCGGGCAATTCCATCCAGAAGATGCAGGCTCTTGTGGAAAAGGGCGAATTCGGTGAAGCCCTGCGCTACCTGCGCGCCAAGAACCCCTTCCCCGGTGTGACCGGCCGCGTGTGCCCGCACTTCTGCCAGTCCAACTGCAACCGCGCCGGCTACGACGCCTGCGTGAACACCCGCGCCCTTGAACGCGCCGTGTTCGACTACGCCCCCTACGGCTCCGCGCTGTTCAAGCGCCGTCCCGCCACGGGCAAGAGCGTCGGCATCATCGGCGGCGGCCCCGCCGGCCTTACCGCCGCTTACTTCCTGGCCCTTCTCGGCCACGACGTCACCGTGTACGAAGCCAATCCCGTGCTCGGCGGCATGACCCGCTACGGCGTGCCGGACTTCCGTCTGCCCCGCGACGTGGTCGACCGTGAAATCGGCTGGATTCTCGAAGTGGGCGTGCGTGCCCGCGTGAACACCATGGTCGGCCGCGACATCTCCTTTGCCGACGTGCGCGCCGCTCATGATGCCGTCATCGTGACCACCGGCACCCCCAAGGAAAACAGCCTGCCCATCCCCGGTTCCGAAACCGCGGTGAAGGCCGTTGAATTCCTGCGTGCCGCCTCTCTCGGCCTGCGTCCCGAAGTGGACAAGCGCGTGGTCGTCATGGGCGGCGGCGGCGTCGGCTTCGATGCTGCCTTCGTGGCCCGTCGTCTCGGCGCCGAAGAAGTGCACGTCATCTGCCTCGAAAAGGCCGGTGAAATGCGCGCTCCTGCCGAAGATCTCGAGCAGGCTGCCGAAGAAGGCATCCAGATCCACAATTCCTGCACCATGTCCGCCATCCGCACCAAGGACGGCAAGAGCGCTGGCGTGGACTACTTTGAAGTGAAGGAATGCCGCTTCGACGAAAAGGGCCATCTGACCCTGGTTCCCGTGGAAGGCGGCGAACATACCATGGACTGCGACACCGTGATCTTCGCCGTCGGCATGAAGACCGACCTCGACTTCATGGCTGAAGCCGGCGTCAACCTCACGCCCCGCAACTGGATCGTGGTGGACGGCAAGCAGGCCAGCTCCGTCGAAGGCATCTTTGCCGCCGGCGACGTGGCCTCCGGCCCCGCTTCCATCGCTGCCGCCATCGGCAACGGCCGTCGTGCCGCCTTCGGCGCGCATGCCTATCTGACCGGTGAAAATTCCCGCGTGTACGCCATCGGCGACGACAACACCATCGTTGCCCGCGACGACCTCGCCGGAACCAAGGAACCCTATGTGGTGCCCATGGAAGAGATCTACGGCATTCTCCAGTACGAGAAGACCGAGCCTCAGAAACAGGCCTGCACCAACCACATGGACTTCACGGAAAACAACGCCGGCTACACCGCCGAGCAGGCTCAGCTCGAAGCCGCCCGCTGCATGCACTGCGGCCACTGCAAGGGCTGCGGCACCTGCGTGGACGACTGCCCCGGCTACGTGCTCGAGCTCAAGCACCTCGACAACGGCCTCGACCGCCCCGAAGTGGCTCACGGCGACGAATGCTGGCACTGCGCCAACTGCCGCACGAGCTGCCCCACCGGCGCCATAGGCTTCCGCTTCCCGCTCCGCATGCAGGTGTAATCACTGCTGCAGGCTGAACGCACAATGAACGCCCTGTCCTCTCCCCTGGACAGGGCGTTTTTTTGCGGCCTGACAACTGCACGCAGAAAAATCCGCCAGCCCGCCGCTTCTCACCCGTCCTTGACCGGACAAGCCCCCCTGCAGCCGCAGCAACGACGCTGCCCGACTCTTCCCGTTCCATGCCTCCGCCGTCTCTCGAAGCGTCACGTAAGCTCAGGCGCACGGATACGGAGCTCTTCCCGCAGATGCTCGCTTCTCCTCTGCGCCGCGTCTTCACGGACGAAACGCCTCTCTCCGGCCCTGCTCCGGCACGGACTTCGTCGACGCCGCTCTTCATCAATCTCTTGCTCCATAAATCACAAAATGTTCCGTCATGTCCCCGCAAGTGTCCTGTTCTCCCTGCCCGAAAGCCGGAACGCTTCGCTCTTTTTCACGGTTCCAACCGGGAAATTCCCCGCACGACACTCGACCTTGTCTCACCATGCAACACCGCATTCTCCACCAGTTTCCGGCAAAAATGCTCCGTCCCGGCATCGCGCAGAAGGCGGCGTTCCGGCCGCACACGCGGAAATTCCGCATCTCGCAAAACATTTCAGGGCATTGGGACTTGTGTTTGATTTCATCAAACAAAAATAAAAAATTATCGCTTTGACTTATTTTATTTAAAATGTAATTTTTCGGTCAACTGATTGCGACTTCTGCGATTCCCGGGCAGGCAAGCTGCCCTTTTCCAAGGGGACGAAAAAAAAGGAAACGCAAGGCAAAGGATTTTTCATCCGAAAATGGACGGAGATTTTCGGATGTGCCCTTTTTCACCGTGAACTTGTCCAGTCGTGCGCCGGGGGGCGGACGGCTGGCGAGGACGATGGCAAATGATACAGCATATCGACGACGCCAAATGCGTCGGCTGCGGCGTATGCGTGCAGAAGTGCCCTCTGGACACCATTCGACTCAACGAACAGGGAAAGGCTTTCATCGCGTATCCCGACGACTGCATGACCTGTTTTGTTTGCGAAAGGCTTTGCCCCGCCGGAGCCATTTTCGTTCATCCGTTCAAGGAAAAGCTGCCCCCGGTCTTTCCGGGTCCCCGGTACGACGCCGTGGAAGGCAACGACCTCAGGGACAAGGAGGTCTACCATGCCTGACAGAAACACCCATATCGTGGAAAGCGACCTTCTCATCATCGGCGGCGGCTCCGCCGGTCTGTGGGCTGCCAAGCGCTTCACCGAGCTGATGCCCGAAAAGAAGGTCGTCATCGTGGACAAGGGCCCCAAGGAATGGGGCGGCCTCATGTCCATGGCAGGCGGCGACTTCGACGCCGTTCTTCCCGGCGACGATCTGGACGCCTGGATTGAAGATTTCGTCTACTACTTCGACGGCCTCTGCGATCAGGAACAGATCGAGGAAATTCTCCGTCGCTCCCATGAGCGTCTGGAAGACTATCAGCGCTACGGCTGCGAGTTCTTCCGCAAGGAAGACGGAACCCTCAAGAGCATTCCCCAGCGCGGCCTTCCCCACGTGAAGCTGTATCCCGCCAAGCTTGTGGGCCGCGGCGGCGAAGACATGGTGCGCAACCTCGTCAGGCAGCTGCGCAAGGCCAACGTGACAAGCCTCGGCCGCATCGTGGTGACCGACCTTCTCAAGCAGAACGGCCGCGTCGTGGGTGCCGTGGGCTTTGATTCCATAAGCGGCGACTTCTACCGCTTCCGTGCGCAGGTGGTCATTGCGGCCACGGGCGTGGGCGGCTGGAAGACCTCCTACGGCAAGAACACCCCCACGGGTGAAGGCGTGGAAATGGTATGGAACGCCGGCGCGAGACTCAAGGACTTCGAGTTCAGCCGCGTATGGAACATGCCCCGCTACTTCGGCTGGGAAGGGCAGACCAAGCTCATTCCCCTGGGCGCCCGCTTCGTCAACGCCAAGGGCGAGCCCTTCATGGAAAAGTATTCCCCCGTGCTCGGCGTGAATACCGACCCGCATTTCATCACCATAGCCATGGCCATGGAGATCCGTGCCGGACGCGGCCCCATCTATTTCGACATCAGCCGCATCAATCCCGACGATCTCATTCTGCTCCGGCCCCAGAACGGCTGGCAGCTCATGAACTATGAGAAGCTCTGCAAGCTCGGCATGGACCTCTTCCGCGACAACACCGAATGGCTGCCGCAGATGACCATTTCCTACGGCGGCATGGAAGCCGGCATAAAGGGAACCACCAACGTGGAAGGCCTGTTTGCCGCCGGTACGGCCAGAAGCACCGAACCCGGCGTGTATGCCGGCGGATTTGCGCTCATGAGCACGTCCGTCACGGGCCATCTTGCCGGTGAAGGCGCCGCCGAATTCCTCGCTTCCGCCTCTCCCGTGGAGAGCGACCGTGTCGACGAGGACATCGACGCCCTGCGCGACGCCGTCTACGCGCCTCTCGGCCGTGAAGGCATCGCCCCCCATGACGTTCTCAGAAAGATTCAGACCGCCATGTTCCCCTACGACGTCTCCATCCTGAAGACGGAAGCCTCCCTCACGCGCGCCCTCGACGAGATCGTGCGCATCCGCGAAGAAGACATTCCGAACATGGCCGCCGCCGACACGCACTACCTGCTCAAGCTGCGCGAAATTCGCGGCATGGCTCTCGTGAGCGAGCTGTACCTGCGCGCCTCGCTCGAACGCCGCGAGTCCCGCGCCGGACACTTCCGCGAGGACTTCCCCCACCGGGCCGAGGACGGCCTTGCCTGGATACTCATTCAGAAAGGTGAAAACGGCTCCATGGAGTTCAGCAGGAAGCGCGTTCCCCTGGAGCGCTACCGCCATCCCATCACCCGGTACTATCAGGACAACTTCCGCTTCGTCACGGAAGAACACTAATACTCCGTTCCCCATCAGGAGAAACACATCATGGCTGCAACCACCAGCACTGCTTCTGCCGCGCCCAAAAAGCTGAACGTCATGTACTTCGTGCACACCATCATCTGCCTCGTCATCATGTTCGGCTTCGGGCAGCTTTCCCCCATTGAACCTCTTACGCCGCTGGGCATGAATCTCATCGGCATCTTCCTCGGCGTGCTCTACGGCTGGATCTTCATCGACATCATCTGGCCCAGCATCGCCGGTCTGCTCGCGCTCATGCTCGTCGGCGGCATGAAGCCCGGCGCGCTTCTCAACAAGAGCTTCGGCGACCCCATCGTCGTCATGATGTTCTTCATCTTCGTGTTCTGCGCCACCATCAACTACTACGGCCTGTCCAAGTTCATCTCGCTGTGGTTCATCACCCGCAAGGCCGTGGCCGGCAAGCCCTGGCTGTTCACCTACACCTTCCTCGCCTCCATCATGCTGCTCGGCGGCCTGACCAGCGCCTCTCCCGCGGCGGTCATCGGCTGGAGCATTCTGTACGGCGTGTGCGAAGTGTGCGGATACAAGAAGGGCGACGGCTATCCTACCATGATGGTGTTCGGCATCGTGTACGCCGCCCAGGTGGGCATGGCCATCATCCCCTTCAAGCAGGCCGCCCTTACCGTCATGAGCGCCTATGAAACCATGTCCGGCACGCACATCGACTACGCCAAGTACATGTTCATCGCCATCGTCGCCTGCGCTCTCTGCTCCCTGCTCTTCCTGCTCATCGGCAAGTACATCTTCCGTCCCGACGTGAGCAAGCTCGCCGATCTCGACGCCAGCAAGCTCGACAAGGATCAGAGCCTCAGCCTTTCCGGCGTGCAGAAGTCCGTGCTCGGCTTCCTCTTCGCCCTGGTCGCCCTGCTGCTCATTCCCGCCTTCCTGCCCGCGGATCTTGCCGTCGTCAAGTTCCTCAAGAGCATCGGCAACACCGGCATATGCATGTTCCTCGTCGGCCTCATGTGCTTCATCAAGGTCAACGGCAAGCCTCTGCTCCGCTTCAAGGCCATGGTCGATGACGGCGTGGCCTGGGGCATCATCTTCATCCTTGCCATGGTTCAGCCCCTCTCCGGCGCCATGGCCAACCCCGCAAGCGGCATCACGCCTTTCCTGATGTCCATCCTCGAACCTCTGTTCGGTGCAGGTTCTCCGCTGTTCTTCGCCCTGTGCATGGGTCTTCTGGCCACCATCCTCACCCAGTTCATCAACAACGGCGCCGTGGGCGTGGCTCTTATGCCCATCATCTTCAGCTACTGCACCAACAAGGGTGTCGGTCCTGAAATGGCGGTCATCATGGTGGTCATGGGCGTGCATCTGGCCTTCCTCACTCCTGCCGCAAGCTCCAGCGCCGCACTGCTGCACGGCAACGAATGGGCCAGCACCAAGAGCATCTGGAAGTCCTCTCCCATCGTCATCCTGCTCTCCTGGATACTGATGAGCGCCGTCATCGTCATCATGGGTTCGGTGCTCTTCTAGTCGGCTGACAGCTCAGGAACCTGAACACTCCGGCCGGGCCTTCCCCCGGCTTCCCCAAGGCCCCCTTCCGCCCCCGCGGAAGGGGGCTTCGTCTCAACTCTTGCCTGCTTTGCTTCCCCCCTGTAGAATTTCCAAAGACTCCGCGGCACACCTTCCTGCTCCGCCGCCTGAAACATGCGCTCTCCTGCAGGCAGCCCGTCATGACAGACCAGATTCCTTCATTTTTTCCCTCGACGCCTCTTCCCGGATTCACGCCCTTCGCCGTTCCCGTGGTACAGGGGGAGACCGACGAAAATTCCCCCGTATGGCGCGAAATCCGCCGCGAGGGAACTCGCCTGGTCAGTCGGGCAGGCACCTTCATCAACATCTCGGGAGACCATCTGCTCGACATGTACTGTCTGGAAAAAGGAAGGGTGCGCATTCTCTTCGACACGCTGGAAGGCAGGCAGCGAGCCCTCATGACCTTCGAGCCGGGCGGCATCTTCAATCTGGCCTGCGCCCTTACGCAAAAGGACGCTTCCGGCATGTATCAGTGCGTGAAGGACAGCGTCATCTGGCGCGTGCCCGGCACGGTGCTGAAGGACGAAAAGGCCGTCACGGACTGCCCAGCCCTTGCCGCCTATGCCCTGCGGCAGATGGGCACCGTGGCGCTCATCCACAGCACCTTTCTTTCCGACATGCTCATGGACGACTTCGTTGTCCGCTTCAGCCGCTATCTTCTGTCGCTTGCCGCGCGCTGCGAGAGCACGGAATTTCCCCTCGGCATAACGCAGGACCGCTGTGCCGCCATGCTCGGCGTGCACAGGGCCACGCTCGGCAGAGCCATACAGTACCTGAAAAAGAACAACGTCATCGAATGCTTCCGTCGCGGCAGGGTATGCATTCTCGATCTTGAAAAGCTGCGGGCTCTCGCCGGCATGTGATCGAGCCTTCCGACGATACGCGTTTTTTGAACACCTCCGACGATGCGCATCCTTTTTTTATCGCTCCATTATTGTGAATTAAATATCAAAACACGCACGACCTTCAGCGGCCCGGCTTTTCCCTTCACGCTGCCGGCTTTTTTCCTGCAGAGGAGCCTTTTCCAGCAAAGGCATTTCCCAGCAGCAAGGACGGCAAAGGACGCCGGCCGCCTTTTTTCTGGTCCGGCTCACGCCTGAATGGGCTCGCCCGCCTTTTCCCCTGCTGATGCAGGCGCTGTCATTTTAATAAAATGCGCTTGTTATCCCGCATAAATACATAAAAAATATTTTTTCTTCCTTTTTCAGTAAAATGTCGCATGTGCGATATTTTCTCTTGCTGCTTTGTGAAAAAGTGTACGCATCGCTGAGCAAGATGCCCACCACGCGAAGTTCACTTTTTGCGAAGGAGAAGGAATATGCCCCCGGTCATCGACAGAGAAAAGTGCCTCGGCTGCGGCGTATGCGCCGACATCTGCCCCCTGCAGGTATTCAGTCACAACAGGGCAAAGGACAAGGTTCCCGAAGTCAGGCGCCCCTACGAGTGCTGGCACTGCAACGCCTGCGTGCTGGACTGCCGCGCCCACGCCATAGAGCTGCGCCTGCCGCTCACCCACATGCTGCTCTATGTGGATTCCGACACGCTGAAGCCCAAGGATCTGCCCGTCCGCTGAACAAGATCCGCATCCACCGTGTCATTCCGAAAGGGAATTCTCTTCACTCAACATTTTCCGGAGGTCATCCATGATTCCTCTCAATCAGCAGCATGAAGCCGACGTCGCCGTCATCGGCGGAGGCATAGCCGGACTCATGGCCGCCATTGCGGCGGCGGACAAGGGCGCAAGCGTCGTTCTTCTGGACAAGGCCAACACGAAGCGCAGCGGCGCGGGCGCCACCGGCAACGACCATTTTCTGTGCTGGATACCCGAAAAGCACGGCGACATCAGCGTGGTATACAACGAGTTCATGGACAGCCAGAACGCCACCAGCAACGACACGCCGCTCGTCATGCGCTTTCTTGAGACCAGCCCCAAAATCGTGAACATGTGGAACGACTGGGGCATCAACATGAAGCCCACCGGCGATTACCACTTTGAAGGCCACGCCTATCCCGGCCGTCCGCGCATCTTCCTCAAGTACGACGGCCACAATCAGAAATCCGTGCTTACCGAGCAGGCGAAGAAGCGCGGCGTGAAGATTCTCAACCACGCGCCCGTGCTGGAAATGTTCCGTGACGCGGAGGGCGTGACCGGCGTGCTGGCTCTCGACGCCTCCGGCGACGAACCTTCGTTCATCACGGTGAAGGCCAAGGCCGTGGTTGCCGCCACGGGCTACGTGAGCCGTCTGTTCACCACCGATCCCACGCCGAGTCAGATGTTCAACACCAACATGTGCCCTTCCGGCACCGGCGATTCCATAGCGCAGGCGTGGCGCATAGGCACCTATCTCGTGAACATGGAAAAGACCTACCGCCATGCGGGACCGCGCTTTCTCGCCCGCTGCGGCAAGGCCACATGGATAGGCGTATACCGCTACCCCGACGGCCGCCCCGTGGGCCCCTTCATCACCAAGCCCAACGTGGAAACCGGCGACATGACGAGCGACGTGTGGTCCTCGGCCTTCACCGACCTCAAGCTGAGCGGCCGCGGCCCCGCCTACATGGACTGCTCCGGCGCAAGCAAGGAAGATCTTGAACACATGCGCTGGGCCATGAAGTGCGAAGGACTCACCGCCCTTCTGGACTACATGGACAAGGAAGGCATCGATCCCGGAAAGCATGCCGTGGAATTCGGCCAGTATGAAGCCAACCTCGTCACCAACGGCATAGAAATCGACATCAACGGCGAAAGCAACGTGCGCGGACTTTTCGCCGCGGGCGACATGATGGGCAACATCAGCGGCGACATCGGCGCGGCAGCCGTGTACGGCTGGATAGCCGGTCATCACGCGGCGGACTACCGCACCCGCGCCCTCGGCGACATTTCCCAGGAAAACGCCGAGGAACGCATGGCCTTCTACAGCGCCATCTACGAACGCAAGGTCGGCGCGTCCTGGCAGGAAGCCAACTTCGCCCTGCAGCAGATCATGACCGAATACGCCGACTGCGGTCCGCACCGCGTGCGCTCGGACACCATGCTGACGGCAGGCATCAAGTATCTCGGCGACCTGCGCAAAAAAATCGAAACGCAGATGTATGCCGCCGACGCCCATGAACTCATGCGCGCCGCCGAGGTCGTAAACCTGCTCGATCTCGGAGAAGCCCTCATGATCTCGGCCAGAGAGCGCAAGGAAAGCCGCGGACGTCACATCCGTTCCGACTACACCTTCACCAACCCGCTCCTGCGCGACAAGTTCCTGCGCGTATGGAAGGACGGCGACGCCATAAGGACCGAATGGCGCGACAGACTGCGCTGACCCCTGCACGACCGCATTCCCCCACTGAGGACCCGCTCCGGCGGGTCTGGACAAGCTCCTGTGCATCCGCACTCGCCCAAACGCCTACCGCACGAGGTGCCCATGAAAAAGACGACTCTTTTCTGGCTGCTGACCTTCATCATTCCCTGCATTGTCTACCTGACGGCTCCACAGGACGTCTCCCCGAAACTGCCGCTCTACATGGCCATGACCAGCATGGCCGTGACGGCATGGGTGTTCAACATCTTTCCCGCCATCGGCGTGGCGGCACTGCTGACCTTCGGTTATCTGCTCGGAGGCGTCGCCGGACCGGGAGTAGTCTTCAAGTCGTGGACCACCGTACTGCCCTGGCTGTCCTTCGGCGCCATCATTCTCGGGCACGCCATGGAACAGACGGGACTAGCCCGGCGCGTCGCTCTTCGCTGCATAAGGCTGTGCGGCGGCAGCTTCTTCGGGCTGGCCTGCGGCTTCGTCATCGGCGGTCTGGCCCTCGCATCATTCATGTCGTCCATCCTGGCCCGCATGGTCATTTTGTGCACCATTGCGGTAGGCATCATCGACGCCCTGAAAATCAGGGAAAATTCCAGACTCTCCTCTTCCATCGTCTTCATGGCCTTTCTTGCCGGCGCAGGTCCGCAGTTTCTTTTCCTGCACTCCTCCGAATCCAACATCTGGGCCTTCCAGGAGCTGTTCAAGGGGACCGACATCGTCATCGACTTCTGGACCTACGCTCTGCACAGCACGCTCTTTTCCGTCATCTACACCATCGTATCCATGGGCTTCATCTACATGGTCAAGGGGAAGGAACAGCTTACGAGCTCCGAGGTCATGACATTTCTCTCGGACAGCTACAGCAAGCTCGGCAGGATGAACGCCGGAGAAATCAAGCTTTCCGTCATCTGCCTCATTCTGGTCGCGGCCTTCATGGTGCAGCCCTGGACCGGCATCGATCCCGTGTACGTGTTCTGCGTGCTCGCCCTTCTGTGCTACATGCCCTGCGTCAAGATACTTGATCCGGGGACCATCAGCGAACTCGGCATCATGTTCCTCGTCTTCGTTACGGGCTGCATGTCCATAGGATTCGTAGGCGGGGCCGTGGGCTTCAACACCTGGGCCGTGCAAAGCATCGTTCCCCTGCTTTCGGGCTGGAGCGAAACCGTTTCCATATTCATGTCCTATATGCTCGGGCTTGCCGTCAACTTTCTTCTCACCCCCCTGGCGGCCCTCGGCGCCATCACTCCCGCCATCGGCGAGCTCGGCAGAGCCATGAACGTCAATCCCCTTCCCGTGTTCTATGCCTTCAACTACGGGCTCGACCAGTACCTGTTCCCCTACGAAACCGTCTATCTGCTCTACATCTTCATCACCGGCAAGATCACGCTCAGACACATCATGCCCGCACTCTTCGCCCGCATGATAGTGACCGGGCTTCTCATCGTCTGTGTCGCCATTCCCTGGTGGAACTTCATCGGTCTCATATAAGCCGGACCTTCAGCTTCACTCCATCATTCCCTGAGAAACAAGGAGGACATCCATGTCGCAAAGCCAGTTCACCATATCTCGATACGACACCGACTTTTTATGCATCGGCGGCGGTATCGCGGGGCTCATGGCGGCCATAAACGCCGCGGATTCAGGCCTCAGGTGCATCATCGTGGAAAAGGCCAACATCAAGCGCAGCGGCTCGGCCGGTCTGGGGAACGATCACTTCATCTGCTACATTCCCGAAGTGCACGGCGAGTATGAAACCTTCATAGAAGACGTCATGCGCCTTCAAAACGGCGACCGCCTGCGCCAGATGGGGCCGGAATGGGCACGCAAGTTCTTCTTCAAGACCAACGAAATCGTCAAGATGTGGGATGCCTGGGGCATTCCCATGAAACATGAGGGAGCCTACTACTTCGCGGGCCATTCCCTCCCCGGACGAACCAGAGCCTTTCTCAAGTACAACGGTCGGGATCAGAAGACTGTTCTCACCGCCCAGGCCAAGAAGCGCGGCGTGGAGATACACAACCGCCGCATGGGCTATGAACTGCTGCTCAACGACGACGGGAGCGTGGCCGGAGCTGTGGCCGTGGATACCAGAGAAAGGGCCCTGTACGTCTACCGAGCCAAGGCCGTTCTTCTGGGAACAGGTCTTGTGAACAATCTCTGGCCATTCTGCAGCCGCGGTTCCGTAGGAGCGACCCCGGACATGCTCAACCTTACCGCCGACGGCCGCATGATGGCCTTCCGCGCCGGCGCGGAACTGTGCAATCTGGAAATGCCGTCGCTGCACTCGGGCATCAAATACTTCTCGCGCAACGGCCAGGCCACCTGGGAAGGCGTGCTGCGCGATCCTTCAGGCAAACCTCTCGGCCCCTTCCTTGATGCGCCCAATCCCCTGTACGGCGACATCACCATGGAAGTGCGCAAGGAATTCATCGAAGAATCCAACAAAGAGGGCCGCGGCCCCATCTTCATGGACATGACCGGCCTGACGGAACAGCAGCTGGAAACCATGCGGCACTGGCTGCGCCAGGAAGGCAACTACACGCTGCTCAGGCACTTCCGTCAGGAAGGCGTGGACCTCATGGACACTGCCGTGGAGTTTGCCACCTATCCTCTGCTCATGCCTCCTTCCAGCGGCATCGTCTTCAACGACCGTTCGGAAACCTGCGTGCCCGGCCTCTATGCCGGAGGCGACGAAGGCTACGGCGGCATAGCCGGAGCCGCCGTCACCGGATGGTGGGCGGCCGATGCCGCAGCCGAATACGTACGGAACCAAAAAACGTGCGCCGACGCCGATGCCGACGCCGTCGTCGGACGCGTCGCGCAAAGACTCGACGCCATGCTCGACAGAGAAAGCGGGGCTCACTGGACGGAAGCCCTGCAGGCGCTTCAGAACATCACCTGGGACTACTGCGGTGAAGTGCGCAGCGCCGCCGGCATGGAACACGGCCTTTCCCATCTGCGCCGCGTGCATGAACACGCCCTTGCCACGCTGAAGGCGGAAAATCCCCATGAGCTCTCCATGTGCCTCGGCATACTCAATCTGTATGAACTTGCCGAGCTCATGTTCGAAATGGCTCTGGAACGCCGGGAAAGCCGCGGCTATCACAAAAGGGCCGACTTCCGGCTGCCGGACCTCCGCCTGAACGGCAAGAAGCACTACATCCGCAAGGATGGTGATCACAACCTCATGAGCTGGAGATAACTATGCCCCCCGTCATCAACAAGGAAAAATGCATTCGCTGCGGACAGTGCGTCGATATCTGCCCCATGGACGTCTTTTACGGCTCGAAGAAGGGAGAATTCCCCATAGTCCGCTATCCCGAGGAGTGCTGGCACGCAGAAGCGTGCGCCCTGCAGTGTCCCGCAGGCGCCATTGACTTCCGCATCCCGCTCACGCTCATCGTTCCCGTCAAAAAGCTTCCGCACGACGCCAGGTCATAGGAAGCAGTCCTCCCCCTGCTTTTCCCGCCCGCGCTGCGTCTCCGGCACAGCGCGGGCTCTGCGCGTTTCCGGCTGCGATTGACGCTCCGACGCTGTCGGGCTAGAATGTTCGTTCCTTTCAAATGCCCGGGCATGACGCCCTACCGCATATCACGCAGATTCGAGGAAATCAGCCATGCTTGATCTCAAACTTCTTCAGAAACATCCCGAAATGGTGGCCAAGGCGCTGGCCGACCGCCATTCCAACATTTCCGTCGACGACTTCCTTAAGCTGGACGAACGCCGCCGCGCCGCGCTCACCGAAGTGGAAACGCTCAAGAGCAAGCGCAATGCCGAATCGG
The DNA here is from genome assembly GCA_037230945.1 of bacterium. Classification (GTDB taxonomy): domain Bacteria; phylum Desulfobacterota; class Desulfovibrionia; order Desulfovibrionales; family Desulfovibrionaceae; genus Mailhella. Next base: position 13,999 of record JAXUUT010000086.1, read on the forward strand.
CCGAAGTGGCCCGCATGAAGCGTTCCGGCGAAGACGCCTCCGCGCTCGTGGCCGAGCTCGGCAAGCTCTCCGACCGCATCAAGGAACTGGACGCCGAAACTTCCGAGATCAAGGAACAGGTCTATCAGTGGATGCTGCGCGTGCCCAACATTCCCGACGCCTCCGTGCCCGTGGGACTCGACGAAAACGACAATCCGGAACTTCACCGCTGGGGCACGCCGCGCGAGTTCACCTTCCCGCCCAAGCAGCACTTTGAAGTAGGCGCCGCACAGAAGGGACTCGACTTTGAACGCGGCGCCAAGCTTGCCGGTTCCCGCTTCTGCGTCTCTCACGGCGTGTTCGCCAGAATGGAACGCGCCCTCATGAACTTCTATCTCGACACCCAGACCACCGAGTTCGGCGCCACCGAAATTCTGCCTCCCTTCATGGTCAACGCCGCCACCATGCAGGGCACGGGCCAGCTTCCCAAGTTCGAGGAAGACCTGTTCAAGATGCCCGCCTGGGACTACTACCTCATTCCCACGGCAGAAGTGCCCGTCACCAACCTGCACGCCGGCGAAATTCTTGAAGAAGATCAGCTTCCCCTGCGCTATACCGCAGGCACGCCCTGCTTCCGCTCCGAAGCCGGTTCCGCCGGCAAGGACGTGCGCGGCCTCATCCGCCAGCATCAGTTCATCAAGGTGGAAATGGTGCGCTTCGCCCATCCCGACAAGTCCTGGGAAGAACTGGAACACATGCGCCGCTGCGCGGAAATTCTGCTCGAAAAGCTGGAACTTCCCTACCGCACCATCACGCTGTGCACCGGCGACATGGGTTTCGGTTCCGCCAAGACCTACGACGTGGAAGTCTGGCTCCCCGGTCAGAACACCTACCGCGAAATTTCCTCCTGCTCCAACTGCGTGGACTTCCAGGCCCGCCGCGCCAACATCCGCTTCCGTCCCAAGGGGGGCGGCAAACCCGAGTTCGTGCATACGCTGAACGGTTCCGGACTGCCTACCGGTCGTTCTCTCGTGGCCATCATTGAAAACTACCAGCAGGAAGACGGCTCCATCGTCATTCCCGAAGTGCTGCGTCCCTACATGGGCGGCCTGAAGGTCATTACGCCCGACATGTAATCACCCCAAGCATTGACAGCGGGAGACGGCTCCGGTCGTCTCCCGCTTTTTTGTGCGCTTTTCCCGAAAAAAACGGTCCGGGCATCCCCGGTCTTCGCCCTTTCGGACAATCGGAAAGGACTGCCTGCCGGGCCCAACGCCTGCCGAACCCGGGCCTGTTTGTGCAAAACAAAACATTCCCTCTCAGTCTCGTGCTCTTTCGTCCGTTTCAACGCCGAAAAAACGCCCTTCCATCCCCTTGTGCACGTCGTTTAGAGACATTATATCGGCATACTTTTTAACTTGTTGCTTTTCATTGAACAACAATGTGAAATTTTGAGCTTTATTTTTTTGACGTCTTCTGATTCTTCTGAATAACGAAATCCGTTCCTTCTCCTGTACGGATGTTCGCCTTTCAACCATTGAATTTCAGGAGCTTCACATGAACAGACGTCAGTTTTTATACGAAAGTGCGGCCATGGCTCTCATGAGCGCCATGCCCTTTTATGCTCATGCCTCGGAAGGTCCCGTCGTCAAGACGGCCAAAGGCAGCGTGCGCGGCCTTGTCATGGACGGCGTGCACGTCTTCAGGGGCGTTCCCTGCGGCATGCCTCCGTATGAAGGAAAATACCGCCTGGCCCTGCCCGAACCCGTGCAGGCCTGGAACGGGGTCATCGATACCGTCAAGTTCGGCGACATTCCGCTGCAGCCCGACGGCAAGAACAAGCCCATCGGCGGCGGTGACTGCCTGCGCCTGAACATCTGGACTCCTGCGCCCGGCAAGACCAAATGCCCCGTCATGGTCTACATTCCCGGCGGCGGCAGCACCCGCTGCGACAACAACGACGTGCGCTTCGACGGAACGGCCTTCGCGCAGGACGGCGTCGTGCTCGTCACCATCAACTACCGCGTGAACGTGGACGGCTTCCTCAAGATCAAGGGCGTGCCGTCCAACCTCGCCCTTCGCGACATGATGTTTGCGCTGCGCTGGGTGCAGGACAACATTGCCGCTTTCGGCGGCGATCCCGACAACGTCACGGTGTTCGGTCAGTCCGCCGGCGCCACGCACATCACCTCCCTCATCTCCTCCGACAAGACGAAGGGGCTTTTCCGCCGCGCCATTCTCCAGAGCCCCGCAGCTCTGGCGCAGTACGACGCCCCCCTGGCCTCCAGGGTTTCCGCCGCTCTGCTCGATTTCTACGGCATCGAGGACAGCCGTGAAGCCGTGGCCGCCCTTTCTCCCGAAAAGCTGCTTACCTTCTCCGCGTTCATTGCCGCGCAGAACAAGAAGCCTGAATGGTGCCGCATGCTCGGCGGCAACATTGCCATATTCAAGCCCTACTACGACGGCGACATTCTCATGAAGCGCCCCGTGGACGCCATTGCCGAAGGCGCGGCAAAGGGCATTGACCTCATGGCCGGCAGCGCTGAAGAAGAATGGCGGCTCTACACCGTGCCGAGCGGCGCCATCGACAAGATCGGCGACGGTGCGGTCAAGGGCTTCATCGACTCCACCGGCTTCCCCGCCGACATCGCGGACCGCTACCGCAAGGCCGGACGCGGACAGACTGCCGGTGAAGTATTCACCGCTCTTCAGTCCGACTTCGTATTCCGCATGGCCGCCAACAAGGTTCTGGAAAGTCAGGCCAAGGCCGGCGGCAAGGTATGGGCCTACTCCTTTGCCTGGAAAAGCGACGCCGCCAACGGCAGGCTCGGCGCGGCCCACAGCGTGGACGTGCCCTTTGTGTTCAAGAGCCTGCACAAGGACTCCCCGCGCATCAAGAGCACCCTCGGCACCAATCCCCCGGATTCTCTGGCACAGGCCATGCACAGCGCATGGGTGAAATTCGCCACCACCGGCGATCCCGGATGGACCCCCTTTGACCTTGATCGCCGCATGACCATGCGCTTCAACGCCGAAAGCAAGGAAGTCTCGGATCCGTGGAAGACGGAACGCGAGAACATGCCGCTGAAATAATGCAGCCGTGCGTGCACGAGCCTGTCTTGTTCCCATGACGGCCGTTCTGCCGGAATTCTGAACAAGGCAGCCCTCATAAAAACCGCAAGGGCGGAACCTCCTGCACAGGAAGTTCCGCCCTTCATTTTCTGCTTCTACTTCCAGGAAGAAAAAACGATGCCCGTTCTTCGTTTCAGCGCCTTCAAAAAGGCGCCTGTGTCCATGCCGTTCCATGTCTTTTCCGCCTGACGCGGCAGCACGTCGAAATCGACGTGCCATGAGCCGCCATGCCTCAGCGCATGAAAAGCCATGCCGAGACAACAGGCAAGAGCCCCGGCCACGGCGGCCCCTGCAAGGGATTACCCCCGGCCATCTCCGCCATGACGGAGCGTTCAAAAAAAGCGCTTTCCGAATCTTCCGTAAACCGTGCGGAAGAGCTCGGCGAACAGAGGATCGGACGAGGTGCCGTCACGAGTGCAGGAGCGCCGGGCATGGTCCTCCCGGATCTTCCGCTTCCAGTCGCCGTCGATGACGCCCCGGGCGGCGAACGACGAACAGACACTGGCAAGGGATTCGTAAACCGTATGTATTCCCCTGCCGTCGTTCACGAAGTCCACGGCGTTTTCCTCGGACAGTCCGAAGCCGCGCGCCGTGGCCACGGCATCGATGTTCGCGCCGAGAAAGAGAAATTCCCAGCCCTTCTCCCTGCCCTCGGCAATCATGCGCTTCACGTCGCTCTCGGAAAAGCGACGGCTGGCATTTTCCATGCCGTCCGTGGTGATGACGAAAAGCACGTGATCGGGCACATCTTCCGGCCTGATGTAGCGATGAACGTTCCGGACGTGCCTCAAGGCTCCGCCCACGGCATCGAAAAGCGCCGTGCAGCCGGAAACCTCATAGTCCTTTCCGTCAAGCGCGGGAACGTCGAGAACGTTCACTCTGTCATGAAGGACGACGCTCTCCTGATTGAAAAGAATGGTGGAAAGAAGAACCGTGCCCTCCGCCTTCTTCTGCTTTTCCAGCATGGCGTTGAATCCGCCGATGGTGTCGGACTCCAGTCCGCACATGGAACCGCTGCGGTCGAGAATGAATACAAGTTCGGTCATGCCGTTCATGGAACCTCCTCAAGACGTTTGATCGTTTAACTGCCTTATAGAGGAAACGGCACGGCTTAAGGTCGCCTGTCAGGCGACAATGCACGGCAGAAATCAGGAACCGATCAGCGGAAGGTCGAGTTCCTGCAGGTACTCGTTGATTTTCATGACGTCATACATGCCGGCACGGATGAAAAAGTCGACGGCCAGATCAAAACTGTCGTTTGGGGAAAGCGCATAGCCTGCCCGTGCCAGAAGCTCCCGGGTCTGCTCCGCGTCCAGCTCAAGGGCCAGGGCAAAGGCCAGCGCCGTCTTCTTTGCAGGACGATAATGTCTGTCGCTCAGAATTTTGGAAAACAGCTTTCTGTCGATGCGTGCCCGATGATAGCATTCGGCATTGGTCATGCCCGCTTCCCGTATCTTGCGCAGAAGCATTTCCGAAAATCCTTCATCCGGGGAAGAAATGGCCTTTTTGAGTCTGTCCAGAAGGCCTTTGTCTTCAGCGTGAAGGCCATGCCCGAACATATGTTCACAGAGAACGCAGGCATGTTCCGACAGCTTCCTTGTCGTGACGAACCCGGAAGGCAGTGAAAAATCCTGCCCCTGAGAAGCGATGTAGCGAACAAGATGTTCCTTCAGTGCATCATCCGTCATGATCTTCCCTCCCGCCGGGCACGTTACCCCCACAACGTACCACAAAAAAATCGCTCAGGAAACTCGCACGGAGCCAGAAGACTTTCGTCTGTCCGGAACTCCGGACGGGGCGCGAGTTCGGGAAAGACACCGTGCAAATGCAGCGGAAGTACCGCGGCAGCCCCTTCCTTGCAGGGAGCGTCTTTACGCCTTCGAAATCACCGACCGGCGTCCCTGTTTCTTATGCGGAACATATGCCTGTCGCCGTGTCCGGCACGCATTCTCCCGAAAGCCTTCGCGCAAAGGACGACCGAAGATTAAAAGAAAAAAGGGCTTGCGGCGAACCGCAAACCCTTTCAAAATTCTGGTGGAGATGAAGAGAATTGAACTCTTGGCCTCTTGAATGCCATTCAAGCGCTCTCCCAACTGAGCTACATCCCCGTTGCGGAGATTCTTTTGCCAGAATGACCCGCGATAGTCAAGAAAAAAATGGAGACTTTTTTAAGACGTGCCGCACCCCGTTCCAGAACGGCACGCAGACTCCGTCTCCCCGAAAACGCCATGCGTCCCGCCACACGAAACGCGGAAGAGGCCATCTCCTATCGTCCGGTCACGCGCCAGCCGGCCACAATCCGGGCAAAAGATTCGTAGAGCGGCCGGAAGGCCGCGTCGCTCACGCCACCGGGAGAGGGAGTGCTGAAGGCGAAAATGAGCACGGCATGCAGCCCCTCCGCAGCATAGAAGGGCTTGGCGAAGTAGGAACGCACCCCGCAGGGAATGAACATGGCCCAGTCGATGGACTTGATGCTGTCAAGCGTATCCTCCACGATGAGGGAATCAAGGCTGAACCGCTCGATATCCTGCGCGATGGTGCCCTCATAGGCATGGGACAGCCCCCATTCCAGCGAGGAGAAGAGCCTGCCGACTCCGTACACCTGCACCATGCCGCGCCCCGACTGAATATCGGAAAACATGAGCCCCTCCACGCCCGGACACCTCGCCAGCAGATATTCCAGTCCTTCCCGCAAAGAAGGCGTTCGCCCGGAACATTCACAGGGCGCAATCGTGCAGGATGCCGGAGTCTCGGGGATGTTCAAAAGCGCTATGCGCACGATGTCCGTTCCCGTGGAACAGGGAGAAATGCGGACCTTGGAACCGAGTATGCTGCCCGTACCGCTGCGCATCATGAGCGTTCCGGCCCATATTTCCTCATCGAGCGCATGACGGGACGCCGCAAGAAGCGTTTCCCCCATTTCTCCCGGCGCAATGTCTTCCAGCATGAAGTCGCCCCCGCCTCGAGCCGCGCCGCCGAAAAGAGCCTGTGCGGCCTCGTTGCAGGTGACAATTTCCCTTTCTTCCAGACTGAGCACAAGCACGGGATACTGCGCCCTGCCGAGCGCAAGCTGACAGGTGCCCGCCGCACCGTTGGCCACAAAGGTGGCGGGTAGCACGCCTTCCTTGAGCATGCCGAAATATTTTTCCGGATCCTGAGGATCGGGCCAGCCCTGAAGGACGCAGGCATGATGAGGCGTCGCGTTGAGACGGAACGACACCATGGCCGCCTGACGACTCGTCACCATCTCCCAGAACTCGCCGAGCAGCGTATGATCCGACTTCATGACCACGCGTCTGCGGAAACGAACGTCCTTAAGAAGACGAGAGGTATCCTCGCCAAGCGCGGGAAGCGCCCAGCCGTTCAGCAGACGGATGCGCGAGCGGCGATGCTCCAGTTCCCACAGCAAACCGGGAAAGCCTGAGGCCCAAAGAGAAAAATCCATAGCCGCCTCCGCGCCGATAAGGTCTTCTCTGCAATTTACGGAAAAACGACGTCGATGTAAATTGGTTAAACCAAACTTTCCACTTCCCTATAAAAAAGCGTCATCATCCTGAAAATCCGACATTTCATTGAAAGTATTTTCTGAAAAACTCTTTAGTGGATGAACCATTATTTTATATTTAAAATTATTAAGTCAGGCTGTTATCAAAAATTTTCCTTTTTTTGAAAAAGGCTTGAGTCTTTTTTCCCCACAGCGCAAAACTAGTATCATGGACAAAGGATAAAAGGCCGCGGGAGGCCCTGATGAACAAGCAGAAACTGATTGAACAGCATCTGGAACAGGCGCTCATGGAGGGGCGCTGGAAGCTGTTCGAGCGTCTGCCCGCCGAACGTCGGCTTGCCGAGGAAATGCACGTCAACCGCACGACCCTGCGAGCCGCCATAAGCGCTCTGGCAGGACGGGGCATTCTGGAAACGACGCACGGCAGCGGCACGCGCGTGCGGGCCCTGCCTGCGGAGCATCCGGCGCAGTGCCCCCTTCTCGACCGGATCTGTGCGGGACTGATCATCGTTCCTCCCATCATTCACGCGTCGTCCCTCATCATCCGGCCCTCGCAGATACTGTGTCTTGAAAGAATACTGCCCGTTGCCGGAACGGCGCTCAGAAACGACGACGTCAAGGTTTTCGTGCAGGCGCACATGCAGTTCTTCATGGACGCTGCACGCTTCATCAACAACAGCAGCGTGAGCGCTTCCCTTGCGGCCTGCCTGCCCGACGGCAAGTCGCTCGTGCGTCTGTTCAACGCCTGCGACCTTACGCAGAAGGAACTTGTCTTCTCGCATCTGGCCCGCATACTGAGCGCCATGCGCCATGCCGACGCCGCCGATGCCGCAGCCGCGGCGCAGGCCTACTTCTCAACGCTCAAAACCCTGGCGGAAGAATCATGAGCACGCGTCATGTCATGAGCCGCAAGGAATTTCTGCATGGTCTGTTCCGTTCCCCTTCCCAGGACGAAGCGACGGCCCGAAAAGACGCCTCGGCCGAGGCCTCGTCAGAACCAGACTACCTGTCCATGCTGCCTCCCGAATTCTCGGGGATCATGCTGGACATGGAGGCTGCCCGGCTTGGAGGTGACGTCGCCGGAATGTCTCAAAACGAAAAGGCCGCGCTGGTCGTAAAGGCCATGTACGGCGAGGACGCCCTGAACGCATAAGGGCGAAGGCCCCCGGCGCCGCCCGGGAGGAAGAGCGGCGCACCCCGACTGAAACAAGGAGGAACCTATGTCTCAGGAACAGCTTCCTTATCTTGAAGAGCGCAAGCTCGTCAAAAGATGGAGAGGCCCCATCCCCGCTCTCATGAATCTGGCGTTCACGCTGCTCATCTTTGCGGTGACATGGTGGGTTTTCCAGGACCCACGCGGCATCATGCGCTTCTACACCCCCTACGTGGGCTACAACTACTGCCGCTGGTGGCTCATCATCCTCATCTGGATGGCCTATACCTTCGACTTCTGGCCCTTCAAGAAAGACTGGATCCGCAACGCCCATCCTCTGCAGAAGGGTCTTGTGCTGGCGCTCATTTCCGTAGGCACCATGATCTTCTTCATTCACGGATTCTTTGAAGCCGTGCTCGGCAACTTAGCCTTCGCCTACTTCAATCCCGACCAGCTCCAGAAGCTCGGACTCACCGAATTCTATTCCACCGAATACGCGGCGCAGGCCTGCATGATGTTCGCCGTCATCGCCTCCTGGATCAGCCCCGCCTGGGTGGTCGCCCTCGAAGGTCAGCCCTGGGCCAACGCCTCCCAGCCCGTGCGCGGCTTCAGCATCTGGCTCGGCACCTTCTGTCTCAGTCTCGTCATCTACTTCATGACCATGCACAACCACATGGGCATTCTGTACTATCCCTGGCAGTACTTCACGGCCATCTGCCCGCCCTACTGGGAAGACTTCGCGCAGACCGTGTCCGCCAACTTCCACGTGGCCTGGATCATGTGCTGCACCGTGGTGGTGTGGTTCGTGGAAGGCATCTGGGAGAGGTATCCCTTCACCATGATAAAGCGCGACTGGCCCCGCCGCATCGCGCTGTTCGTGGGCATCATCGTCATCGCCTGGGCGCTGTGCCTGTTCTTCTGGTACATGCAGGAACTCGTGTGGGGTGACGCCATCCGCGGTCACCGTCGCGACGCCGCTCCCGACTGGCGCTGGCTGCACGTGGGCGAAACCGCCATCTTCTTCCTCGTGCCCGCGCTCTTTGTGCAGTTCTACTGCGAAAACTGGCCTACCAAGTTCAGCACTCCCGTCAACATTCTCATCCGCACCGGCCTCGTCATCGTGGGCGGCATCGTGCTCTACTGCCTGTACTATCAGTACGCCCACTTCATTCTCGGCACGCAGAAGGGCTTCTCCCATCCGCAGCAGTTCCCCATGATTCCCACCATCTGGCTCATCGACATCTGGCTCATCAACTGGTGGTTCATGGACGGCTGGCCCGGATGGCGGCGCGAATTCAAGACCGCTGAAGAACTCGCCGCAGAAAAGCGCCACATCGAAGTGGATCACGCCTGGAACCCCGCCATGAAGCCCGGCCTGCTGTTCGGCATTCTGGTCGGCGTGGCCCTGTACTTCCTCATCGTCTGGCTGCTGCCCATCTGCAGCGCAACCTTCACTCTGGTGAAGTAGGAGTCCTTATGAACAGACGTGAATTTCTCAAAGGCGCATCCCTCGGCATCGGCGCCGGCGCACTTGGAGCCATGGGACTTTATTCCTACACGCCCATGCGCAGGGCCTTCCTGCCGGAAGTAGAACGCAAGATGGCCGACTTCGGCGTGTGCAAGTCGGTGAAGGTAACCAACATTTCGGAAACGAGCTGGTTCGACAACGGCATCTTCATGCAGAACGTCACCGGCGCAGGCGGTCTGCTCGTGGACCAGTACACCTACAACTGGGCGCCCTTCGGCAACGGCAAGGGCATAGGCAAGGGCACCTACGACGAAGGCATGGCCAAGATCAAGCCCTACCTTCAGAAGGGACAGCTGCATGAAGCCTGGGCCATAGCCAAGGAAAACTCCGTGGATGCCGACAACGCGGGCGGATTCTCCTGCCTGGTGGAAGTCGAGGCCATGGACGGAACCAAGACCAAGTATCTGTTCGACTGCGGCTGGAACTACGACTGGATGGAGGAAAGCTTCAAGCGCGAGGGCATAGACAACATGCTCGCCAACGGCGAGATCGCCGGCTTCATCCAGACCCACGAACACATGGACCACTACTGGGCCTTCCCCGTGGTGGCGAAGTATGCCCCGAACATCCATGTATACACGCCCAACACCTTCTATCCGCAGGGCAAGCAGTACCTCAAGGACTCCGGCCATGTGGGCGAATGGACCGAAGTCAAGAAGGGCCTCTACTCCCTTCAGCCCGGCGTTGCGCTCTATCAGTTTGAATGCCCCATCATCTTCAAGGTGTACGGTGAAATGTCGCTGTACTGCAACGTGAAGGACGTGGGCCTTGTGAGCATCACGGGCTGCTGTCATCAGGGCATCATCCTGTTTGCGGACACGGCCTACAAGGAACTCAAGTACGAAGGCGACAAGTTCTACGGCCTCTACGGCGGTCTGCACATCTCGCCCTTCGACGACTGGGATCCCAAGTACGACGACCTCGTCATCGGCCTGAAGAAGTGGAATCTCCAGCGCGTGGGCTGCAACCACTGCACGGGCCTCATCACGGCGCAGAAGTTCGTGGATGCAGGCTATCCGGTGGTGAAGGGCACGGCCCGCTTCCGCTCCAAGACCACCAACTATCTGGGCAACGGCGACATCATCACCTTCCCCGGCTAACTCTCCTTCGGGGCGCGCCTGAAGCGCGCCCCGCCCTCAAGGAGCGGCCATGAAACTGCACGACATTCTTCCGCGCGCCCTCGGCGGCAGCGATTCCGACTGCGCCAGCATTCTCACCTCGCTGATCATGGCTGCTCATTTCGAACGCACCCGCGCCAGAGCCCTGGGCTGGCGGGGCGTTCGCCCCTGCGCCTCCAGTCACCCGGCATGGACATGCCGGGTGGCCGGAGCTGAAAGCGTGTTCGGCATCCGCTTCGACGGTGAAACGCGCGACGACGTTCCCCAACAAGGATCATGCCTTCGAGGCTGCTTCAGCCTCTACGTCTTTCCTCCTGCCGAATCCTCTCTGCTGGACTCCTTTCCCCTCGACGCCCTGCGCTTCGCCCTGTCTCCGCACTATGAAAACGCCGTCAGGGAATTTTCCGGCAATGAAAGGGAGCTTCTGCCCTTCCTGCTCGGCACTCTTCGCATGGACGTCGCCTTTTCGGGCGACGCCCTGGCGCTCACGCTGGAAGCCCCGGCAAGGCATCGCGTTCTTGCCGCCGACGGCATCGCCGCCGGGGATGGCTGGCTGGTGGCACCCGGAGAACCGGAATGCGACGTGCCCGCCTTCAGCCTGCTTCTCCGGCTCTTTGCCGCTCTGGCCGCCACGACCGAACAGCAGACCGGTGAAAGCGCCGCCGTTTCCCGCGGCATGACCAGCGTTCCCCGTCGTCTCTTCCATGCCGACGGAACACTGGAAGACTGCGGGAACGAACAGGAACTTCTTCTCAGCCTCACCGCCGCCTTCGGGCCGTCCCTGGCCATGGAAGGCGAAGCGCTCTTCCCGCTCCGCGCCATTCCCGCGCGACACCGGCCGGAAGAGCTGGAAACGCTGGAAAGACCCGTGCTGCACGTGCTCACGGGCTTTCTCGGCGCGGGCAAGACCACGTTTCTGCGCCGCTGGCTGGACTTTCTGCACGGCCGGGAGCGCTATACCGGCGTCATTCAGAACGAGTTCGGCAACGTTGAACTCGACGCCACCCTCATGAAGGGCGACACAATCGTGGAAGCCCTGGACGAAGGATGCGTATGCTGCTCCCTGGCCGACAGTCTCAGACCCGGACTTGAACGCATCATTTCCGCCATGCCTGCCGAGCAGTTCGTTCTTGAAACCACGGGACTGGCCAACCCCGACAACATCATGGCGGCTCTCGACAACCTGCGCGACCTCGTGGTTCCGGGCCTCGTCATCACCGTGGCCGATGCCCTCGACCTCTGCAGCCGGGAAACGTCAGAAAAACATCCCGAGGAATCCGGCATACGCAGGGCGCAGCTGGAAAAGGCCGACGTCGTCATTCTCAACAAGAGCGACATGGTGTCCGCCGAGGATCTGGCACATCTCACAAAAAGGCTGCACGCACTCAACGGCAAGGCCCTCATACTGCCCGCACGCTACGGCAACATTCCCTTTGCCGAGCTTGATGCCTGGGTAGACGCCCACGGGAAAACACGCCTGCCCTCGCATGCGCCGAGACTCATGCCCATGGGAGCACACGTCGTCACCCACGCCGATGAAGGCTATGAGGCAAAGGCGCTGGAATTCGACGGGCCGGTTTCCGTGACCGACCTTGAAGAAATTCTGCGCAGCGCAGGTCCCGGCCTGTGCCGGGCCAAGGGCATCATACCCGTCGAAGGGGAGGGCGTGTGCATCGTGCAGTACGCCGCCGGACATCTGGAAATAACGCCGGCTCCAGACGAAGAGCCTCTTGACCTCGTACTCATCGGCACGGCGCTTGCGGTATGACGGAAAGCCGGTCCTGAACGTCGGAGGAACGGCATTTTGCCCTTCTGCACAGAAAAAACGGTGCAAACGGAAGGAGAAGTTCATGAATCTGTTGCTCATGGGCGGCTGGATGATGTGGCCGCTGACGCTTATTTCCGTTACGGTGACGGCCATCATCATCGAACGGCTTCTGCTCTTCTCCTCCTTCCGCTTTCCCTCGCGATGCATGACGGAACTGCTGGAAGAGGTGGTGCGGGGAAATCGGGATCCTCTCTTCGCCGAGCTGGAAAAGGTGGCGGCGCTGCGCCGTTTTTCCGCACTGCTTGCCGCAAAAGGACCGGGCAGGGAAGCCGCCCTGCGCATTGAAGGCGACGCCGTGGTAAGAAAACTGGAGGCAATGCTTGCCCTGCTTTCCATACTGGCCAGGCTCGCGCCGCTCATGGGCCTGCTCGGCACGGTGCTCGGCATGATAGAAACCTTTTCCGAAATCGCGAACGCTCAGGCGGGCGTCAACATGAATCAGCTGGCGGGCGGCATATGGCAGGCGCTCATCACCACGGCGACCGGTCTTTTCATCGCCATTCCCGCCCTGTTCTTTCTGCACTATTTCCAGACGCGCGCTGATGATGCGGCCTCTGCCCTGTCGGAAGCGGCCAACGCCGTTCTCGCCGCGGACGGAGAAGCGCAATGATCTGCCTGCGCCCGAAAAAAAGGCCCGGAGCCGAACTCGACCTCACGCCCGTCATGGACGTGATATTCATTCTGCTCATCTTCTTCATCGTCGCCTCGGCCTTTGCCGTGCGGGGGCTGGACATAGACCTGCCTCCCGCCCATTCCAGTCAGGCTCTTTCCGGCAAGGTGGTGGAAGTGAGACTTGAGGAAGACGGCTCCTTCTTCTGCGACGGCGTACCCGTGGAACGGGAATTTCTGCGCTACAAGCTTCAGGACATCGTACGCGGCTTCCGCAAGGAGCCGGGACAGCTCGTGCTGAAGGCCAGCCCGAAGGCTCCGGTGGAGGCGCTTGTTTTCGTGGTGGACGAAGTGCGAATGCTCGGCGGCGAAAAGCTCATGGTGGCCACCTCACGCCCGGAAGAAAGGTAACGTCATGACGGACGGCGAACGACTGTGGACAGGCATTGTGCTGTCGCTCTTTCTGCACTTTTCGCTGACGCTCGTTCATGCCCCTGAAGAACAGACGCCCCCGGTCTTCCGCGCCGTTCTGGAAATGGACAGCGAGTCCACGCTCTCACGCGGCACGACGCGCCCCGGTACGGGCCTTGAGGCCGCCTCGAAAAGCGACAGGGACGAGGCGGAAAAGCTGAATCAGAAAAGACGCGCCTACCTGCGCTACCTCGACGACGTGGACGACGCCATTCACGCCCGAAGGCTCGACGCCGGAGACACGTCGCTCATAGGCGTGGCCCTTGCCGCCTTCACCATTGCTCCCGACGGCACCTTTCACGACGTGCGCATCGTCACGTCCTCCGGCAGAGCGCAGCTCGACGCCTCCGCCCTGCGTGCGGTACGCGCCGCAAGCGGCGTCGTCCGCCGCCCGGCTATTCTCGGCGCGGACCCCATACACGTCTCTCTGCCCGTCAAATATCAGTACGACCTGAAATGATCCTGTCCTTTCCTGCCCGGGGCCTTTCAAACTCTGCAGAAGAGTCCCCGTTCTTCAAAAGACACGTTCCTCCGTCCATCCTGCCGTCCGCCGCAGGATGGGCGCTCCCTTAGCCGGATAAGCGCGCCTATACCCCTGCCGTGCGGCTTTCCCCGTTCTCCCACTCATGACCGTTTCCTGCTCGTTCCGCGAATCCATCCGCGCCTGCGGCCGTCTTCTCCCCGGCCGTTCAGCCCTTGAAGCGCAAAGACAAACGTTACCATATCTCCATACATCCGACATAATGGCGTCATGATTCCGCCGCATGTATACATGCGTGAAGGCAATATCCTTCAGGACGGAAAAATTCATGTCGTCTACCATTCCTGCATTCACGCCGTTCCGCCCACGCCGGAAAGGAGTTCCGACTACGGACAAGGCAGAAGCAGAGCCGCCTGAAGGTCGCCTTCTGCATAAATTAAAAACAAGAAATTTCATTATACAGACAAAAACGTCAATCATGGGAGAAAGAGCATGGCAAACAACATTGCCCGCCGCGACCTTCTGAAGATGGGCATGGCCGCCACGGCCTGTGCTGCCGCCGGCATGCTGACCGGCGCCTCCTCCGCAGAAGCCGGGGAAAACAAGCGCATTCTCAAGGCCGGCATCATCACCGACATGCACCGGACCACCAAGGCCGACAGCAGCACCCGCATCTATTCGGCCTCCATGGGCAAGATGAAGGTGTTCATCGACGCCATGAAGAAGGAAAAGCCCGCCTTCATCATAGAGCTCGGCGACTTTGTGGACACGCTTGCCAGGGGCACTGATCCCGCCGCCAATCTCCGTGAAATCGAAACGCTGTATACCTCTCTCGGCATTCCCGCCTATCACGTACTCGGCAACCACGACTTCGACAATCTCAAGCGCGACGAATTTCTTTCCGGCGTGACCAACACCGGCATTGAAAAGGGCAGAACCTACTACTCCTACGACGCGGGCGGCGTGCACTGCATCGTGCTCGACGCCGACTACACGCCCGGCAAATTCCGCCCCTACGACATGAACACGCCCGAAGACACCTTCTGGACCTGGGTGGACACCATCATTCCTCCGCAGGAAATGGACTGGCTGAAAAACGATCTCAAAAAGACCGACAAGCCCGTGATCGTGTTCAGCCATCAGACCCTCGACCGCGTGGATACCCAGGACCACAACATCAAGAACGCCTCGGCCGTGCGCGCCCTGCTGGAAGAAAGCGGCAAGGTGCTCGCCGTCATTTCCGGCCATGACCATCAGGGCGGCTACTCCAACATCAAGGGCATCCACTACGTCGTGCTCAACGGCAACGTCGGCGTGAACGACTACCGCACCTGGGAAGCCACCAGCACGGAAAAAGGTCACGACGCTCACAAGGACAACCAGTTCTCCATTCTGGAAGTGAGCAGAAACGGCAAGTCCTACCACATTTCCATTTCCGGCTACGGTCGCCAGCCCGGCTACGAACTGGAAAGATCGCTCTGATTCACGGCATTACGGAGCTGCTCTCCTCCTTCATGGACAGGAAAATCGGCGCCGAATGGCAGGAAGCCAACATTGCTCTTACGCAGATCATGAGCGACTACGCCAACGTGGGCCCCTACAATGTGCGTTCCGAAACGCTGCTCAAGGCCGGTCTCGGCTACCTGGCCCAGCTGCGCGAAGAAACGAACGCCGGCATGAAGGCCTCCTGCTCCCACACCCTCATGCGCGCGGCGGAAGTGCTCGACCTGTTCGACTGCGCCGAATGCATCATGCGCTCCGCCCTGGAACGCAAGGAAACCCGCGGCAACCACAAGCGCTCCGACTACACCTTCACCAATCCGCTTCTTGCCGACAAGATGCTGGACGTCACCAGAAAAGACGACGGATCCGTCGTCACCTCATGGCGCAACATGAAACATTGATGGAATGAGGGGAGGCCCCGTCCTTCCCTCCGTCCTGCTGAAGAGCCGGGAGTGTCCGTTCTCCCGGCTCTTCTTTTTTTCGGAAAACGAGCACGGCCATTTGACGAAAGCCCGGCATATCGTTAGCCTTCCAGTTCTGGAGAACCGCCGTGAACAGCAAAAAAAAAGTAACGCTGGGAGACGTGAGCCGCCGCGCCGGCGTGTCGCTGAGTTCCGTTTCCATGATTCTCAACGCCCGGGCCGACGTATCCTTTGCCCGGGAAACGGTGCAGAAAGTCCGACAGGCCGCCAAGGATCTTGGCTACCACGCGCCGTCGCGCCTTTCCAAGGGACGGCTTCCGGGAAGAAACGTGGTTTTCATCGTCACGCCGAACATAGCCAACGCCTACTATTCAGGACTCGTGCAGGCCATACAGCAGGCCGCCGAGGAACACAGCTATTCCACGCTCATCTTCACCACCTACCGCGAAGCCCGCAAGGAGGAAGAAGTTCTGGACATGGCGCTCGCCCTGGGCGCGGCCGGCATGATATTCACCCTTACTCCCCAGAGTCTGCGCAAGGTGGAGAAGGTCAACGGCAAGATTCCCATCGTGGTTCTGGGAGACAGAAACTCCAGCCCCAAGGTCGACACCGTGGAGCTCGACAACTACAGCGCCGGCGTCATCATCGGCCGTCACATGCTCGAACTCGGGCACAGGCACATAGCGTTCATCTCCGCCATGATGAACGCCGCCAACGCCATACGCCTGCGCCGTCTGCAGGGCGTGAAGGACACCTACGCCGAACGGCCGGGCTGCTCCGTTCAGGTGTTCACGCGGGACTACACTCCACAGGAAGAACTCCACAGCATAGACCTGGAACAGAGAATAGGCTACGAGCTCACTCTGGAGTGTCTCAAAAGGAAAAGCCGCATTTCCGGCTTCGTGGCCGTCAACGACTTCATTGCCTACGGCGTGCTCGACGCCATTGCGGCAAAAGGGTTCAGGGTTCCCGAAGACTACAGCGTGTGCGGCTTCAACAACCTTTCCTCTTCCCGCATTGCCCGCGTCGGGCTCACCACCGTGGAACAGCAGACCGAAGCCAGAGGGCGCAGCGCCTTCGACATCCTTTACGAGCGCATCTGCGGCGGCAGCTGCGTCAGCGACATCACCCGCATGGAATACACCCATCGTCTGCTGGAGCGCCGCTCCACGGCGCCCTTCCGGCAGCCTCTGCAGGAGAAATCATGAAACACCTCGCGCTCTGCGTTCTTTCCCTTCTCATGCTCGCAGGATGCGGCAAGATGCCCTTCTCTCTGCCCTTCACGGGGGATAAGGAAACAACGCCTCCCTCCGCCGAAGTCAGACAGCCCGACCGCAAGGCCACCTACGGCGTCTCTCCCGAAGCTCAGAGCTATCTTGCTCAGGCCATGGAATACTGGACGGCCTCCGGCGAATGCACGAACCCGGAGCAGGCCGCCGCGCTTCTGGACAAGGCCGTGTCCGCCGATCCGCTTGACCCCGCCCCCTACCTCATGCGCAGCCTGGCCCTGAGCGATCTCGGCTACTTCAACGAAGCCTTCGACGACGCCACGCGCGCCATACGACTTTCCCCCACGGCGCAGGCCTACGCCACGCGGGGACTCATCTGTCTCAGGCAGCACCAGCCCGAAGGGGCCCGACGAGACTTCGCCTACGCGGAAAAAATCAATCCCAGGGAGCCTCTCATTTACGTATACCGCTCCGCCGGAGCCTTTCTGGAAGGCAAAAACTCCGAAGCCTGCGACGACTTGAAACGCGCCTGCGACCTCGGCCACTGCCGCCCCTGGAACACCGCCACGGAAAACGGCCTCTGCCGCTGATGAACGCCGTCCTGAGCGTCCCCTGTTCCCCGCATTTGCGGAAAAAGGCCGCCGCTTCACAGAAAGCGACGGCCTTTTTCGAGGAGGAATGACAGGGGGACCCTGGCATAGCACGCGGCATTCCCACCCGGGGACTGGCTGAATGCCGCGAGGGCAGCATCATTCTTCCGTGGGATTCACGGAATCAAGAAAACGGTATGGTCCGGCGTAGGTAGGCGTGCCGTAAATCTGGCAGACATGCGTGTTCCACGCGCCGTTCTGCCAGTCGTGAAGCAGATAGCCCGGAGCCTCCATGACGAAGGTGTCGCCGCCTTCCGGGGAAATGTCGAGATCGATCTGCATGGAAGCCGCCGGCGCGGTGAGCGCCAGCACTCCGGCCCACTGCGTGAATATGGGACGATGCATATGGCCGCAGCACAGGCGCACCCAGGGAGCCTTTTCCAGAATCCCGCGCAGACGGTCGACGTTTTCATAGGGCTCGTCCATGGCGCCCATGCCCGTGACGAACGGCGGATGATGCATGAAAAGCAGCGCAGGGACGCCCGGACGGCGCGCCAGTTCCTTTTCCAGCCACGCGGCGCATCGCTCGGGCATATGCCCGGAATGCGAGCCCGGGCTCATGCTGTCCATCATGAGAAAGCGGACATCGTTCTCTTCCACGGCATAGCAGAGCCACGGCCCGGTTTCCTCGTTTTCCGGGCACCATCCCTTGAGAATGGCACGCATTCTGTCGCGACGGTCGTGGTTGCCGGGAACGGCATAGATGGGAAGGTGAAGAGGCGCAAAGGTTTCATACAGCATTCTGTAGGCGTGCTCGTCACCGCTGTCGGCCAGATCGCCGGTGATGACCATCATGTCCGGCTTCTGGGCGAGTCCGAAAATATGCTTCGCCGCAGCTTCCAGGCATTTCGGAGTGTCCACCACCCTGAACGAAAGCCTGCCGTCGCCGCGAAGATGAAAGTCTGAAATCTGAAGTATGCGCATAGCGTTTCCTTGCGGAAGGGGGAATCCCTTCCGCGTCCGGGTCAGATGCGTCTTCCCTCCGTCACCCGGGGACGGACCGACGGCGGCAACGTCAGACAGGGCCATGAGCGCTCCGAAAGCGTCTTCATGGGGCATGCCTGCGCCCCGACCGTCTGATTCCCTGCGGCAGACACGGGACAGGAAACAGTGCCCGCCGCAGAGAATCGGAATGAGGATGCACGATGAATATACCAGTTGCCGACAAAAATCACGTGAAAATCAAACGTGTTCCATATTCTCGCCGAGACGACGGACGGCGGCGTTGTGCTTGCGCTGCACGATGAAGGCCGAAACTCCGCTGGTCAGGGCCGCGAGCATGGTATACAGGCACACATAAATGGGATCGCCGTCGGCAATCTTGATGAGATAGGTGCAGAGTCCGGGCACGATGCCGGCCACGAAAAAGCCGGGGAACTGGTACACGATGGAAATGCCGGTGTAGCGCACGTCGGCGGGGAACAGATCGGAGAAGAGCGCGGCTTCAGGGCCGAACACACCGGCATAGAACACGCTGACCGGAACGATGATGGCAAGACCTATCATGAACAGATTGCCCTCGCTCGCCCCCATGAGCCAGAAGGAAGGGAATATGGACAGGCCACAGAGAATGCTGGCCACGCCGTACACGAGGCCGCGGCCGTAACGGTCGGCAAGATGCCCGGCAATGAGAATGAAGGGGCACATGACGAGGGCGGACACCATGACCATGGACAGCGCCTGCGTGCGCGGGATGTTCACATACTGCACGAGGTAGGTGATGACGAACACGGCAAGCACGTTGAAGAACACGCCGTCTATCCAGCGGGCGCCGATGCCGAGGGCAATGTTGCCGGGATGTTCCCTGCACACCTTCACGATGGGCAGCGTCTTCTTGGCCTTGTCCTGACTGGCCTTTTCCTGAGCCTTCTGGAAGTCGGGCGTTTCAAGGATGTGCATGCGGACATACAGGGCGACGCAGACAAGAATGACGCTCACAAGGAAGGCCAGACGCCAGCCCCAGGCAAGGAACTGTTCATCGGAAAGCCCCCAGGAAAGAAGAGCCACCACGCCGGACGACAGGCACAGACCCGTGGCAAGGCCCATCTGCGGGATGCTGGCATAGAAGGCGCGCTCCTTCTTGCTGGCGTATTCATAGGTCATGAGCACGGCGCCGCCCCATTCACCGCCGAGGCCGAGGCCCTGGCAGAGACGGAAGGTCTGCAGAAGAACGGGGGCGGCAATGCCTATCTGTGCATAGGTGGGCACAAGACCGATGCCGATGGTGGCAAGGCCCATGATGAGCATGGTGAGCACGAGCATGCTCTTGCGGCCCAGCCGGTCACCGAAATGACCGAACACGAATCCGCCGAAGGGACGGGCCAGATAGCCGATGGCAAAGGTACTGTAGGCAAGAAGCGTACCGATGAAGGGGTCTTCCGTGGGGAAGTACAGCTTGTTGAAGACAATGCCCGCAACAACGCCGTACAGGAAGAAGTCATACCATTCAATGGTTGCTCCGAGGAGACTTGCCAGTACCACCTTGCGGATTTCTTTTTTGCCGGGCGTGCTCATAGTAAAAAAGCTCCTGATGAAGATTGAGGGAAAGCTTCCCGTGTCTTGAGGTAAACTTTATTAAAATTTTAATTTCTCAGCTCAAGAGTTTTATTAAAATTTTAATAAAATTTCCCTTCAATCACGTTCATTTTTTTCCTTTCTACGACTATTATAGCAATTAATCAAGGTGAATCATTATTTTTTTTAAATTAAAAATTTAATATTAAATTATGAATATTCTCAACAAATATCATACTAATTATTAAAATTTTACCTCCTTTTCCTCTCTTCCCTCGTTTGACGAAATTTTCCCCAGCCGTTAGCTTTTCCCGTGGAGTTCTGAGCATGACGACGAAAAAAAGAATTACCCTGGAAGACGTGAGCCGCGCGGCCGGCGTATCGTTGAGCACCGCCTCCATGATACTCAGCGGTCGGCCGGACGTGTCCTTTTCTCCGGATACGGTGCAGAACGTCCGGCATACGGCCGACGCTCTGGGATACCGCACGCCCGTGCGGCGCAGAATCCGTCCTCTGTCCGCAAGAAAGCTCGTGCTCATCGTCAGCCCCAATGTCGGCAACGCCTACTATGCCAACATGGTGCAGGCCATACAGCAGTCCGCCGAACAGCACGGAGCCTCCACGCTCATCTTCACCACCTACAGAGACGCCGAAAAGGAAAGAGAAGTTCTCGACATGGCCCTGGAAATGGGAGCCTCGGGAATGGTCTTCACCATGATGCCCCAGAGCGTGGACATCGTGGAAAAGGTCAACCGGAACATTCCCGTCGTGGTCATCGGCGACAGAAACACCAGTCTCAACGTGGACACCGTGGAGCTCGACAACTACAGCGCCGGCATGCTGGTCGGCCGCCACATGCTCGGTCTCGGGCACAAGCACATCGCCTTCATCTCCACCACGCTCAATGATGCCAACGCCATACGCATACGCAGGCTCGACGGCATACGGGCCGTCTACTCCCGGGAGGCGGACACGTCCGTGCAGCTCTTCACGCGGGAAATCGCGCCGCTGGAAGAGCTCAATGACATAGGCATCGAACACCGCACGGGCTACGAGCTCACCATGGAATGCCTGAAACGCAACGACGGCATTTCCGGCATCGTGGCCGTCAACGACTTCGTGGCCTACGGCGTGCTCGACGCACTCGAAGAAAAGGGGCTGAAGGTGCCGGACGACTACAGCGTCTGCGGCTTCGACAACCTGTCCGCATCCCGCTTCTGGAGCGTCGGTCTCACGTCCGTTGAGCATCATATTGAAAAAAAGGGAAGAAACGCCTTCAACATTCTTTACGAGCGCATGACCGGCGACAGCGCTCCCAACAACATCACCCGTGTGGAATTTTCCCACTATCTGGTGGAAAACCGCTCCACCGCCCCTTTCCATCAAACGGAAAGGACAAGCTGAAAGCCGTACTTTCAGACGCTTCCGCCATACGCGCCTGAAGTGCCGCGCAAAGGAAGGATACATGACGTCTACCGCCGAACGCGTTCACGAGCTTTACCGAAACCGCAAATGGAACTGCGCGGGAACCATGCTTGCCTGTCTTGGCGAAGCGTTCGACATGCCCGTATCCAGGCAGACCCTGCATACCGTTCTCAGAATGCACGGCGCAGGCGGCGTCCCCGGGCCGTGCGGCCTTGCAGAAGGCGCCCTCATCTTCATCGGCATTGCGGGAACTGCGAGGGGCCTTTCCGACAACGACGTGGAAGCCATGAGTTTCCGCTTTGCCGAAGCCTTCAAGACACGCTTCGGCTCTCTGCTCTGCCAGGACATCCGGCCGGGAGGCCTTTCCGGCCCGCCTCACGTCTGCGAGCCTCTCACCGTCGAGGCCGTCGACTTTGCCGTACACTTCATGCAGAATGATCTTTTTGCTCAGGTCGACGCCTGACGCCGCATTCTTCCACAGCACACTCACGAGGTCAGCCATGCCCATGCTCAAACGTGCGCTCTGCGCTCTCATGCTGCTCGCCGCCGTTTTCTGTCAGAAAACGGCCCTTGCCGCCGACACCCTGAAAATCGGCTCTCTTCCCGCGGCCGACTCCCTCATTCTCCATGCCGCAAAACAGGACGGCGTGTTTGCCGCCCACGGACTCGACGTGGACATCGTGCCCTTCCAGAGTGCTCTGGAACTTGGCGCCGCCATGCGGGCAGGCTCGCTGGACGGACATTTCGGCGACATCATCAACGTGCTCATGCAGAACGAAAACGGGGCGCCGCAGATCATCGTGGCCACGACGTCCCACTCCTCTCCCGGAGCCCGATTCTTCGGCCTTGCGGTAAGGCCCGATTCTCCGGCAAAAACGCTCGACGATCTCAAGGGAAAAACCTGTTCCATCGGCCGCGCCACCATCGTGGACTTCGTGCTGGATTCTCTTCTTGAGCAGGAAGGCGCGGCCGGCTCTCTGGACAAGCGCGACATCCGTCAGATTCCCGTCCGGCTCCAGATGCTGCTTTCCGGCCGGATAGAATCCGCCCTGCTGCCCGAACCCCTGCTCTCGCTGGTGGAAGGCCAGGGGGCCCGCGTGCTTCTCGACGACCGGAACCTGTCACTGCCGCTGGCCGTCATCGCACTGAAAAAACCGGAAAAAGGCGACGACGCCTTTACAGACCGCATCCGGCGCTTCCGCGCCGCGCTTGCCGAGGAAGCCGGACGCATCAATGCCGAGCCCGACGTCTACAAGGCCATGATGCAGAAACTCGGCCTGCTCTCAGGCAAGGCGGCGGAACACTATGTCATGCTCCGCTTCGAGGAGCCTCTCACGCCGCTCGGCCTTCCGTCGGAAGAGGACATCAGGCACTATGCCGAATGGATGAAGCAGAACAGACTGCTGAAAAAGGACGTGCCCGCCCTCGCCGACATCGTCTTTCAGGACGTGAAATGAACGGAAGCGTGCTGCGAGTTGAAGGACTGGGCAAGAGCTTCGGAAAAAACGGCGTTCTTTCCAACGTTTCCTTTTCCCTGCCCGAAGGCGATTCTCTGGCCATCATAGGCCCTTCCGGCTGCGGCAAAAGCACTCTTCTTGCCATTGTTGCCGGACTTGCCGCAGCGGACTCGGGCAGTATCGTGCTGCCTTCGCAATGGAAGACGGCCTTCATTCTTCAGGACTACGGCCTTTTTCCGTGGAAAACCGTACGCGACAATCTGGCGCTGCCCCTTCAGCTTCGGGGCGTCGGCCGGAAGGAACGCTTTGCCGCCGTCGCCTCCATGCTGAGCGAACTCGGCCTGGAAGGACTGGAGCGCCGCTTCCCCGTGCAGCTTTCCGGCGGTCAGCGACAGCGCGTGGCCATAGGCCGCGCCCTCATTTCACGACCTGATCTGCTGCTCATGGACGAACCCTTCGCCGCGCTTGACGCCCTCACCAGAGAGCATCTGCAGAATCTTCTGCTCAGCGTATGGCAGCGCCGCCGCATGAGTTTCATGCTTGTCACGCACAACGTGGCGGAAGCGGTGTTTCTCGGGCGCTTCATCATGGTGCTCGGCGGACGCCCGGCCACCAGAACGCTGTGGCTGGACAATCCCTGCTTCGGCAACGCCTCCTGTCGCAACAGCGAAGAGAGCCTCATCCTCATGCGGAAAATACGCGAAGCGCTGGAAGAGCCCGGAATCCGGGAGACAGAAGAGGGGGTCAGACCATGAAGATGTTCGACATCCTTTTCCGCTACGCGGTGGCCTTTCTCGCTCTCCTGCTGCTCTGGCAGGTCGGCGCGTGGGCCCTCGGGCCCTATCTTCTGCCCGCTCCGCCGGAAGTGCTTGAGGCATGGGCGCAGTCCCTGCATGACCCCGTCATGCGCGGACACGTGACAAGCAGCGCCATGCGCGTGGGTGCGGCCATGACCTTGTCCTTTGTCGTCGCATTTCCGCTCGGCATACTGCTCGGCTACCGCAGACGCATCGACCGCTATGTCTCGCCCATGGTCTTTCTCACCTACCCGCTGCCCAAGATCGTGCTTCTGCCCGTATTTCTCACGCTGTTCGGGCTCGGCGATCTGTCAAAAATACTCATCATTGCCCTGACCACGGGATATCAGATACTCGTGGTCACGAGAGACGGCATACGCCGTCTTGATGCGCGCTATCTCGACGCATTCCGCACGCTCGGAGGATCCTGCGCCCAGCTTATCCGTCATGTGCTCGTTCCCGCGGCCCTTCCCAGCGCCATGACGGCCCTCAAGGTGAGCAGCGGAACGGCCGTGGCCGTGCTGTTCATGGCGGAATCCTTCGCCACGCAGAGCGGACTCGGCTTTCTCATCATGGACGCCTGGGGCCGCGGCGATCAGCTTGAAATGTTCTGCGGCATCCTGTCCATGAGTCTGCTCGGCCTTGCCATTTATGAAATCTGCCATGTTGCCGAAAGGGTGATCTGCCGCTGGAAGCGACTGGAAAACAGGAGATGACGTTCATGCTTCGTTTTGAATCGGACTACGAGGAGGGCGCGCATCCGCGCATTCTGGAACTTCTCACGGCCACCAACCTTGACCAGACGCCGGGCTACGGTGAAGACCGCTACTGCGACGAGGCCCGAAGGCTCATACGCTCAGCCTGCGCCGCGCCGGAAGCCGACGTGCACTTTCTCGTGGGCGGCACCCAGACGAACTTCGTCGTCATCGAATCCGCCCTCAAACCGTGGCAGGGCGTGCTGTGTGCCGAAAACGGCCACATCAACGTACACGAGACCGGCGCCGTGGAAGCCACGGGCCACAAAGTGCTCGCCCTTCCCGCCCATGAAGGAAAAATTTCCGCGGCACAGATCCGGGAAGTCTGTGCCGCGCACCATGCCGACGATTCCCATGAACACATGGTGCAGCCCGGCATGGTCTATCTTTCATCGCCCACGGAGTTCGGCACTCTGTACTCGAAGGCCGAACTCAGGGAAATCAGCCTTGCCTGCCGCGAACTTGCCCTGCCCCTGTTCGTGGACGGCGCACGCATGGGCTACGGCCTCATGTCCGAGGCCAATGATCTCACGCTCGCCGACTATGCCGAACTCTGCGACGTCTTCAGCATAGGCGGGACCAAGGTGGGCGCGCTGTTCGGCGAAGCCGTGGTCGTCACCGCCCCCTCGCTCAAAAAGGATTTCCGTTACCTCATGAAGCAGCGCGGAGCCATGCTGGCCAAAGGCAGACTGCTCGGCATTCAATTTCTGGCGCTTTTTCAGGACGACCTTTACATGCGCATCGCAAAGCAGGCCGACGATCTTGCCATGCGACTGCGCCGTGCCTTTCTGGAAAAGGGCTGGCCGATGCTCCACAACTCCTTCACCAATCAGCAGTTTCCCATCGTGCCCGACGAGACGCTCAAGAAGCTCGCGGAGCGCTACTCCTTCAGCTTCTGGCAGAAGACGGACGAAACGCACAGCGCCGTGCGCTTCTGCACCAGCTGGGCCACAAGCGAAGATGCCGTGACGGCACTTATCGAAGATATCAGCAAAGCCTGATCTTGCCGCGTCGAAACCAGAACAGCCGTAAAACGGGGCTCCACCGGCATGGCCGGTGATTCCTCATGTGAGCCAGGCTTTTGAGTCACCCATGGTGACCTCCTTTTGACCTGCCTGACGGGCAGATGACAGCCTCCTTTCTCTGCAAGTCAAAAAGAGTGCCCATGCCGTGCTCACAACTATGCATTTCCGAGACTCCCCGGCTCAGGAGCTCTTTTAAGCCCAAAGGGACGTTCTGAAACATGACTTCAGAACGTCCCTTTGCTTCATACGGTCAGACGGACTAATCTTCCCAGAAAAGCCTCGTCACCTCGGCAGACACGGGCGCTCCCATTCTGTTCCCCAGCCAGAAGGCAATCAGGGAAATCACGCAGGTCGGAACTATGGCGTGCACGCCGCCGAGCGGCACATGAAAAACGGAAAGAAGCACAAACACGACCACGCCTGCGCCCATGGAGCACAGGGCTCCCGCGGCATTGGCGCTCTTCCAGTACATGCCGAGCACGATGGGCCAGAGAAACACGGCTTCCAGTCCACCGAAGGCGAACAGATTTATCCATACCAGAAGATCCGGCGGATCAAAGGAAGCAAGAAACACCAGCACGCCCACGGCAAGCGTGCAGCCGAAGCTCATGCGCCCTATCTTCCGTGCCGAAATTTTCGACTCATCGTTTCCGAGCCTGTAGCGGACATACAGATCCTTGATGATGGATGCCGAAACAAGAAGCAGCATGGTGTCCACGGTGGACATGATGGCGGCCAGAGGTCCGGCCACGAACACCCCCGCCCAGAACGGAGGCAGAAGCTCAAGAATGAGCGAGGGAATGATGAGATCGCCGGACGTGAGTCCGGGCATGACGGCCCGGCCAAGAACGCCTGAAAGATGCATGAACAGCAGCAGAAAGCCGATGATGAGCGTGCCCATGATCATGGCGTCGTGCATGGAACGCGAATCCCGGTAGCCGAAGCAGCGCTGCGTGGTCTGCGGCAGGCCGAGAATGCCGAGCCCCACCAGAATCCAGAAGGAAAACAGCATGGGCGCGGGAATGCTGCCGCCAGCGCCGGAAGGCGTGATCAGACCGGGGTCCATGCCCTTCAATGTCTGTATGCACTGCTCCATGCCGCCTCCGGCACGAACCACGGCAAACAGAATGACCACGGAGGCAATGAGCATGACCACGCCCTGCAGAGCGTCCGTGACGGCCACGGCCCGGAAGCCTCCCACAGCCGTGTAGACGACGACGGTAACGCCGAACAGCGCAAGACCGACTTCATACGGATAGCCCGTGACGGCCTGAAACACGCGCGCGCCGCCTATGAACTGCGCCACCATGGACGCCGCAAAAAAGACGAGCACGGCCAGAGAACACAGAATGACGATGGCGTCGCTGCGATACCTGGCATAGAGAAAATCCGTGATGGTGACGGCATGGATGCGCCGGCCGAGAATGGCAAAGCGCTTGCCGAGAACGCCGAGGGTAAGAAACGTGGTCGGCACCTGAATCATGGCAAGGAGCACCCATCCGAGCCCCAGCTTGTAGGCCACGCCGGGCCCGCCCTCGAAACTGCTCGCGCTTGTGTAGCTGGCAATGATGGTCATGGCCAGCACAAAACCGCCCATGGTTCGGCCGCCTATGAAGTATTCTTCAATAAAGCTCCTTCCCGCGCCCTTTCCGGCCTGACGCTGAGCCCACATGGCCAGAAGCAGGGTGAGCAGAAGATAGCCGACAAGAGGAACAAGCGCGACGTTCATGCTTTCTTCTCCTCGTCATCGTTCTGATTCTTCGTCTCATCCAAAGGAATGTCGGCAAAAAAACGCCGCACCACAATCCAGAGAATGAACGTCATGACAGGATACCCCAGCACGCAGCTGTAAAAAAACCATGCGGGCAGCCCGAACACATAGCTGTACTCTTCAGGATCGCCGGAACCGAGTCCGAAGGCGAACACCGTCCACCACACGAAAAAAAACACATAGAGACCCAGCGTCATCAACGCCTCACGGTCGGCCTGTCTGAACGCTCCGCGCATATTCTTTCCTCTTGTCGCCCGTATGTGCCGCAAAAACACATCAGAGCTCTGTCGGGACATTCCCGAGTTTCTCCCGTTCCCTTCGTCTCCAGCCCGCAAAGAGCGCACCGGAAATATTCTGCCATGCGCTGAACAGGGCTCCCGGCAGCGTGGCCAGAGGACTGGCGGCAAAATTGATCGCGGCCAGAGCCACGGCAAGCCCGCTGTTCTGCATGCCCACTTCTATGGAAACGGCCGTTCGTCCGGCATAGCTCAGGCCCAGCACAGACGCAATGCCGAGTCCGATGACAAGCCCCGCTCCATTATGCAAAAAGACAAGCAAAAGCACCAGCAGCCCGCTTTCGGCAATTTTTTCCGCATTCACGGCGATAATGCCGCCCACAATCAGCGCAATGCCGAGTACCGACACCAGCGGACAGAAGTCAACGACACTACGCACGGCCCCCTGTGCCGCACGACGCAGAACAAGTCCGGCAACAACGGGAACCAGAACGATCTTCATAACCGAAGCCATCATGGCTCCCAAAGAGACCTCCACCCAGCTTCCGGCAAAAACATAGACAAGAAGAGGCGTCATGACGGGTGCAACAAGCGTAGATACCACCGTCATGCCCACGGAAAGCGCCACGTCGCCACGCGCAAGATAGGTGATGACGTTGCTCGCCGTTCCTCCCGGAGCGCATCCCACCAGGATGACGCCGAGCGCAAGATCCGCCGGCAAAGAAAACAGTTTCGCAAGCGCAAAGGCAAGCAAAGGCATGACGGTGAACTGCGCTGCGCAACCGATAAAAAGAGCCTTCGGACAGGCAAACGCAGCCCGAAAATCCTGCGTTTCAATGGTGAGACCCATGCCGAACATGATGACGGCAAGAAAAACGGATGTGTACGGCACAGTCCAGGCAAAAAGAAAGGGAAACTTCCAGGCCAGAACGGAACAGAACAGTATGATGATGCCTATATGTCCGGCCAGCAGCATACTGAGCCGCCTGAAAAAAAACATATGTCATCTCCATAACGACAAAGACCGGACATTTTCGACGGCATGTCCGGCCTTTGTCGTTCCGGGAAGGTCAGTTACGCGTCCGCAAGACTGCCGTGCCTTTCATAGTCGGCCACACGGATCACCCGATTGTGCGAATCCACGAAAACAACGCTCGGCCTGAACGCCCGTACCTCCTCCGGCTGCATGAGAGCATAGGCCATGATGATGACCTTATCTCCCGGCTGCACCAGCCGTGCAGCTGCGCCGTTCAGACATATCACGCCGCTGTTTCGTTCACCGGCAATGGCATAGGTTTCAAGGCGGTTTCCGTTGTCCACATCGACAACCTGAACCCTTTCGTATTCCTGAATTCCTGCCGCCTCCATCAGATGTTCATCGATGGTGATGCTGCCCACATACTCAAGCTCTGCCTGCGTCACCACCGCCCGATGAATTTTGCCCTTCAGCATCGACAGCAGCATGTCTAACCTTCAAAAATAAAGTTGTCGATGAGACGGGTCTTTCCCACATACACGGCCATGGCGCACAGAACGCTTCCCTGGGCCTCGTCCACAGGCTGCATGGACACGGCATCCACCATTTCCACATAGTCGATACGGGCAAGAGGTTCGCCTTCAATAAGCGCCCTCATGGCCGCAAGCACGACGGAAGCTTTTCTCTCGCCGTTTTCCATCAGGCTTCTGCCGAGATTCACGGCCCTGCTCAACACCACCGCCGCCTTGCGCTCATCCTCGTTCAGATAGGTGTTGCGGGAGCTTTTTGCCAGACCGTCTTCTTCGCGGACAATGGGACAGCCGACGATCTCGATATCGAAATTGAGATCACGCACCATGCGGCGGATCACAGCGAGCTGCTGGGCGTCCTTCTGACCGAAATAGGCCCTGTCCGGGGCAACAATATGAAAAAGCTTGCTCACCACCGTGCACACGCCTCGAAAATGCGTGGGACGAGTCTTTCCGCACAAACCTTCGGTCAGCCCCTTCATGTCCACATAGGTGCAGAAATCTGGAGCATACATATCCTCGGGAGCGGGATGAAAAACAAGATGTGCACCGGCCCCTTCACAAAGGAGAGCGTCTGCTTCAATGTCGCGGGGATAGCTCTCAAGATCCTCGCTCGGACCGAACTGAATGGGATTGACGAAATCGCTGACAACAACGCGGTCATTTTCAGCGACGGCACGTACGATAAGGCTCCTGTGTCCCTCATGAAGATATCCCATGGTCGGCACAAGTCCGACGCTCAACCCCAGGCTACGCCATTTCTTCACCTGTTCCCGAACCTCGGCAACAGAAGAAACAATGTTCATGCAATACTCCTCATAACGTTTTTCCGACAGATCCCTATCGGAACCCGCACAAAAAGAATAGCGACTAACATCAGATAGCAGCTTCAGAAACAACGACCCTAGTCAAAAAACAATAACCACGCAACCATACCCGCTTTCTCTCAAGTTTTCCTTCCCATCCCCAAAACCAGTTCGGAGAGCACAGCTCTATCTCATGGCGCATCCCGGACCTCACCAAAATGCGTGCGATGGATGTAGTCCCGGCATAGTTGCCATTCGGAACCTCTTCATGGAAATGCTCCTACGCTGAAAAGCATACCACCGACCATGCGAATGTTCTGCTGCCGGAAAAACGCATGCGCCGCGGCATTGCAGAGCGACGGGTTCAGAGGCCGCAGGAGCACGTCTGATGAAGAAAACTCCCGGGAAGAAGCCGGGCCATGGCTTTTCCCCCAAAAACGCCTTGAGATTCTCGGGAGGCGCATGAAGGCAGGTCTGCCCGACCGGCAAAAGCCGGGCAAAGCGCACCGCGTACGGATTGCCCTGCTCTTCCTCCGGCCAGGCACATTCTCCGTTGCCGGGACCTGGCTTCTCCGCTTCCCTTTCCACCGGGCGACAGGCGACTCCCCAGGAAAGCT
>JAXUUT010000087.1:0-44445 GCA_037230945.1 bacterium
TGGGCCACGCCGGGGAACTTTTCGGGCTGGTCGCAGTAACGGCCGATAACGCCGCCGCCGTAACCGAACACGCCGACGATGCCGCCGTGCTTCCAGTGGGTTTCCTTGTCTTCATAGGAAAGTTCCATAATGCCCAGCAGGTCCTCGGGAGCGTCGCTGGGAATCTGATAATCCAAGCCCTGAGCGTTCTTGGCTCTGCTTTCGGCAAGCTGCTTGATATCAGATACAAAGCTGGGCCAGGGCCCGGATTCGAGCTGGTCCAACAGGGGGGTTGCATGTTTCGCCATTGCCTTACCTCCACATGGTTGATTATGGGTCTGTCGCTTTGCCAACCAATGAGCCGGAAAAACTTTCCGTTCAGACAGAGCGACCCCTGATACACCAAACCTTGGCCGGATGTGCGAGGGCACAGTACAGTCCCGGCCTTACAGTGTCTACACCGTACCTATCCTATTTTGAACTTGAGCACAATAGCTCCGTCTCTGTTCACAAGCCGTCCGGCGTTGCGTGGTGGCTGAAAAATAAGAAAAATAAATATATACAATATGTTGAATGTTAAACAGCTTTTCTGGCGTCAATTCTTCCTTCTGCCGGTGGTTCCAAAGGAGAACGAGCGGCAGGCTGTTATGAAAGTGCTTTGAATTGTGCTTTTTATATCATGTTGAAATACAAAATGATATTTTTTTTCTCGCGTGGATGGAAAAGAAAGGGGGCAGGGAAAAGTCAAGAGAAAAAAAGAACAAGCTAAGGGGATGCGTCATTAATTTTTTGCGGAAAGGCCGTCCCGGACGAGCCGGTGACGGAAAATTTAAAGCCTGTATAATGCTTTATTTTTCCCTCCTTAATAGATACAATGCCCCATCCACGCAAAAAAGCAGTCCGAACCTGAGGGACATCGGAGGTACAATGATTCTTTTCAAGAAAAGTTCTGAGCGCAGCCTTCATCTGGAAGACAGAGCCGAGCCGCAGCTCTATCGCGAACTTTTCCCCTACACGAAAATAGGGCGCATAGGATTTGACGGCACCATCATCGCTCCGCGTCCCGCCGACCCGTGCTTCATCACCGACACCACGTTCCGCGATGGACAGCAGGCGCGTCCGCCCTACACGGTGAAGCAGATAGCCCATATTTTCGATTTGCTGCACAAGCTCGGCGGCAAGAGCGGCCTCATTCAGGCGTCGGAATTTTTCATGTATTCCGCCAAGGACCGCAAGGCCATAGACACCTGCCGGGCGCGCGGCTACCGCTTTCCCCGGGTCACCGGCTGGATACGCGCCAACGAGAACGACCTTCGCATTGCCAGAGACATGGAGTTCGACGAGGTGGGCATGCTCACCAGCGTGTCCGACTATCACATATACCTTAAGCTGGGAAAGACCCGCAAGCAGGCCATGGACGACTACCTGCGCATCGTGGAACGCGCTCTCGAATGGGGCATCGTGCCGCGCTGCCATTTCGAGGACGTGACCCGCGCGGACATTCACGGCTTCTGCCTGCCTTTCGCCTCCCGCCTCATGGAACTGGCACGCAAGGCGTCCATGCCGGTGAAGATACGTCTCTGCGATACCATGGGCTTCGGCGTTCCCTACGCCGGAGCGTCTCTTCCCCGCTCGGTGCAGGGCATCGTGCGCGCCTTTACCGACGAGGCGGGCGTGCCCGGCCAGTGGCTGGAATGGCACGGTCACAACGACTTCCACAAGGTGCTTGTCAACGGCGTCACCGCCTGGCTCTACGGCTGCGCGGCGGTCAACGGTGCGCTGCTCGGCTTCGGCGAGCGTACGGGCAACACGCCTCTTGAAGCGCTGGTCATGGAATACATTTCCCTTACGGGCAACGACGACGTGGCCGACACCACGGTGATTTCCGAAATCGCCGACTACTTCGTCAAGGAGCTTGAGTACACCATTCCGCCGAACTACCCCTTCGTGGGCAGCGACTTCAACGCCACGAGCGCCGGCGTGCACGTGGACGGTCTGGCAAAGAACGAGGAAATCTACAACATCTTCGACACGAACAAGATCCTCAACCGGCCCGTGCCCATCATCATTACCGACAAGTCCGGCCGTGCGGGCGTCGCCTACTGGATCAACAGTCATCTCGAGCTCGACGAGAGCCGCCGCGTCACCAAGAAGCATCCGGCCGTGGGGCAGATATACAACGCCATCATGCAGGCTTACGAGGCCGGCCGCAACACCTCCTTCTCCAACAAGGAAATGCTCGCGCTCGTCAAGCACTACATGCCCGAGCTCTTCGTGTCGGAACTGCAGAAGCTCAAGAGAATCGCAAGCCGCCTCGCTTCCGGCATCATGACCCGTCTTGCCGAGGCCTGCCGCGCGAGCCGTTCGGAACAGGAACGCTGCGACGCCATGCAGAGCTTTGCCGATCATTATCCGTACATCCAGTTCATCACGCTTACCGACGCCAAGGGCAAGCTGCTGCAGGCCGTGGTGACGGACGAGGCCAATGCCCACAAATACGGGCATCTGCCTGATCCCGGCTATGACTACTCCGACCGCGTCTGGTTCAAGATGCCCATGCAGGACGGCGAGCTGCACGTTACGGACGTCTATCAGTCCCAGTACACGGGAGCGCTCATTCTGTCCGTTTCCCAGGCCGTGACGGATGACAAGGACGAAATCGTCGGCGTTCTGTGCGGCGACATTCAGCTCGAGGAAATCCTCAAGCATACCGAGGATCTGGAAGCTGAGGCGGAGGAAAAGGAAGAAGCTTCGCAGATGTAGCGTTCTTTTCGCGTCCTGTCCCGGGAAGGGACGGCGTTTTTGCAGGGGCGGCCTCCGGCCGCCCTTTCCTGTGACGGATTCGAGTTCCCGGAGAACGGACCGTCACAACATTCATACTTCAGGAGGAGCCACGTCATGCGGCCCATCACCACGTCGCTTTTTTCCCTGTTCAAGGTCGGGCCGGGCCCGTCGAGTTCCCATACCATAGGCCCCATGACCGCAGGACGTCTTTTTTCCGTGACCTGCTCGGAGCTTCCCCGGGAAGTGCTTGCCCGCGCCGCCCGCATACGGGTGCGTCTTTTCGGCTCCCTGAGCGCCACGGGCGCGGGACACGGTACCGACGCGGCCGTGCTTGCCGGGCTCCTCGGCGTGAAGCCCGAGGATTGCCCTTCCGGGTATCTTGCTCAGCTCTCCGGCGAACCGCTCAAGGATCACAAGGTGGATCTCGGCGTGGGCAGCGCGCTGGTTTCTCTGGCCGACATCGTGCACGACGCGGTGGTGCATGACTACCCCTACAGCAACACGCTGGTGGCGGAACTGCTCGACGCCGGGGGCAGCGTGCTTTTTGAAAAGGCCTACTATTCCGTGGGCGGCGGCTTCGTGCAGTGGGACGGCTGGAAGGCCCCGGAGCTCGGGGAGCCCGTGCATCCCTACAGCAACATGAAGGAACTGCGCAGCATTGTGCGCAATGAAGGGCTCAACCTCTATGAAATCATGCTGGACAACGAAATGGCCATCACCGGCGCGTCGCGTCCGGCCATTCTCGAGGAACTGAACAACATCCTGGACCGCATGGAAGAGTCGGTGCGGCACGGGCTTGCCGGCAGCGGTTATCTTGCCGGTCCGCTCAAGGTGGAACGCAAGGCGCACATGCTGCAGGAACGGGCCCGTGCCCTGCACTCCTCACCGGGCAAGTTTCTTGCCGGACTCAACGCCTACGCCTTTGCCGCCGCGGAGGAGAACGCCTCCGGAGGCGTCATCGTCACCGCTCCCACCTGCGGTTCGGCCGGCGTCATGCCTGCGCTTGTGTACGCCATGCGCCATGACCTGTTCATAGGCGACCGCGCCATACGGGAAGGCTTCCTTGCCGCGGCTGCCGTGGGCTTCATCGCCAAGCACAACGCCAGCATTGCCGGAGCCGAAGTAGGCTGTCAGGGCGAAATAGGCGTGGCCTCGGCCATGGCCGCCGCCATGCTTACCGACGCGCAGGGCAATCCGTCTCCCTATGTGGAAAATGCCGCCGAAGTCGCGCTGGAACATCACCTCGGCATCACCTGCGATCCCGTGGGCGGATACGTGCAGATTCCCTGCATCGAACGCAATGCCATGGGAGCGGTCAAGGCGTTCAACGCAGCGCTCATCAGCACGGGAACGAGCACCGAGGCGCATCGCGTATCCCTTGACGCGGCCATTGCCGCCATGGCCGAAACCGGCAGGGAAATGAGTCATAAGTTCAAGGAAACCTCCATGGGCGGGCTCGCCGTGAGCATGGTGACCTGCTGACGGACGATTCATGTCCGTTTCAGGCGCGGACTCCTGAAAGAAAACGCTTTCAGGCCGGGACAGCAGAGCACGCCGTGCATGACGCCTGACTGCAACCTTTTGTCGTGATGCGGATTCACGGCCATGCAACGCGGTCCCGACACAGACATGAACATTCAGGAAATCTTCCGCTTGCGGGGATGCGCCTTAAGTTCGGTGCGGCTTGTCAGCCCGTAATGAAAAAGCTATAGTCGCGCAAAAGGAGAGAATCATGTCGTTTCTTCGTCATATATGTCTGACACTCTTTCTGATTTCCGGCGGCATCATGGCCGTCGGTCCCGCACAGGCCGCGCCTGCGCAGGACCTGACCGCCCAGATGGAGGCCGTTTTGAAGGAACACCCCGAGATCATTCTCAATGTGCTGAAGGATCACAGCGAGGAGATGCTCGACATCGTGCAGCAGGGCTCGGACAAGCGCCGGCGCGCCGTGCTGCTTCGTCAGTGGGAAACCGAGATCAATGAGCCCAAGACGGTGGCCCTTGAAGGGCGGCCCGTGGGAGGCCCCGACAACGCTCCCGTGACCATCATCGCCTTTTCCGACTTTTTGTGCACCTACTGCCATCAGGCCGCCTACACCGTGGGCAACCTGATGAAGCGCTATCCCGGCAAGATCAGGCTGGTGTTCAAGCAGGTTCCCAAGACGCAGGC
This sequence comes from bacterium, assembly GCA_037230945.1. Taxonomy (GTDB): domain Bacteria; phylum Desulfobacterota; class Desulfovibrionia; order Desulfovibrionales; family Desulfovibrionaceae; genus Mailhella. Next base: position 4,933 of record JAXUUT010000087.1, read on the forward strand.
GGGACGCATTGCCGGCGAGTGGTTCATAGCCGCCTATCAGATCGACAAGACCAAGGCGTGGAAGATGTACGCGCTCACCTTCGACCGCCAGAAGCAGGTGGAAGAAGATGCGGTGACGGCCATGCGCGCCATTGCCGCGGAAGTGGGATTCGACGCCAAGGCCGTTGAGGCCGCAGTGAAGAGCAAGGCCAGGGAGCTCGATGCCATGATGGCCGGTGATGCGGCCGACGCCAATGCGCTCGGTTTTGTGGGCACTCCGTATTTCCTTGTGAACAACATGGTTCTGCGCGGGGCTCTTCCCATGGAAAACTTCATAGACGCCGTGGACATGGCGCTCAAGAACACGGCGAAAAAGTAATCTCATGATCGTAGATTCTCAACCAGCAGCACTCCGCAAGAAGGGAGCGTGGACTTCCTGCACGGCTACCGTCGGAAACTTCGACGGCGTGCATCTCGGCCATCAGGCGCTTTTGCGCCGTACCGTGGAAAACGCCAGAGCCAGAAACGTGCCTGCCGTGGCCGTCACGTTTGCTCCCCATCCCGTTTCCGTGCTTTCCTCCCGCGCGCCCAAGGAGCTCTGCTCCACGGCGCAGCGCCTTGAGTACATGAATGCGCTCGGTGTGGACGCCGTGCTTCTGCTTCCCTTCACAAAGGAGCTGGCCGCCAGGGGGGCGGGAGAGTTCTGCCGCTCCGTGCTTGAGGAAGGTCTTGCGGCAAGCGAGCTCTTCATCGGCTATGATTTCCGCATGGGGCGGGATCAGGCCGGCATGGAGGTGCTGAAAACGTGCATCCCGCACGTGACGCAGGTGCAGGCCGTGATCATGGACGGCGCGCCCGTCAGTTCCACGCGCATCAGAAAGGCCCTTGCCGAGGGGAGGCTCGACGAAGCCAACGCGCTTCTCGGTCGTCCTTTTTCCGTGCAGGGGGAAGTCGTGCACGGCGAAGGGCGGGGAGGTCCTCTTCTGGGCATTCCCACCGCCAACCTCGATGTGCCGCATACGCAGGCCATGACGGCTCCCGCCGTGTATGCCACGTCGGCAAGACTTCTGGACGGCGAGGGCGCGGGCGTGTGGCATATGTCCGTGACGAGCTTCTGCAAGAACCCCACCTTCGACGGCTCCACGCTGACGCTTGAGACGCACATCATGGATTTTTCCGGCGACATCTACGGCAGAGAGCTTGAAGTCAGGTTCCTGGCCAGACTCCGGCAGGACCGCCGGTTCGACGGACTGGACGCGCTCATTGCTCAGCTTCATGCCGACATGGACGAGAGACGCGGCCTTCCTCTCTGAGGCAGAAAGCCGTGTCGCGTCTTTTTCCGGGCTCTGCCCGGAAGAGAAAAACTTCATGCAAAAGGCCCGTCTTTCAGCGACGGGCTTTTTCTTTTGCCGGAGCGCAAAGGAAACGGGGCGGCCTTTTACGAAAGCACCGTTCTGCCGAGCCTCCGTCCGTGGCCGCTTTGCGGCAGAGTGAACGCGGTGGAGAACAGGCAGGGGGCGAAAAATCCGTCATTGCGGCGCAGGAAAAAAGGCTTGCCCGCAGGCGGCACTTCGTGTAAAACACACGTTTGTGGAAAGGTAGCGAAGAGGCCGTAACGCGCTCGACTCGAAATCGAGTTATCGGTGATGAGCCGGTACGTGGGTTCGAATCCCACCCTTTCCGCCATACTGTTATATTTCCAAGGCTTTGATTGTCGCTTGACGTCATCAAAGCCCTTTTTGTTTTTTCTGACCGTGCGGCATTGTGCCGTCCTCTGTTCCCGTCCGTTGCCGGCCTTCATTGTTTTGCGTCGGGCTTTCTGATAGGCTCAAGGTCCGGCAGACCTGAAAAGGCGGTGTCCAGCTCTGGGCGGCGGAGGGCCGACAATGAATCTGACGTTTGGCAACAATGCGTTTCGCGGGCGTTTTGACTGGTACGAATGGTCCGCACCCGAGTACAGAGGGGCGGAAGAGATTCTGAGGGCCGTCAGAAAGCTGGCAGGCACGGGAAAGCGGCTGACGGGGGTCAGAGTCATCGGTGCGGCATGCAACATGACCTGTTCTGCTCTGGAGAATTATGAATATGAGCATGCCGTCCGCTCCGGAACGGTACGCAGCAAGGAGGGGATGAGGGATGTTCGTCGGCATCTCATGATTCCTCAGGCCGTCCGGCTGTGCGAGCCCTTCGTGCTCGACTTTGAAGGAGGAACGTCGCTGGAGATTCACCCCGGCGGAGATCTGAGCGCACGGATCAGCGTCAATGCCGTTCCCCGGCAGTGCATGGAGGGGCTGAATACGCCGAATTTCGATGCCGACAGGCTTTTTGGTCAGTATGTAAGAGGAAGGAAGCTTCAGGATTTTTTCCTTGCAGAGAAGAAGGAGACCGTCACCAGTTGTCGACTGTCAGGAGATGAACTGGATTCGAAAACGCACAGCGACATCGAGTATCGATATGTTTTCCGCTTTTCCGACAGGATTGACCTCATGGTCGGAACGACGTCCGGCGGAGGGTACATGCTTGCTCTTGCCGGCTCCATGGAAGAGTTCCGGATGCCGTATCTGAAGTTCAGGGCCACGGCTCGATGTGTATATCAGCCTTTTCTGTGTCATGGCGTCTGCGGGGAGGAACCGTTTTTTCTGGTGTACGGCACAGAGTCGGAGCAGAGAAGCTGCGCAAGAGTGTCCGACGCCTTTTCATTTTCCATGGATGAGGAAGTGCTGGACTGCTATGCGTACCCGTTTTTTGAAAAATGGTATGACCCGTCGCTCAATGAGCGTAACCCTGACTTCGAGAAGAGGGCCTTTGACTGGTACGGCAACAACCGCTACGGCAGAGAAAACGTGCGGGCCATGCTGCGCGATATGAAGAACGAAGTCGTCATGCTCAGGGAAGACGGCGACAGTCCGTTTTTCAGGCAGCACATGGCGATGCTGGAAAAAGGTCCGTGGCTTCCCTCATGGCTTCCCCGCGGGGATCTTTCGGAAATGACGCCTGACAGGGAACGCGTCCGTACCATCAGTTTTTTTGAACGCTTTTCCACAAGAATGGAAGGCCTGTTGCGTGCTCTGCCCGATGACTGCGTCATTGAGGTGCTGGGACCGTGAGATGCCGGATATCTTCGGCTCCTCCCGCGGGGGCCTTCCCCGTCGGCGTCCGTACAAGAGACGGCGAATGGTCGCCGTCTTTTCAGATTCCGGTACGCCGGAGAAGAAGAGAGAAAGAATGTCACAGGGCACGCGCAGGCATGGCGTGTTCTTCTGGATTCTTTGCCGCACGGGCGTTTTTTCGTATCCATTGACAAGCCCTGCCGTGTGATTATGTAGTTCATAACTTTTGATGGAGGGATGACCTATGAAGGTTACCACGAGAAATATTCTGGAAGGCGTTGTTACGTCCGTGAAGCGCGGCGCGGTCAACGATGAGATCGACATCGAACTCAAGGGCGGACTGAAAGTTTCCGCCATAGTCACCAGCAAGAGCACCGAGACCCTCGGCCTCTGCCCCGGTCGTGAGGTTCTGGCCATGGTGAAGGGCATTAACGTCCTGCTGGCCCGCGACATCGACGGCTATGTTCTTTCTTCCCGCAACATGCTGCCCGGCACGGTGAAGGCCATCAAGAAGGGCCAGATCATGGCCAGCGTGTCCGTGGAGCTTTCCAACGGCGATCATCTTACTTCCGTGTGCACGGTGGACAGCCTCGAAGACGCCGGCATTGCGGAAGGCGTGAGCGTGCAGGCCGCCATCAAGGCCCCGCACGTCATTCTTGCCGCAAAGGCGTAAGCGTTCATGGGGGTACGGCGAGCCGTCGTTCCCCAGTCGGAATTTTTTCTGCCCGGAGTCTCGTGACCGTATCGAGCTCCGGGCCTTTTTTATTTAATAAGGAATAAGCCGTGCGCGATACTCGTCTCTCACGCTTCATCGGACGGCGGTAAGAACACTCGGGAACTGCGAGCCGAAGCCGCAGGGCCTGTTAAAAATTTTGTCATGCCGATCTTCCCTTGTTTTTTCGTCGGTCGCTTCCGGGGCGGCAAACATTGTCCGTGAGGGAAACGAAATGCTGTCCAATTATAAAATTAGCAATTATAACAGGTTGTCGTTGCGTATGCCGCTGCGGACCATCTGTTCATACGAGGAGGGGAGGAGAGTTGATCGACTTCTTTTCTCGGTGGAGCCAGAAAGCGGTCAATAGAGATAATATATATTTAATTTATTGATATTATAGATTATTTTATATTTTTCATACTTTTTTTCAGTGTGAAATGAGGGGAGGGAAAAGCGTTTTGCGGCAGAAAAAATAATGCGTAAAAATTTTTTTATTCTAATGATAATAATATATTATTCATATTTTTTATAATTTTATTTTTATTTTTTTATCATTTTTTTATCAAATAATGTTGCAGGGTCGTTCCATGGAAAAAGAGGGATTTTCCATAGGTTTCATCAACCACTTTTTTTTCAAAGGAATGACTACAATGAAAAAGCTTACTACGCTTCTTCTGGCTGCCGGCATGATCTGCGCCGCGTCTGCTCCTGCTTCCGCCGTTGACGTGAAGATGGACGGTGAATACATGTTCAGCTACATCCTCGGCGAACGCGTCGGCACCGGCGACAACTTCGACGAAGCCGGTCAGCGTATGCGTCTCGGCATGACCTTCACCGCCAATGAAAACCTGTCCGGCTACCTGCAGCTGCAGGCCGGTATTGATGCTGACAAGGCCACCGGTTACGACTGGGGTACCTCGAACAACGCCAACACCAAGCTTGGCGTTCGTCAGGCCTACATCGACTGGATGATCCCCCAGACCACCGTCAAGGTTCGTATGGGTAAGCAGCTCGTCGGTCTTCCCAAGGACGCCTTCGGCAAGAACGCCGTCATGAATCCTGGTGTGAACAGCCGTGACGGTGTGGTGGTCTCCTCTCCTGTGACCGACTGGCTCGACCTGACCGCCTTCTGGGTGCGCGCCGGCTATCTCTCCGATAACGGTCCTTTCGGTGGCATCGGCAACGACACCGACACCTCCAAGAAGTCCGATCTGTTCTCCGTGGCCGCTGCCCTCAAGTTTGACGGCTTCTCCGTCACTCCTTATGTGATGTACGGCGCCATCGACAAGGGCAACACCATGCAGGGCTCCACCGACGGCACCCTGAACATCGCTGACGGCAATGCCTACTGGTTCGGCGCCACCGCCACCATGACCTACTTCGATCCCTTCACCCTGAAGCTCTCCGGCGCCTATGGCACCATGAACTACGAAGGCGTGGGCGCTCCCAACGATCGCGACGGCTGGTACATCCAGGCCAAGGCTTCCTACAAGACCGCCTACGGTACTCCCATCCTGGGTGGCTGGTACGGCTCCGGTGACGACAGCGACGCCAAGTACGCTCGTCAGGGCTGGATCCCCACTGTTGGTGGTCGTTTCCATCCCACCATCGGCTACTGCGCCGGTGAATATGGTCTGTTCGACACCACCAGCCGCCACAACATCGCTGGCACCTGGGGCGTTCAGGCCGGTATCGAAGATGTGTCCTTCCTTGAAGATCTGAGCCACACCTTCACCGTCACCTACTGGCAGGGCACCAACGACGACAAGCTGGCCGGCGGCCTGAATCCTTGGGAATACATGACCACCAGCGACAGCGTTGTTGAATTCAACCTGGCCAACACCTACAACATCTACAAGAACCTCACCGCTGTTCTCGAACTCTCCTACATGATCACCGACTACGACAAGGGTGACCATGGCATGAAGAACATCGACAAGGACGGCTGGAGCACCGCTCTTAACTTCGCCTACAAGTTCTAATTCGACGCGGGCCTAGCCCGCGCTGGATGAGATCCGGCTTACGCGGGAGAGGACGCAAGTTCTCTCCCGCCTTTTTTTGATATATCCGAGCTTCATGGCCTTGCTTCTCCTTGCAGCGCATGCCTGGGAGACTCTTCTTCCCGGACGTGGCTGAAAAGTTGACAGATGTCGACGTCGAGCGCGGTGGCCAGCTTGTCCAGGGTGGCCAGCTTGCAGGTGGCTATTCTCCCGTCCTTCGCTCTGGCAATGGTGTCGGGGGCAACCTGAGAGAGGTGCTGCAGGTCTTCATAGGTCAGATTCCTGTGTTTCATGATGATTCCGAGGTTGCTGATTATCATTGACGCATCCCCTTCGAAAGATATGTGTTTTGACAGGGAAAAACTTGACGGACACTAGGCCATAGCCTAGTATTTTCTTGAAGTTGCACGTAACGGACAGCAGGAGCGAAATATCGTTGCCGCTCCATATCGTATAAGCTTTAATTTTTGGAAAATCTGTTTCTTTTCTCCTGTTTTCTGTAAAGTAAAAGTCTGTCAGAGAGCTGCTTATGCTATACAGTCTGAAAAAACAGCTTTCCGTTTCTGAGCTTCATCTGCTGGTTGGGGTTTCCGATTCGCTGGTCATGAATAAAATTTTTGCGTATCTGGAACCCATGGGGTATCAGCTTGACAGCGCTGCAGACAGTGACGAGGTAAGAAACTGTCTGAAGACATCGACGTATGATGCGCTTGTTCTCGATGCCCTGTTCACCGATCAGAACGGAATTCCCCTTTATACCTGCCTGCGCATGGAAGGCTTCAACAGACCCATCATTCTGCTGGTACCCGAAAACACGCTGGAAAATCTGCCCCGTTATCTGAACAGCGGAGCCGATGACATTGTGACGAGTCCTGTGCACATGCTGGAGCTTGAGGCCCGCATTCTGGCCTCCATACGCCTTTCCAAGGCTCATTTGTCTTCTTCCCGCCTGAGCTGGGCGGGCATAGAGCTTGACTCGCAGGCTCATACCGTCACGTGCGACGGCAAGAGCATGCATCTTCCTCCCATGGCGTTCACGCTGCTGGCCCGACTCATGAAGGCCGCTCCCAACGTGGTCAGCCGCAGTGAGCTGCAAAATGAGCTTTATGGCGACACGCCTCCCAACAGCGATGCGCTCCGCACCTACATCCACATTCTGCGGAGTCACCTGGAAAAGCAGAACAAGCCCATTCTCAAGACGGTCCCGCGTGTAGGGTTCCGTTTGACGCCTCTTCCGTGACGAGTGAGAACGGGAAGGCAAAAGCGCCGATATCGTGCTGTCCTGAAGGACGCATGATGTCGGCGCTTTTGTATGTTTATACCTGCTTTCAGTCATCATTTTTTCGTTTGCATGAAAAAAGGTGCATGAGATTGTCGTGCGGCAGAGCGTTGAAGGGCATCCCCCTTTCTCAGAAGGCCATGTATGCCTTTGCAGAGAGCTTGCCGTTGTCTGCACACGGTCATAGTAGTGTTCTAGCATAGCCGCCTGCGGTGGGAGATCGCCAATAAGACTCTGTTACACTTTGAAAGATAGGTGTTTTCAAAAGCCTGGTCATCTTCCCGCAACCTGTTGAGTCGGAAGGAAGTCTTTATCTTTACTTTTTCGCAATGTTGCTTTCAGCAAAGATCGGGACGAACGCCGCCGAAAGGGGCTGCCTGTCTTGCTCAACGCGGCCGGGCGCTGGAAAGGTGCCGGGAGCGAGGCTTTGCTCGTCCATTTAATCGGGGAGTCGCCGGGCCGGTGATCAGCGCCGGACGGAAATGCCGTCTGCCCAGGGGCGACGGGGAAAGGCCGGAGATGGTGCCGTAAGAGAAGAGGGCGGACGCAGGACGGAACGATGAAGCCGGCAGGCAGGACGGGAGCAATGCCCATGCAGAAGAGCCGTTTCCTTGTCGGGAAAACGGCCCTGGCGGAAAGACACATCGAAGTTTCAGGCAGTTCAGCCGTTGAGGGAGAGGCGAAGAGGGAGTTCCAAAGGTTACCAGGAGAGCTTGACCTTGAAGGAACAGTCGGAAAAACCGGGCGCATGGTTTTCCATGCCTATGCTCAGGCGAAAACCATGGATGGCGGCAATGCGCCGGACAATGGACAAACCGAGGCCGCTGCCGGTTTTTTCCTGTCCGGGGGGGCGGAAGAAGCGTTCTCCCAGACGTTTGACGCTCTCTTCCGGCAGACAGGCACAATCGTTTTGCACGGTAAGGCTGCGCTGCTCCAGCGTTATGCGTATGAGTCCGCCTTCCGTGGCGTAGGCCGTGGCGTTTTCGAGCAGATTGCGCAGCAGCATGGCAAGCAGGGCCTTGTTGCCTTCCACGGAAGCGCTGAGTGAGGCCATGCGGGATTCGAGATGAATGCCCGCCTGTTCAAGACGCGGGCCGTAGGACGGCAGAGCCTGTGCCAGAAGCTCGTTCCAGCTTACCGTGGACAGGGAAAGCCCATCGATGGACCCCGAGGAGCCGGAGCCGTGCGAGGCCTCGAGTCGCGAGAGCGCGAGAAGCTGGTCGATGAGCCGTGAACAGCGGTCTATGCCCTGCCGAAGGAAGGCAAGCGCTTCGTTTCGTGTTTCCGGGTTCATGCCGGGCTGTGCCGCCACCTGCGCCTGAATGCGGAGTCCGGCGAGAGGCGTGCGCAGTTCGTGCGCCGCGTCGGAAATGAAGGAACGTTCCCGGGTCAGCATTTCTCCGGTTCGGGCAAAGAAGCCGTTGAGCGACTGAGCCATGGGCAGAACTTCTGAAGGCAGCTTCTGCAGATCCAGCGGCGTGTCGTCTTCCGGCTGCCGGGACTGAAGATCGGCGGCCATGGAGCGCAGGGGCGCGAGCTCGCGGGTGAGCAGCAGAAAAAGTCCGCCGAGAAGCACGGGCAGCAGAATGAGCCATGGGAGCATCTGGCCGCCCAGCATTTCCAGCGCCATGTCGCTGCGGTATTCAAGTTCCTGCCCCACGGCGATGACATATTTTCCGTCCCGGGAGTTTATCCACAGGATGCGCCATGCATCGTCGTCGTTTTGCAGCGGTTCGTTGATGAAGCCGCGCCTCGACGGTTCAAAGGGAAAGCGTCCGCCTTTTTTTCCGTCGGCGAGAAGACGGCGACCGTTCGGCGAGAACACGGCAAAGGCAATGGCATCATCTTCCTGCTGGCCGAATCCGTGTTTTTTGACGCCGGGCATCATGTCGCCGAGTTTTGGAATTTTCTTCGGCGCGCGCGTGAGATCGGCCACGGCCAGCGTTTTGGCCACCACCATTTGCTGGGAGTCGAAAAATTCGTCGATGTAGCTTTTGCACGTCTGCCAGGTGAACAGCGCGGCGGCAAGCCATGAGGCAAGCATGAAAAGGGAGAAGAAAAGACTCAGCCTCAGTCTGAGGCTTCTGCGGCTGGCCGGTTGAGAGAGCAGGCGGTTCCACAGGCCACGCACGGCGTTTCCGATGCGAAAAAAAAGACCGGAAAGCGTTTTTGTCCATGACGCCGAGGCGTGAAGGCACGCTTGTCCGATCTTGCTGAGCCATGTGCCCGGATGGGCAGGGTGCGGTTTCATGAGGCGTCTCCCAGAGTGTATCCTACGGAGTGCACGGTCTTTATGAACCCTGACCCCAGTTTGCGTCGTATGCGGTGCACCAGCACTTCCACGGAATTGCTGCTGACTTCCTCGCCCCAGGGATAGATTTTTTCCTCTATGGCGCTGCGGGAAAGCACGCTCTGCCTGTTCAGAAGAAGCAGCTCCACGAGCATGACTTCCTTCTGTCCCAGGGCCACGGGCTGGCCGTTCAGGGAAACCGTGCGGGTCTGCGGGTCGAAGCTGACGGCTCCGTGCGAGGGCTGATGCGAGGTGACCCCGAGCCTGCGCCGTACGAGAGCGCGCAGCCTTGCCGCCACTTCGTCGAGATCGAACGGCTTGCCGAGATAGTCGTCGGCGCCGAGATTGAGGCCTTCCACGCGCTGACTGATGGCGTCTCTTGCCGTAAGAATGAGCACGGGAACGTCGCGTCCGGCGGCGCGCCACTGTTTCAGCACGTCGAGCCCGTCCATGCCGGGCAGTCCCAGATCGAGAATGGCGGCGTCATACGTGGCCGATTCAAGAGCCTGCATGCCGAGCGGGCCTTCCTTGAACCAGTCCACGGCAAAGCCCATGGCGGGAAGACCCATTTTGAGCCCGTTTCCTATGAGCGTGTCATCCTCGATGAGAAGAATGCGCATGATGCTCCCTTGCGATTCCGGCGCGCCCCATGGGGACGCGCCGGTCGGAATTTACTTCTTGATGATGCGCTTTACGTCGATGCCGAGTTCAGACCAGTCCTTTTCCACCTCGCCGGAGATCTCCACGAGGTCGTTGGGGCCGACGTTCTGGCCCTGCCAGCGCTTGTGGTCGATTTCCACGTTGATGGTGCCGGTGTTGTCCTTGAACAGATAGTGATCGTCGCCGAGGTGCTGAACGATGTGGCCCTGAAGGGTGACGGGAGAGTCGTCGCGCATGTCCTTGGCCTGCTGCACGGTGCTGAGGGCAGGGCCGGGGCCGGTGAAGCCGCCGCCGCGGTTGTATCCGCCGTCGGGCCCCTTGGCGAGGGCGGTCGAAGCGCCGAGCATGAGAGAGAGGGCAAGAGAAGCGCCGAGGAGGGCGGAAAGACGGGAAGAACGGGAGGAAAGCATGGTCATAAGAGCCTCCATGAGTATGGTATCTATGTGTTTTGGTGTTGTTGCCTTTTCCACTTGAGGACAGTAGAGCATGCGAATCTTACGTCATCCTTACATGGAAAAGTTTTTTGTTTTTTGGGGAAAATTCATCCTTGTCATTGTTAATAAGCAGTTCCGGCGCGCAGGGAAGAGGGAGAGCGTTGAAAAAAGCCGCATCATGCCGCAAAGCGGATGATGCGGCACGAAGCGGCGCATGGAAGCTGCTCTTTTTTTGCGGGGGCTTTCTGTTCGCGATGAGAGTGGGCGGAGAGAACATGATGGGCGCATCGTCTTCCGCAGCAACGGAGCCCTCCGTCAGCAGGAACACGGACAGAAGCGGGTAAGCGAGAATGCCCGTGCCGCCGCAGCGCCTGAAATGCCGAAGAAAACGACCGGTCTGCCGATGTCCACAAAGTTGACGAAGGTGCCGTTGCACAGCGTGCTTCCCGTGCAGAGCACGAGTTCTGACCAGTCGAGCACCGCATCTTGGTAACCTGTGCCGCCGTGTTCGATGGTGACGCCGGACTTCACGCTGCCCACGAATTGCGGATTCATGTCCAGAACGCGCAGGGGAAATTCCTGAGACAGTCTGGCGGTAAGGGCGGGCTGATAGCCCACGAGCGCGATGCGGGGGCTGCCGAAGTTTTCGCGCACGTAGGCTGCGAATGCTTCGGCGCAGCGTTCCAGATCGTCGTTTTTGCAGTGAACGGTGTGGTCGATGTCTCCGGTGTGACGCATGACGGCATTCAGCGTGGCGATCAGCAGGGCCCGTCCGTGCGGATCGTTTTCCGTATCGAAGGAGAGCACCTCGTCGAGAGTGCCGCAGAATTTCAAAGGGGCGTCCGTGAAGGCCTGTCCGAGAGCGTCGCCGAACCTTGCCTGAAGCATGATTTCTTTGCCGGCGAGGATGGGGTAATCCTTGCGAAGCGTGTGACCTATGGCTTCTTCCGGGGACAGTCCGCGGCTTTTCAGCTCTATGGGGCGTTCGTTGAGACGGTGGGCGTCGACAAGGCGCTTCAATTCCTGCCTGAGTCGCCGGTAAAGTTCCTGTGTGGTCATGCGTTGTCCTCCAGACCGAGAAAGGCGTTGAGTCCTGCATTGCTGCTGCGTGCGAAAAGCTCCTCCGAGCGGCGTATGCAGAGCATGTTTCCGTGGTCCATGATGCCTATGCGGGAGGCGAGCATCTGCGCTTCCCGGAAGTCGTGGGTCACGAAGAGCACCGCGCAGTCGAATTTCTGCGGGATGCTCCGAATCTCGTCGTAAAGCTTTTTTTTCGTGGCCGGGTCGAGCGAGGAAAACGGTTCGTCGAGAAGCAGCAGACGCGGTCTGAGCACCAGAGCCCTGGCCAGCGCGACGCGCTGTTTTTCTCCCCCGCTCAGCGTTTGCGGATAGTTCTTCAGCACATGCTCGATGCCGAGCATGGAGGCGATGCCCCGTGCCCTGTCCTTCTGCTCGTCTCGGGGAACACGGCGGACGCGCAGACCGTAGGCAATGTTGGCTTCCACGCTCATATGGGGAAAAAGCGCGTGATCCTGATACACGAAGCCTATGCGTCGTTCGGTCAGAGGAATGTCCTGTACCGGCGTGCCGTAAAGAAGCACGTGGCCGCCTTCCGGCGCGTAGAATCCGGCCGCCGATTCCAGAAGAAGCGTCTTTCCTGCTCCCGTGCGGCCGAGAATGGCGAACGTTTCCCTTTCTTCCAGAGCAAAGGAAATGTTTCTGATGTGCATGCTGCCTCTGGTGAGGCAGAAATTCTCGAAGGCGAGCGGCGTCATGGGCGGAGCGCTCCTTCCATGCGGCTTGCGGTGCGGCGTCGAAGCAGGGTGGAGAGCAGAAGAGCCGTGCCCGACAGCGCCAGCAGGATGATGGCCGAGGCCATGGCCATGCCGTTGTCTCCCGTGCTTATGTTGAGGTAGATGCTTGCCGGGAGCGTTTCCGTCTTCATGCGCGTGACGCCCACGAGCATGAGCGTCGCGCCGAATTCTCCCACGGCGCGGGACCAGGTGAGTATGGCGGCCATGAGCATGGAATTGCGGCACAGAGGCAGCGTGATGGTGCAGAACCGTTGCCAGCGCGAGGCTCCGAGCGTGCCTGCAATGAATTCCAGCCTGCCGTCCAGCTCTTCCAGTGCCGTGCGCATGAGTCGTATGACAAAGGGAATGTTGACGAGCCATTGCGCCATGACGATGCCCGCCGGCTCAAAGATGACGCGTATGCCGAAGTCTCTGAGCATCTTGCCCGCCCCCGAGGAAAACATCATGAGCAGGCACAGGCCGAGCACGAGATAGGGCAGCGACAGCGGCAGTTCCAGCACAAGGCGGCAGAGACTGCGCAGCGGCATTCTGCACCGCGCCAGGGCATACGCACAGGGAATGCCCACGACAAAGCACAGCAGCGTGGAAAGCGTGGAAGTGACAAGGCTCAGCCGTATGGAGAAAAGCACTTCCTTCGAGCGGAGAGCTTCGGCAAGAAAAGGCAGCCCGCCGACGATGATGGTGCCGATGGCGGCCGTGAGAAAGATAATGGTCAGGAAGGCGATGAAAAGGCTTGCGCCGTCAAAGAGGGACATCTTCAGTTTCATGGCGCGCAGAGCTCCTGACGCCGCGATGCGCAGGCGAAGGAAGAATGGGGGAGCCGTCTGCCGTAGGAGAGGATGCACGACCTTCAGGGCGGACGGCTCCCGGAAGATCAGTTCAGAACGACGTATCCGTGCTTTTCCCAGATGGCGCGGGCCTCGTCGGAATTCAGAAACTCAAGGAAGCACTTCTGCCCCTCGGGATTGACGGAAAAGGAGAGAGACGCCGCGGGAATGGTCTTCACATAGGCATTCATGGCCGGGTCGCTCACGATGTCCATGGCGGGAGAGACGTTTTCCTTCCATACGATGATGGCATCGCATTCGCCCGCGTTCAGCGCGTTGAAGATGGAGGGCGCCGTTACGCCGCGACTGACTACGTTGACCTTGCCGGCAAGACCGGCGTCGGCAATGGCCTTGTCTGCAATCTTGCCGATGGGCGTGGCCCTGGCGTCGCCGAGAACGACCCTGAGAGAACTGTCGCCGAGGTCTTTGACGCCTCTGATGTTTTTGGGATTGCCCTTTGCCACGGCGAGCACCGGGACGTGCTTCACGAGATCACGACGGGCGGACACGTATTTTTCCACGGGTTTGAGCTCTTCCGCAGCTCCGGCAATGAAGAAGTCTCCTTCCTGCGCGGTATTGATCTGCGACTGAATCTGCCCCGCATTGGCATAGGTGACTTCCATGTTCACCTGCGTTTTCTGGGTGAAGGCCTCGGCTATTTCGCTGAAGGGCTTCGTCATGCCTGCGCCGCAGTAGACGTGAAGGGACTTTTCGGCATGCGCGGAAAGAGAGAGGGAAAAAAGAAGGGCGGTTGCAACACTGAGAAGGAGGGGAAATCTTTTCATGCGATTCTCCATGCCGCACAAAGGCGGTTTTCCGGTGTTGCTCACAGACGAAAACACCAGAACCATGAGGAAAGCCCGGGCATGGAACAAGCGCAGCGTTTTCTTTCCAGACCATGAAGGTCGTGCGGGAGGCGGCCCCGTTTCCAGAACCACCCTGTGAGCAGAAACTCAGGTCGGAACGGCATGGCGCGTGCTGTAGCCGGACCGACTCGAAAACTTATTTTTGAAATAGGCAGAGGACGCCTCTTTTGTCAAGCGGGTTTCAAAAAAGGAGGCGTTGCTTTGCAGGGAGCAGGAAAGACTCAGGGCCAGAAGCAGAGGGCTCCGGCGAGGCCCGGGTGTGCCATCACTCGCGGCGGAATCTTTCAGATGAGAGAAGATGGTTCGATTCGGGCATCGGCGGGCTCGAAGAGAGCGCGACGAAGCTCCCGCTCAAGGAGATCGGCGGCGTCACTGAAAGGCCCCGAATTGTCTATGCGTATCATTCTTTGCCTGGTGACGTTTGCGGGGATGGGAAGCAGAGCGCCGGAGAGGCGTTCTTCCAGCTCGGCGTCCGATTCCCGCTTGCGCTGCGCGAGTCGTTCGCGCAGGGCGTGGAGAGGCGCGGAGACGAGCACGGGGAGAAGGTCGGGGTAGAGAATTGCAGCTTCATTGAAGGCCGCTCGGGAACCGTTGACGAGCACGGAGACGCCGCGTTCGAGCGCGCGGAGCGAACGGACGGAAATGCCGTACCGGCAGCCGTGGGCGGACCAGTGCAGGGCAAAGCGGCCCGAGGAGGCAAGATGCTCGAAGCGTTCGTGACTGACGGGAATGTGCCTCTCGCTTTCCGGGGAGGGCGGTCGGGTAATGTAGCGCCTGGCAGCCGTGAGAGGCAGACCTCGAAAGCGTCGCTGCATTTCCCGGATGAGACTGTCCTTGCCCGAGCCGGACGCTCCCATGACATAGATGAGTCTTCCGCGCATGGAGTGTTCGCCTTGAATGGGCGGCATGACCGCCGTGAGGGAGGACCGCAGGGCCCGGAAAGCACGGGAGGTCCGTGCAGCCTTGAGACGGGGCGCGTTCCGGATGACGGCCGGGACAGCAAACGTTCCGCCTTTTCATCGCGCGCCATAGGGGACGGAAAACGACAGGACGCCAGAGTACGCGACAAGGTCGGACGGCGTCAACGCCTGGATGATCGGAGGCTGTCGGTCGCTGCGTGGCGACGGCTCAGGCGCGCGGTTCGGGAAGAGACTCGGGATGCCTGCGCACCTCCCGTTCAAGAATGAAAGCGATGAGGAATATGCCCGCAAGGTTGAAGACAAGGCGCAGCGCCATGAAGCGGAAGCCGAGCGTGGCGGTCTCGAACATGATGAGCGGAATCTTGGTGGTGGACCATGCCCCTATGAAAATGAAGACGTTGAGCATGCTCGCGCCCTTTTTCATCATGACTCCGGCCATGGGGAAGGCGGCGTAGAGGGGGCCGGCTGCGGCCGAGCCCAGAATGAATGCCAGCAGCATGCCGCGGGTCCCGGATCCCCGGCCCATGTACTTCATCATGGTTTCTCTGTCCACCCATACGTCCAGAAGGCCGAGCAGCACGAAAATGGGAGGCAGAAAGGAGAGCATTTCGAGCACGTTGTCGCCGGTGATGGCAAGGGCCGTGCGTCCGATGGAAGGATTGAGAAAGACAAGCGCGACGTTCACGCCAAAAAGAGCGAGAAACATCCTGTAGCGACGGCAGAGAGTGAGAATCACAGAATCACCCCCAGAACGACGGAGGAGACGACGGCGTAGACAAAGGCCAGCGCGTTGCGCATGACGGCGAGCCTTTTTCCGAAAAAGGTGGTCTCCAGAGGCAGCGTGACAAGACCCACCATCATGAGCGTGGTGAGAAACATGGCCGTCTGGCCGTAGCCTGCGCCGGAGGAGAGCAGAGAGGCCGCCAGGGGAAAGGCGATGAAGCCCGGAATGAGCGTGACGGAGCCGACGGCCGCGGCCACGGCCATGCCTGCGGCTCCGGAATCCGCACCGAGCAGGCGGGTGATGGTTTCTCTGTCGAGCACGGCGAGCATGAGGCCGATGAGCACGAGAATGGACAGAAACTGCGGCAGAATGTTTTCAAAGGACTTCCAGGCCTTTTTCAGTGCCTGCCGGGTCTTTTTTCGGTCCTTCCGGAAGGATATGACAAGCAGCATTGCGGTGAGCATGTAAAGTGCGGCTGTGGACATGACTAGTGCTCCTTTTCCGTCAGGGGAGCCATGGGCAGGGTGCGCATGGAGCGGATGCCGTGGCAGCGGCGCCGCACATCTTCCGGGCACGGATTCCGTCTGCTTTCGTCCGGCCCCGCCTTTTCTTCCTGAACTCTCGTCGTTGCGGCCATGGCTTCAAGTTCTTTGGCAAGCTCGAGCAGTCTTTCCCGGCGGATGTCGTAATGCATGAAGTGTCCGCGTTTTTCTCCGGCGAGCAGGCCCGCGCGACGCAGGATGTTGAGGTGCTGGGAAACGGCGCTTTCACTCACGTTCAGCGCACGGGCGAGTGCGGAAACGCAGTAGCTGCCCGACAGCAGAAGACGCACGATGCCGCGTCTGGTGTCGTCCGCCAGTGCGCGAAAGAGAAGGGCGTTGTCCATGGCGTTTTTCATTGCTCCGTCATGTTCCGCAGCGTTCACGGGAAGGACGACCGCGGAAGAGAGGAGCGTCGGCAGAATTTAATTAAGTAAATACTTAATTAAAGAGAGGAGTACGGCTTGTCAACGTTGTTCGGGGCAGGAGCTGAAAGCGGGGCACGAAAAATCCCCGCCGGCGCAGGGCCGGCGGGGATGGTGGCATGGGGGCGGAGCGGTTCAGCGTCGTTTCACGCCCAGCAGGTCGAAGGACTCCACGGCCGTGCGGAAGGCGATGCCGGAACCGGGTTCGGCGCTGCTGAATTCGGCCTTGATGCTTTCCATGATGCGGTCGCTCTTGTCCTTCGGGCTGAGGATCATGACGAGTTCCTTTTCCGGAACGATGGTGATGCCGAAGAACGTGGCATCGTCGGGGCGGGCCGTGCCGCGCGCGTGAATGACCGTGCCGCCCGTGGCTCCGGCGCTTCTGGCGGCGTCCATGACCTGATCGGCATTGCCGTTGTTGACGATGATGGAAAGAAGTTCGTAGCCGGACTGTTCCGGGCGGCTGTCAGACATGAGGTCCTCCTGAGTCTGGGAAAGAACGGCGGGAGAGGAGACGTGATGCCGGAATGCTTCAATGACGTCTATGGTGAACATGATGCCCCGGGTGCGGGAAAGCGCGGGATCGCTGCGCACGGCTTCCATGACGGGACGGACGAGGCCGGAGGGCAGAAGCGCGTAGAGAAGTTCCTTTTCCACGTCGTCAAGGCCGAGAATGCGCAGCCATTTGTTCTGTGCCGTACCGCGTCCCATGAGAACGGTGCCGCCGGGGGCTCCGGCCTTTCTGGCTGCCGCCACGGCGGCGTCGCACTTGTGCCTTTCCATGACGACGACGAGCAGTTTGCCTGCGCTTTCGTTGCAAGGGTTGTTCATGAGTGATCTCCCGTCCTGCGGCTGAAAACGATGCCGAGAAGCTGTATGGCGATGAGCGGAGTCATGGCGATCATGGCGATGCCGCCGAAGGCGTCCACGGCGGGATTGCCGCCCACGCCCTTGGACACGCCCAGCATGAAGGCGAGAATGAAGGTGGAGGCCATGGGGCCGGAGGCCACGCCGCCGGAGTCGAAGGCGATGGCCGTGAACATTTTCGGGCAGAAGCGCATGAGCAGCATGGCTGCAGCGTAGCCGGGAATGAGGAAGAACCACAGGCTCGTGCCCGAAATGACCCGGTACATGGCAATGCCCACGGCCAGCGAAACGCCGGCGGAAAGGGCCGTCAGCATGAGGGAGCGGCGGATGGCGCCGCCCGAGACCTGCTCCACCTGTTCGGTGAGGATCCAAACGGCAGGCTCGGCGCAGACGACCACGGCCCCCATGACGAGCGCCACGGGAATGAGCAGAAAGCGGTTTTCCGGGCTGGAGAGCAGCGCTCCGAGCGCGTCTCCGGCAGGCATGAATCCGCCCTTCACGCCGAGGAAGAAAAGGATGACGCCGAAGAAGGTGTAGGCAAGGCCCATGACCATGCGCAGCGTCTGTCTGCGGGAAAGCCTGATGAGAAAGAGCCGGAAGAGCAGAAAAAGCACGGCAAGGGGACCGAGCGCCATGGCCACTTCATGCGTGACTTCGGGCAGCAGGCGCAGAAAGTGCGCCGCAAGGCCGGATGCGCCTTCTTCCGCAGAAGCGGAAACGGCAGGTGCTGCGGGAGAGGCGAAGAGCCCGAGCATGAGCACGGCGAGAATGGGCCCAACTGAGGCCAGTCCCACGAAGCCGAAGCTGTCGTCTCCGGCGCGGCTGCCGCCGCGCACCGCCGCCACGCCCACGCCGAGAGCCATGATGAACGGCACGGTCATGGGACCGGTGGTGGCGCCGCCCGCGTCGAATCCTATGCCGAGGAAGAGATCGGGCGTGAAGAACGCGCAGAGAAACACCCCGGCGTAGCAGAGAAAGAGCAGCAGCTTGAGCGGAAGCTGAAAGATGATGCGTCCCATGGCCACGGCCACGAAGAAGCCCACGCCTGCGGCAATGATGCACACGAGCGCCATGGGCGCGATGACCGGGGCCACGCCTGTGACCTGAGCGGCCAGCACCTGCACGTCGGGTTCGGCCACGGTGATGATGAAGCCCACCACGAAGCCCACGGCCAGCATGAGTGTGAGATTCCGCTTTCCGGTGAGCGTTGAGCCCACCTTCTGGCCCACGGGAAGAACGCCGATGTCGGCACCGACCAGAAAGAGACCAAGACCTATGATGAAGAGCACGGCGCCCGCGAGAAATCTCGGCAGGGCGTCGCCGAGGGGCGCAACTGTCAGATGAAGCAGGAGCACGAGAACGACGATCGGCACCACCGATATCACGGACTCCTTGCATTTCTCGATGAAGAGCATGGGGCTCCTTTGCGTGTTGATAGGAAAGGTTATCGTTAAGATAATGCCAGCAATCGGGAGCCGTGTCCAGAGAGGAATGATGGCATGGGGTGAGAAGTTTCGTCAGGCAAGAAAGAAGCGGTAGATGAGGGAGGCGAGCAGAAGGCTGAGCGTCACATAGAGGAAGTTTCTGACCATGCGCGTGCCGATGCGTATGGCCAGATGCGTGCCGAGCTGATTGCCGAGAATGTTGGCCACGGCGCAGGGAATGCCGAGGGCATAGAGCACCACGCCCCCGGATGCGAACATGGCGAAGGCTCCGGCGTTGGAGGCAAGGTTGAACACCTTGGCCGTGGCTGAGGCGCGCACGAGCCCCATGCGCAGCACGAGGTGCTGCGCGATGATGAAGAAGCTGCCCGTGCCGGGACCGAAGAAGCCGTCGTAGGAGCCTATGAAGAATCCCATGATGATGACGCGCATGAAAAGATGCTTTTCCGGAAGTTCGCCTTCTTCGCTGACGAGTCTGCCGGAGAACAGCGAGATGACCATGCCGACGGGCAGAAGAACGATGAGGAGCTTGCCGAGAAGGGCGCTGTCCACGTGCATGGCGAGGGCGGAACCGGCCATGCCGCCGACGAAGGCGGATGCGAATCCCGCGGGCGCGATGCGCAGCACGACAAGGTGATTGCGTGCAAAGGTCCAAAGCGAGGTGAGGGAGCCCAGGGTGCTGGCGAACTTTCCGGTGCCGAGGGCGACATGGGGCGGCAGACCGCACAGAAGCATGGCGGGCGTGGATATGAGTCCGCCGCCTCCGGCTACGGAGTCCACGAATCCGGCAAGAAAGAAGAACAGGCACAGGATGACGATGACGGCAAGGGAAAGTTCCATGACAAAGGCCTTATTGAAGTTGCAGGGACAGGTCTTTGTATCCGAAATTGCGGACGTTGTCGAAAATGGACATTGAGAAGCCGGAGTGAGAGAATCGGGCAAGAAAAAGAAGAAATCGTATCTGTTCTGTCGAGAGCGGCGGCGGTATCATGATCTTGCTTGAGAAAGAATGACGGGGGAGCGCGCCCGGCCGGGAAAGGCGCGGAAACTCTGTCTGGAGGTGCGCATGGAGGAATGGAAACGTATCAACGACCGTCTCAGGGATCTGGTGCTGAGGCATATGCCGGAAACCGGCCTGAAGCAGACGGAGGTGCCGGGACTGTCCATGTCGCGGCGTCTGGCACACGACGTGCTGGAAAACAGTCTGTATCACCCCTGCATAGGGGTCATGATTCAGGGGCGCAAGAAGTCCGTCATAGGCACGGAGGAATACGTGTACGGCGAGGGACAGTGCCTGGTCGTGGGCGTGGACGTGCCGAGTTCCTTTTATGTCATGGACGGCACGCCGGAGGCTCCCTTCCTTTGTCTTTCGCTGGAAGTGGACAAGTTCATGCTGACCAGACTGGCTGCGGAAGTGCCTCCTTCCGCCGGAACCTCGTCCGCCGGCACGCTCCGCGGCGTGTCCGTGGCCGACGTGGACGTATCCGTGCTTGATGCCTTTCTGCGTCTGGCGGAACTTCTGGACAGGCCGGAGCAGATTCCCGTGCTTGCGCCCATGATCACCCGGGAAATCTATTATCGGATGCTCATCGGACCGCAGGGAGAGTTTCTGCGGCGTTTCCATACGCTGGGTTCCCAGAGCATGCAGATAGCGCAGGCCGTCACCTGGCTGCGTGACAATTACCGCTCTCCCCTGCAGGTGGAGGAGCTGGCCCGCCGCGTGAACATGGCCACGTCCACCTTCCATCGTCATTTCAAGGAAGTGACCAGCCTGAGTCCGCTGCAGTTCCACAAGAGACTGCGTCTTTTTGAGGCTCAGCGGCTCATGCTTGCCGAGCGCGTGGACGCGGCAAGCGCCGGTCTTGCCGTGGGCTATGAGAGTCCCACGCAGTTCAACCGGGAATACAAGCGGCTTTTCGGCGAGCCTCCGCACAGAAACATCACCCGTCTGAAAAACGCCAGTTCCGGCAGATAGAAGACGAGCCGCGGGACGTGCTGTAGGCTCGTCTCTTCAACGCTCCGGGGATGCGCAGGCATGGCCGCGGCACTTTGAGGCCCGGGCTGTCGGAAGTCCGACGGCCCGGGCCGGAGCGGTTTTGAATCTGCGGTGCGTGTTCCGCGTGGCGGGGGACGTGACGATCATTCCTCCCTGAGCGGGCGTTCCATGAGGCTGCGCACGGCTTCTGCCGGATCGGCATTTTCGTGCAGCACCCGGCACATGGCTTCGGTGACGGGCACGGAAACACGGAGTCTTTGTGCCAGGTCGCGCGCGGCCACCGCCGTTTTCACGCCTTCGGCCACCATGCCGAGGGAGGCGACGATGTCGCCCAGCTTTTCCCCCCTGCCGAGTCGTATGCCCACCTGACGGTTTCGGGAAAGGCCGCCCGTGCACGTGAGCACGAGATCGCCGAGACCGGAAAGTCCCATGAAGGTGAGCGGCCTTGCACCCATGGCCGTGCCGAGACGGGACAGCTCGGCCAGCCCCCGGGTGATGAGCGCCGCGCGGGCGTTGGAACCGAAGCCGAGGCCGTCGCCTATGCCCGCCGCAATGGCCATGACGTTCTTGAGCGCGCCGCCCGTTTCCACGCCCGTGACGTCGGTGCTGGAATAGCAGCGGAAGAAGGACGTGGAAAAGATTTCCCTGAGCCTTGCGCCGAGCGTTTCGTCCTCGCAGCCGAGCACCACGGCCGTGGGCTGTCCGTCCATGACCTCCGCCGCAAACGACGGCCCGGAAAGCACGGCATAGCGGGGGCGAAGCGCAGAGAGCTCTTCCTGAACCACATGACTCATGGTGAGGCTCGTGCCGTTTTCCAGTCCCTTGGAAGCGTTGACGACGACGCAGCCCTCGGGAATGACGTGCCGCATGGAGGCAAGCCAGCTTCGCTGATGCTGGCAGGGCACGGTCAGCACCAGAGCATTGACGTCGCGCAGCGCCTCGGGCGAGGTGGACGCCTTCACGCCGGGATGCACGGACTTTCCCGGAAGATAGCGCGGGTTTTCGTGCCTTTCGTTGACGGCCTGCGCCACGGACTCGTCCCGCAGGACGAGGGTCGTGTCGTGCCCGGCCGAGGCCAGAACATGGGCAAGCGCCGTGCCCCAGCTTCCGCCGCCGGCCACGACAACGCGAAGGGTATTTTCTGCTGTCATGAAGATGCTCCTTTTGGCGGGCAGTATGTCCTGAAAGTGTGACGGGAGCATGACAGCGCCCCCGGCGCGGACAAGGAGGCCATGCGGCAAGCACCGTGCAGGAGAGCAGGAATGGGGAGCGGCTGGCGGAGCAGAGCTGCGTCGCTTTGCCGGAGTCTTGTCTTCGGGACGTGCCCCGGCTCACGCGGAAAAAAAAGGGCCCGGCTTCAGGCCGGGCCCCTGTCGTTCGGACGGCAGATCAGTCCTTTTTCTTTTCAGCGCTTTTTTCGCATTTGCCCGTAAGGGATTCTCCGGGCTTGGCCTTGGGGCCGCTCTGCACGATGCGGCTGCCTGCGGGCACGCTGTGGGTGAGCCACACGTTGCCGCCGATGACCGAGCCCTTGCCTATGGTGATGCGGCCGAGAATGGAGGCTCCGGCGTACACCGTGACATTATCTTCGAGAATGGGATGGCGCGGTATGCCCTTGACGAGCGAGCCGTCGTCGTTCTTGGAGAAGGAGAGCGCTCCGAGCGTCACGCCCTGATACAGACGGCAGCCCTTGCCGATGATGCAGGTTTCGCCGATGACCACGCCGGTGCCGTGGTCGATGAAGAAGTTTTCGCCTATCTGCGCGCCGGGATGAATGTCGATGCCCGTGCGGGAATGGGCCATTTCGCCGATGATGCGCGGAATGATGGGCACATGCAGGGCATAGAGTTCATGGGCGATGCGGTGATGGATCATGGTGAGCATGGAGGGGTAGCAGAACACCGTTTCGCCGGGGCTCGTGGCCGCAGGGTCGCCTTCGTAGGCGGCGCGGGCGTCCTCGGCAAGCATGTCGCGTATGGCGGGAATGCGCTGCATGAACTTCATGGCCATTTCCTTGGAGGCCACGTCGCATCCGCGGCAGTCGTTCACATAGTCGGCGCAGGCAAAGCAGCCGCCGCGGCGGATCTGTTCGCTGAGCAGGCGGAAAATGGAATCGAGATTGGCGGCGACATGATAGCGCAGCGATTCCCTGTGCACGTGCGACGGGCCGAAATAGCCGGGAAACAGCACGGCCTTGAGTCGTTCCATCACCTCTTTGAGCACTTCCTGAGAAGGCAGGGGCGTGGAGCAGTCCTTGGAATTGAGCACGGTGGCAAGCGATTCCGGCCGGCACAAGGCCTCGGTCACGTCATCAAGCTCGCGCATGCGGGAAAGGGCCAGTTCCTGGTCTGGGGCGGGGAAGCAGGGAGTCATGAAGCTCAGTCCTTGAAAAGAGGAGTGGAAAGGTAGCGTTCGCCCGTGTCCGGGGCAACGGTGACGATATGCTTTCCCGCAAATTCGGGACGCATGGCAAGGGTCATGGCGGCGCGCACGTTGGCGCCGGTGGTGATGCCGCAGCTCATGGATTCGTCGCGCATGAGCATGCGGGCCGTTTCCATGGCTTCCTCGGTGCTCACGGTGAGAATGCCGTCCACAAGAGAGCGGTCGAACACGGCGGGCACGAAGTTCGCGCCTATGCCCTGTATGCCGTGAGCGCCGCTGCGGCCTTCCGAGAGCACGGGCGATTCCGCAGGCTCCACGGCAAAGCTCTGCACGGAGGCGTCGGTGTCCTTGAGTCTGCGGCTCACGCCCATGAGCGTGGCGCCGGAGCCGGTGCCGGCCACAAAGGCCGCGGGCATGAAGCCTTCCTTCCGGGAGTCTTCCAGAATTTCCACGCCCGTGGTCGCGTAGTGCACGAGAGGACCTACGGGATTGCTGAACTGGTCGGGACGGAAGGCGCCGGGCAGCGTTGCGAGCAGCTCGTCCACCTTGTCCTGGGCGCCCTGCATGCCTTCTTCCGCAGGGGTGAGCACCACTTCCGCCCCCATGGCGCGAAGCAGGGCAATGCGTTCCCTGCTGGCGGATGCGGGCATGGTGAGCATGAGCTTGAGCCCCATCTTGCCGCATACCACGGCCAGGCCGATGCCGAGATTGCCGCTGGTGGCCTCCACCACGGTGCCTCCCGGGGTCAGCTTTCCTTCCTTCAGGGCGGCGCGTATGTAGCCGAGCGCCGCTCTGTCCTTTATGGAGCCGCCGGGGTTGCGGGCTTCGTACTTCACATGAATCTTCGCAGGAAGATGAGCGGAAACGCTGTCGAGAAAAATGAGCGGCGTATGTCCTATGGTATCGAGAATGTTCATGGGATACCTCACGAATGGTCAGGGGAAGAGGGCATGTCATCCTTGGTGAACATGCGCCAGAGAACGGAAGTTTCGCCGTCCTGTTCGCGTTTTTCCGGCGTGACGTACAAAATGGGCTCATTCTTCCACAGATACGTCATGCTGTTGTCCGGCGCGATGCGGCAGGTCATGTTTGCCGCGATTTCCTCGGGCTGGAGGCGGCGGGGGTTCACTCCCATTTCCTCAAGCTGTTCCCGCAAAAGTTCTTCCACTCGGGCGGCAACCTGAAGGTTCGGTCTGGGCGCGTCTTCACTGGATGCTGGCATGGTGTCCTCGCTTTGGATGATGTGGCCGTGCGGGCCTGTCATATACGATAACCTTTTGTCCTGTCTTGGCAAGGCCAGAGCGGCGCGGAGTCGGAAAAAATCCTAGCTTTTCGCTATGATTTGTGGGATGTGGCGAAAAAAGCGCCGCCGCTGTGAACAGCGAAGGCCTGATGGCGAAGAACGGGATGCGCGGCAGGTCTGTCGGATTATGGGGCACCGGGTTCCTGAAAAAAAAGTGCCGCGCCGGGGCCGGAGCTCTGGGCGCGGACACGTCAGACAGGCGACGTCAGCGGAGAGGCACAGGCTCCTTCAGCCCTGCGTCTCCCTGATAGCGCTTGTCGTAATCCACGCCGTGTATGACGCGCGGACGCGGTGTGAATTCCGGCGAAAGGGGAGAATCCTTCATGTGCGGGCTGGAAAAGGAGACTCTGCACAGATCAAGCATGACATAGGGGGCGGCATCGTTGACGAAGGGCACGTGCTGGGCGTGCTCCATGCGCTCAAGCTCCTGTTCCGTCATGTGCTCTCTGTAGGAGGGGGACAACCATATGATGAAGGGGATGTCCACATAGTACCTGGAGTCCACGGAGTCGTGATGGCCGTGATGTTTTCTTGTGTCGAAGACTTCCTCGCCGTGGTCGGAGAAGAAAAGAAGAGCGCTGCCAGGCACGGAACGCAGCCTTTCGATGACGGAGGCGATGATGTGGTCGGTGTAGAGTATGCTGTTGTCGTAATTGTTGATGTATTTTTTCGCCTTGCTCGTGAACCAGGGTTTTTCCTGAATGTCGTTGCCGGAGGTGAATCTGTCGAAGTCGTCGGGATATCGGGAGGCGTAGTTGACGTGGGAGCCCATGGTATGCACGAAGATGACTCTTTTACCCGATGGACTTTCCTGAGAAAGAACCTCATCCAGCGCCGGCAGTATTTTTGCGTCGTAGGAGCGGGCATAGGCCTGATCGCCGCCTTTGTTCAGATAGATTTCCCTGTCTGCGCCGGAAATGAGCCGGACTATCATGTTGGTTCCGTCGATGGTGCTCTGATTGGACATCCAGATGGTCTCGAAGCCGGCCTGCCGGAAGATGTTGACGAGGGGAATTTCGCCGACTCCGGGCACGTCGCTGCACGAAAGGGCGGCCACGACGCTTGGCGTCGTTCTTCCGAAGGGGCTTATGGCGTCGCTGAAAACGAAGAGTTCCTTTCTCATGGAGGAAAGTTTCGGCGTGGTGTCGCGGAAATAGTTGTAGAGCTCCCAGTGATGACGGCTCGAGGATTCGCCTATGAGCACGACGAGCGTGACGGGACCGTCTTCGGCAGCGACGTTCGGAGCCCGAAGCGTTGCGGCCTTTTGCATGTAGCGTTCCAGATCTTCTGCGCTTGCCTTGTAGGCTTCCCAGCTTCTGACGAGCTGGCAGGCGAGGTTGTCCTTGGCAAGACGGTCGAGCTTGCCCGTGAGCTGAAGCACGCAGGCGGCAGCGAGAAGCAGAACGCCGAGAATCCTGGCAGCCCGGAAGTCGTCGTTGCGGACGGCCTTCAGAGTCTTCCAGAGCAGCGTCAGCGGCAGGGCAAGCAGAGCGAAGAGATAGACAAGAGCCGTCAGAGAAAACTGGGAGACAAGAAACTCCGCGGATTCGCTGATGTTGCTTTCGAAGATGGCGTACAGCGACTGCTGGGAGATGGTGGCCTCATAATAGAAAAGATGCATGCCGGCAAGTACGGCGGGAACAAGAAGAAGCAGCGTCATGGCAGGAAGCCATATCCGTGCCAGAGGTCTCCAGAGCAGCGCCGGAAGAAAAAGAAAAATGGTGACGGGCAGCCCGTTCAGAAAACAGCGGAACGGATACCAAACGGGCGTCTGAATGAACCAGAGCAGATGGACGAGAAAGAAGAGGGAGGCGGCCAGAAGCAGAAAAAGTCCGGAAAATTTCCAGTTTAACTTACTGATTTTATTTAAAATCATAATTTTTTCCTTGGGCGGAGATGAAAATCGGAAAGCAGAAAATGTCTGCAGGATGTTTCGTTATATATCATTAAAAAATGACATACAATGTTAATTTTTAATACGAAAAAGTCTGTTATCCTTCATTTTTTCTATTTTCATCAGTAAGGCGAGATAGCATGACGAGGCGGAGCATAGCCAAGGTAGCAGCGGAAAATATTGCGCGTCGAAGAAAGGCCGCAGGTCTTACGCAGTCTCAGGTCGCGGAACGCCTCTCCGTCGAGAAGGAAAGTATCTCCCGTATGGAAAGCGGGAGAATAGCGCTCAATCTTGAAAGACTTCAGCAGATTGCCGACATCTACGGCTGTACGGTGTCCGAGCTTATCAAGGACGGCTCCGCCGATGTTCAGGCACAGGCGCAAAGTCTTACCGAGATGCTCAGTTCCCTGAGTCCAGATGAGAGGGAAGCGGTTGTCCGCTTCGTAGGGGAGACGGTGCGTCTTTTGAAAATGAAGAAGGGAGAGTGACTTTCTCCGGCATGCCGGCGCCTTACGACAAGGAGCAGACTGCTTGAAGAAGTTTCATATACTCTGTCTGAGAAGCGACCGCATAGGCGACATGCTGGTCAGCACGCCCGTCATTCATCGTCTGCGCGATCTTTATCCCGACGCCGTGCTGGACGTGGTGGCAAGTCCGCTGGGGGCCGTGGCTCTGGAAGACAATCCCGACGTGGATCATGTGTTTCTATACGACAAGAAGTCCGTCCGTTCCTGGTTCCGCCTTCTGCCGAAACTGCTGGCTCCGCATGATCTTGTGGTGAGCTTCAACAGTAAATCGAAAACGCTTCGTCTGCTCTGCTCTCTGACAAAGGGAAAAAGGAAGGGCGCCCTCAATACGGGAAGACTCGCTCCGTGGAGCGGCCGCCCAGAGGACGGCTGCCATTATTCCGGCGTCATGCTGAGGGAGATTGAGGCGGAATTCGACCTTCCCCACAACGAACACCCCGACATAAGCATACGCTTCACCGTGCCCGAAGCTGTGGAAAGAGATGTTCAGGCCAAGTATCCCAAAGTTCCGGGCCTCCGCAGAGTGGGCATATTCATAGGCAACATCAAGAAGATCGGCCTGCGCTGGCCCATTGAAAAGTTCGTGGAGCTGACCAGAGTTCTTCTGGAGAAGAATGCCGACCTCGAGGTATGGATCGTGGCGGGCGAGAGCGACGTGCCGCTGCTTGAGGCCTACAGGGACATGAAGAACCCGAGGCTGCATCAGTTCATAGGACAGAAGTCGCTGCAGCATACGGCGGCGTTTCTGAAGACGTGCGAAGCCTTCGTCACGTGCACCTCGTCGCCGCAGCATCTGGCCGGTGCCGTGAAGGTGCCCACGGTGTCCATCACCTATCCATGGTCGGAAGAACTCTGGACGCCGCGCGGGCCGCGCAACTTTTCCGCCGTGTCGAAGGTGAACGACGACGTGCGGGACATTCCCGTGAGGGAAGTTTACGAAACGCTGAACAGGACTATGCAAGGCACGCTGGCCCCGTGGTCGGACTGAGGTGGCTGAGGCGGGGAAGCTGATGCCCCGCAGAGGAAAAGAGAAGGGCGCCGGAAACCAAAGTTTCCGGCGCCCTCGTCATAGAAGGAACTGTGATCAGATTCTGTCGCAGACGGCCTTGCCCATTTCCGTGGTGGAAACGGGAGTGATGCCGGCTTCGGCGATGTCGCAGGTGCGGATGCCAGCTTCAAGCACGGCGGTGACCGCGTTGTCGATGGCGGCGGCTTCCTTTTCAAGGCCGAAGCTGTAGCGCAGCATCATGGACACGGACAGGATGGTGGCGAGCGGGTTGGCGATGTTTTTGCCCGCGATGTCGGGAGCGGAGCCGTGGCTGGGCTCGTACAGGCCGAAGGAACCGTCGGCGAGGCTCGCGGAAGGCAGCATGCCGAGAGAACCCGTGATCATGCTGGCTTCATCGGAAAGAATGTCGCCGAACATGTTCGAGGTGAGAATCACGTCGAACTGACCGGGACGGTACACGAGCTGCATGGCCGCGTTGTCCACGTACATGTGCGATACGGTCACCTCGGGGTAGTCGGCGCTCATTTCGTTGACCACGCGTCTCCACAGGCGCGAGGTTTCGAGCACGTTGGACTTGTCCACGCTCACGAGGTTCTTCTTGCGGGCCATGGCTGCGTTGAAGGCCACCTTGGCGATGCGGCGGATTTCCATTTCGCTGTAGCGTTCCACGTCGTAGGCTTCCTGACCGTACCTGCCTTCGCGCCAGCCGTGCTCGCCGAAGTAGATGCCGCCGGTGAGCTCGCGCACAATGACGAGGTCCATGCTGTCGCCGATGTTCTCATGCTTGATGGGGCAGGCGCCGCTCAGGGCCTTGTGCATGATGGCGGGGCGAAGGTTGGCGTACAGGCCGAGGCCTTCGCGGATCTTGAGAAGCGCCTTTTCCGGGCGCTCGGGACCGGGCAGGTTGTCCCACTTGGGGCCGCCCACCGCGCCGAGCAGCACGGCGTCGTTCTTTTTGCAGATCTCCACGGTGTCTTCGGGGAAGCAGGTGCCCACGGCGTCGTAGGCCGCGCCGCCCATGAGAAGATGGGTGAAGATGAATTCATGGCCGAACTTCTGTCCGACCTTTTCGAGAACCTTGAGGGCTTCGGTCACGATTTCCGGGCCGATGCCGTCGCCGGGAATGACCGCGATGCGATACGTTGCCATGGTAGTGTCCTTTATGGATGAGGAAGAAAGGTTGACGAAGCGCCGTTTCCGGCACTTTCGCAGTTCATGCCTGAATGTGCATCCCGAGTCGCTCGCGCGTTCCGCGTTCGGGCGGAGTCTCAGCGCGAGGCGCGCAACTTTTCTATTTTGGCCTTCGAGTAGTTCACCAGACCGCCGCAGGCGATGAGGTTCTGCATGAAGGGCGGGAAGGGCTCAGCCTGAAAGGTGCGGCCCGTGGTTTCGTTGGTGATGACGCCCGTTTCAAAATCCACGCTCACCGTGTCACCTTCATGGATGTTCCGGGCCGCCTCGTCGCATTCCAGAATGGGAAGGCCGATGTTGAGGGCGTTGCGGAAGAAGATGCGGGCGAAGGTGGAGGCGATGACGCAGGAAATGCCCAGGTACTTGATGGACAGCGGCGCGTGCTCGCGGGAGGAGCCGCAGCCGAAGTTCTTGTGCGCCACCATGATGTCGCCGGGGCGGGCCTTCTTCACGAAGTCGGGGTCTTCCGACTCCATGCAGTGGGAGGCCAGCTCCTTCGGGTCGGTCACGTTGAGATACTTGCCGGGAAGAATGACGTCGGTATTGACGTCGTCGCCGAAGACAAAGGCTTTGCCGCGTGCGCTCTGCATCAGTCTTCTCCTTCCTTGTCCATGATGGTTTCAGGGCTGACGATGCGGCCCGCTATGGCCGATGCGGCCGCCACGGCCGGGCTGCACAGATACACTTCCGACTCGACGTGTCCCATGCGACCCACGAAGTTGCGGTTGGTGGTGGAAAGGCACTTTTCGCCCGCGGCGAGAATGCCCATGTGGCCGCCGAGGCACGCGCCGCAGGTGGGCGTGCTTACCGCGCATCCGGCTTCCATGAAGGTGCGTATGTAGCCCTTTTCCATGCATTCCATGTAGATGGCGGGCGTTGCGGGAATGACGATGACGCGCAGGCTGTCGCTTATCCTGTGTCCCTTGAGTATGCTCGCAGCCATGGCCATGTCTTCCATTCTGCCGTTGGTGCAGGAGCCTATGAACACCTGATCGAGCTTCACCTCGCCTACCTCGTCGATGGTGCGGGTGTTGGAGGGCAGGTGCGGGAAGGCTACGGTGGGACGGATGGCGGAAAGATCGATGTCGATGGTCTTTTCGTATTCGGCGTCGGGGTCGGCCTCGTAGGCCGTCCAGCTCTTCCTGCAGTGCTTTTCAAGGTAGGCGCGGCAGATGTCGTCCACCGGGAAGGTGGCGTTCTTGGCTCCGGCTTCAATGGCCATGTTGGTCATGGAGAAGCGGTCGTCCATGGAGAGATTCGCCACGCCGCTGCCGGAAAATTCCATGGAGCGGTACAGCGCGCCGTCCACGCCGATGAGGCCTATGATGTGCAGCATGACGTCCTTGCCGCAGACCCACTTGCCGGGCTTGCCGGTAAGGTTGAAGCGTATGGCCGCAGGCACCTTGAACCAGTTTTCGCCCGTGGCCATGCCCATGGCAAGGTCGGTGCTGCCCACGCCCGTGGAGAACGCGCCGAGCGCGCCGTAGGTGCAGGTGTGGGAATCGCCGCCGATGATGACTTCGCCGGGAGCCACGATGCCCTGCTCGGGCAGAAGGGCGTGTTCTATGCCCATGCGGCCCACGTCGTAGAAATGGGTGAGCTCGTTTTCCCGGGCGAATTCACGGCACACCTTGCACTGCATGGCGGCCTTGATGTCCTTGTTCGGCGCAAAGTGGTCGAGCACCACCACGACCTTGTCCTTGTCGAATACCCGGTCGGCTCCGGCCTTGCGGAATTCCGGAACGGCCAGCGCTATGGTGATGTCGTTGCCCATGACCACGTCGAGCTTCGCTTCGATGAGCTGGCCGGCGGTCACGCTTTCAAGCCCGGCGTGCGCGGCCAGTATTTTCTGAGTTACGGTCATGCCCATAGGGATATGTCCTTGTAGAAATGAGAAGGTACGTTTTTCCTGCCCTTCGGGGCAGCTGCAAAAAGTCCTTTCACGATAAGGTAGCGGTTTGCCCTTGTCCAGAAGAAAGAAAGCAGACCTCTGCGCAGGAGATAAGATTTCTCTGTAGATATTCAGTTATTCCCCATGGTTGTTTTTTCAAACAGGCGTATTTGACCGGCATGCCGGAGAGGGGAGAGAATCGGGGACAGATTGTGACGGCAGGGTGCGTTGAAGGCACGGCATGCTGCCGACGAAAAGACGGACGCAGGGCATGAAAAAGGGACGGAGCACGGCTCCGTCCCCGGTATTGAGCATCAGGCGCTGATTGCGCTCATTGTCTGCAGCCTCAGGACTTGTGCAGCATGATGTCGAGAATGACCTTGTCGGCTTCCTTCATGCCCGTGGAGCCGAGACGGCCGAGGTTGGCTATGCAGGCTTCTATGTCGTCGTCCACGATGCCCTCGTTGCCGGGCACCACGGTGCCGCCGAGCGCGAGCAGCACGGCCTGAATGCCCGCGCCCACGGCCGTGGCCACCTTGAGGGCGCAGCTGCTTTTCGCGCCGTCGCATATCATGCCGGACACGTTGCCCACCATGTTGCGCACGGTTCGTTCCATGTCCTTGAGGCCGCCGCCGAGCAGCAGGGCGATGCCGCAGGCCGAGGCCGTGCCTGCCACCATGGCCCCGCAGTGGGCGGAGAGGCGGCCGAGATGATGCTTGATGTGTATGGACGTGAGATGGCTTACCATGAGGGCCCGCGCGAGCTTTTCGTCGTCGGCCTGGGTGCGTATGGCGCAGGCCACCACGGGCATGGTGCAGGTGATGCCCTGATTGCCGCTGCCGGAATTGCTCATGACCGGCATCATGACGCCCGCCATGCGTGCGTCGGCCGCGGCGGCCGTGAGCTTGGTGGCGAAGGTGGGCAGATCGTCGGCGAGCACGTGATTGCGTATCTGCGTGTCCATCATCTTGCCTACGCCGAGTCCGTACTGCTGCCGGAGGCCTTCTTCGGCCACGCGGCGGTTCATGCGCGCGGCTTCCAGAATGAAGCTGATTTCCTCAAGGGGAGCCGTGACGGCGAACTCGTAGATTTTGGCCAGCGTGAGGGGCCAGGGGGAGTTCTCGCCTTCCGGGCCGCTGCAGGAGCCTTCCTTTTCAAAGGTGAGGGTTCCGTTTTTCCATATGCGGGTGATGTTGTCGTGACTGCCCGCAAGTTCCGCGGCGGCGCTGTCATTTCCGGCATGGACGGTGACGAGACAGTAGAGGAGCTCATCGTTGTCCGCCAGGTGCAGGTTCACGGCATCGCCCGCAAGCATGGCGCGGGCCTTTTGCGCCGTTTCTTCGGAAATGTCTCTGAGACATTCCAGACCGAGGGCGCTTTTTCCGCCGAGCGCGCCTGCGGCGGCGGCCACGCCGAGACCCATTTCACCCGTGCCGGGAACCATGACGCCCATGCCGTTCTTGAGGAGATTGGCGCTTACGGCCACGTCCATGCGTTCGGGCGTGGTTCCGAGTTCTTCGGCGGCCCGGGCGGCGCACAGCGCCACGGCGATGGGTTCGGTGCAGCCGAGGGCCGGGACCACTTCCTTGTGAAGCAGGGAAATGAAGACGGAACGTTCCTGTTCGTTCATGCTCATGGGGATTACGCCTCGTTCTTGTGCTGAAGCTCGCCGAGCTGTTCGTTGCGGTTGAATATGCCTTCGAGCATGAGCGTGAGCGCGCCGTCGCCCGTGATGTTGCAGGCCGTGCCGAAGCTGTCCTGAAGGGCGAAGATGGCGATGAGCAGGGCCACGCCGTTCTGGTCGAAGCCGAGCACGCCGGTCACGATGCCGAGGGAGGCCACCACGGTGCCGCCGGGAACGCCCGGAGCGCCCACGGCAAAGATGCCGAGAAGCAGGCAGAAGAGAATCATGACGCCGACGCTCGGCAGCGTGCCGTAGAGCATGAGATGCAGGGTCATGCAGAAGAAGGTTTCCGTGAGCACGGAGCCGCACAGATGCACGGTGGAGCCCAGGGGAATCATGAATTCCACGAGATTCTTGCTGAGCACGCGGGACTTGCGGGCGCATTCGAGGGCCACGGGAAGCGTGGCCGCGCTGGACATGGTGCCCACGGCGGTGAGGTAGGCGGGGGCGTAGTAGCGGAAGACCTCCCAGGGATTGCGGCCGGAGAGCGCGCCGCCTATGCCGTAGAGCACCGTGAGCCAGATGAAGTGTCCCACGATGACGATGAGCACCATGGAGATGAACACCGGCAGATGCAGACTGAGCGAACCTTCATAGGCGAGGCCGAGGAAGGACATGCCCACGAAGAAGGGCAGAATGGGAATCATGATGCGCACCACAAGAGAGCTCATGACGCGCTCAAGCTCGGAGAAGAGCTTCGCCAGATTTTCCGATTTCGTCCAGGTGATGGCCACGCCGAAGAAGAGCGCGAGAACAAGGGCGCTCATGACGCTGAAGAGCGGAGGAATGTCGAGCCGGAACACGATTTCCGGAAGCTTGCGCAGCGCTTCCGTGGAGGTGGCGATGGAAAGATGGGGAATGATGACGTAGCCGGAAATGGTGGAGAAGAAGGCAGCGCCTATGGAGGAGAGGTAGGCGATGGCCACGGCCGTGAACAGAATTCTGCTGGCGTTCTGGCCGAGACGGACGATGGCCGGAGTGATGAAGCCCACGATGACGAGCGGCACCAGGAAGAAGATGATCTGGCCGAAGATGTAGCGCAGGGAAACCACGGCATCCATGAGATGATGCAGCGGACTTTGCGTGTTGTTTCCGAGGTACGTTCCTATGAGGGAACCCGCCACGATGCCGACCAGAAGTTTGAGAATGAGAGAAAAATCAGCGGCCTTTGCGGACATGTCATGCCTCCATCATTAATAAGTACGTTTTTGCGCTGTTAGCACAGGAATGACCTCTTCGCAACACCGACGCCGAAGCGGGACGACAGCAAGGGCCTGCGGCGCAGGCGTTCAGGAGGTCTCCGCCCTCCCGTGAAAAGAGAGAAAAAACGGAGGAATTGCGCTTTGTTCTGTTTTTCGCGGCGCATGTCCCGGCGGGAAGGAAGGAGGCGGAAAGGGACGGAGAAAGAAGGAAAAATGAAAAAATCTCGGAGAAAATGCTTGACGAAGGACGGAAAGCTCTATAAGAATCGTCCTCACCGAACAATAAAGGCGCGTAGCTCAGGTGGCAGAGCACTTCCTTGACACGGAAGGGGTCAGCAGTTCAAGTCTGCTCGTGCCTACCACAAAAAAACATCGGAAAGGGAGGCAGCGCCTCCCTTTTCTTTTTTGTTTTGTCAACTGTGATTTTTTTGGAGTTTTCCCATGCAGATATCCGTAGAAGGAAAGTTGGTTGAGGCCGCCGCCGGCGCTTCGTGCGCCGAGGTGCTGAAGCAGGCTCTTTCCGGCAAACGGTTCAAGGCCGCTCTTGCCTGCCGTGTGAAGACCGCAGACAAGGAAACGCTGCTCGATCTTTCTGCTGAAATGCCCGCCGATGCGCTGGAAGCCGCCCCCGTGACGGCTGAGGACCCCGAAGGGCTTCAGCTGCTGCGTCATTCCACTTCCCATGTCATGGCCGCCGCCGTGCAGAAGCTCTTCCCCGGCGTGAAGGTCACCATCGGCCCGTCCATCGACTCCGGCTTCTATTACGATTTCGACACGCCGCGTCCCTTCTCCCACGATGACCTTGAAGCCATCGAAAAGGAAATGCACGCCATCGTCTCCGCGAACGTTCCCTTCGAGCGTTCCGTCATGAAGAAGGACGATGCCGTCGCCCTGTTCCGCGACAAGGGCGAGACCTACAAGGTGGAGATCATCGAGGGCATCGACGCCGATTCCGTGTCCCTGTACCGCTGCGGCGATTTTCTTGATCTGTGCCGCGGACCGCACATTCCCGGCACGGGCGCCATCAAGGCCTTCAAGCTGCTTTCCGTGGCCGGCGCCTACTGGCGCGGCGACGAAAAGAACCCCATGCTGTCCCGCATCTACGGCACGGCGTTCCCCGACGAAAAGGCCCTCAAGGAATATCTGAACGCCCTTGAGGAAGCCAAGAGACGCGACCATCGCCGTCTCGGCAAGGAACTCGGACTGTTCTCCTTCCATGAAGACGTGGCCCCCGGCATGTCCTTCTGGCTGCCCAAGGGCATGATGCTCCGCACCATTCTCGAAGACTTCCTCGTGCGCGAACATCTCAAGCGCGGCTACGAGCTCGTGCGCGGTCCGCAGATTCTGCGCCGCGAGCTGTGGGAACGTTCCGGCCATTACGATCACTACCGTGAAAACATGTACTTCACGGAAATCGAGGGCGACGTGCACGGCGTGAAGCCCATGAACTGCGTGGGCCACATGCTCATGTACGGCGAAACCCTGCACAGCTACCGCGACCTTCCCGTGAGGATGTTCGAGCTCGGCGTGGTGCACCGTCACGAAAAGTCCGGCACGCTGCACGGACTTCTGCGCGTGCGTCAGTTCACGCAGGACGATGCGCACATCATCTGCACCACCGATCAGCTTGAAGACGAAATCATCAACGTCATGCATCTTTCCGCCGACCTCATGGATCTGTTCGGCTTCAAGTACCGCATCTTCATTTCCACCCGTCCCGAGGACAGCATCGGTTCCGACGAGGACTGGGCGAACGCCACGAACGCGCTCATCAAGGCTGTGGAGAAGGAAGGCAAGCCCTATCAGATCAACGAGGGCGACGGCGCCTTCTACGGCCCGAAAATAGATATCAAGGTCACCGACGCCATCGGCCGCGAATGGCAGCTTTCCACCATTCAGGTGGACTTCACCCTGCCTGAGCGCTTCGATCTCGTTTATGTCGGTCAGGATGGCGAACGCCATCGTCCCGTCATGGTGCACCGTGCCATTCTGGGTTCCCTCGAACGCTTCATCGGCGTTCTTACCGAGCACTATGCCGGCGCCTTCCCTGCCTGGCTCGCGCCCGTGCAGGCCCGCATCGTCAACGTGACCGACGCCCAGATGGACTATGTCAAGGAAATGAAGGCCAGCCTCGCCGCCGCCGGTATCCGCGTGGAGACCGACCTGCGCAACGAAAAGCTGGGCTTCAAGATTCGCGAGGCCCAGATGGCCAAGATTCCCTACGTCCTCGTGGTGGGCGACAAGGAAGTGGCCGACAGAGGCTTCAGCGTCCGTCTGCGTTCCGGCGAGAACATCGGCTTCCGCTCCGTGGAAGACGTGATCGCCATGATCAAGGCGGACAGTGAGGAACCGTTCAAACGTGGAGGTATGAGCTATAGCTTCGCCTAACATGAGACCTCGCCGCGACGTGCCTCAGGACGGCGTGCGCCGCAACGAGCAGATTCGTGCCCGTGAAGTACGGGTGATTGGTCCGGAAGGTGAACAGGTCGGCATTCTTCCCTGTTCCGATGCCATTGCCATGGCCCATGAGGCCGGCTACGACCTGGTGGAAGTGGCCGCCAACGCGGAACCGCCGGTCTGCCGCATCATGGACTTCGGCAAGTTCAAGTACGAACAGCAGCAGAAGAAGAAGGAAGCCAAACGCAACCAGACCGTGGTGCAGATCAAGGAAATCAAGGTTCGTCCCAAGACCGACGACCATGACTACGAAACCAAGCTGCGCCACATTCGCCGTTTTCTCACGGACGGAGACCGCTGCAAGGTGACGGTGTTCTTCCGCGGACGCGAGATCGTGCACAAGGATCGCGGCGAATCCATTCTGACCAAGATCATCGCCGACACCGCCGATGTGGGCAAGGTCGAACAGGCTCCCAGCGCTGAAGGCCGCACCCTTCAGATGCTGCTCATTCCTCTTCCCAAGAAGTAGTTCATCATCCGGCACGGCGGGAAATTCCCGCCGTGCCGGTGAAATTTTCGCGGGATACCGCGATGGACGGAAATTCCGTCCCCGGAAGGAACGGACGAAAGGGGCGCAAGGCGTTGTCGCGCGCGCCCTTGCCCGTATTTTTTGCTTGCAGATTATGCGAAAATGCTGCATAGTCGGTTCTTTCTGATGCCCAAATCGTGCGTGCCGCCTGCGGCGCGTCACGAATATCTAAGGAGTTGGTTATGCCCAAGATCAAGACCAGCCGTTCCGCCGCCAAGCGCTTCAGCACCACCGGCAGCGGCAAGTTCCGTCGTCGTCGTCAGAACCTGCGCCACATCCTCACCAAGAAGGATGCCAAGCGTCGTGCCCGTCTGGGCAAGGGCGCCCTCGTCGACAGCGCGAACCTGAAGGCCGTCAAGCGCCTCATGCCCTACGCGTAAGTCCTGCCTTCCTGCAGGTTGCGCAGTTTTTCAAATTTCGCCGCCCTTTGCGGCTCAACTCCCGCTGGCCTGATCTCCGCCTCGCGGGACTGAATGTGGAGGATTTTCCATGCGTGTGAAGAGAGGTCTTGCTGCCCATCGTCGGCACAAGAAATATCTGGATATGGCCAAGGGCTTCCGCGGCGGCCGCAGCCGTCTGTACCGCATTGCCCGCGAAGCTGTCGAACGTTCTCTGAATTATGCCTTTGAAGGCCGTAAGCTCCGCAAGCGCGCCTTCCGCCGCCTGTGGATCCAGCGCATCAACGCCGGCGCCCGCATCAACGGCCTGTCCTATTCCCGTCTGGTCAACGGCCTGAAGCTTGCCGGTGTGGAAATCAACCGCAAGATGCTCGCTGACCTCGCCGTGCGCGAAAAGGCCGACTTCGCCGCCATCGTCGAACTGGCCAAGTCCAAGCTGGCGTAAGTTTCCTTTTCGGAACAGCCCGCGGCCCTTGCGGCCCGAGGCACCAGATGAAGCTTTTTGGGGAGTTTTTCCCCGTGGGGGTGCAGGGCCTGGCTCTGCACCCCCTTTTTCATATCTTTCATTCAGGCGCGCCCAAGGCGCAGCCTGCCACAAGGCCTTGCCATGGATTTCCTTGAACAATTGAATGGACTGGTCGGCAAGCTCGATGAACGCTTGAATCATATTTCGTCCGAAGCGGAACTGGAAGCGGCCCGCGTGGAATTTCTCGGCCGCAAGGGGCAGCTTGCCGAGCTCATGTCGCACATGCGCGATCTTTCCCCCGAACAGCGTCCCGCCTTCGGTCAGGCCGCCAACGCGGTGAAGCAGCGTCTCGTGGAGCTGTTTGAACAGCGTCTCGCCCGTCAGGAAGAGGAGAGAGAGGCCGCCTTCCTTGCCGGATTCGATCCCAGTCTGCCCGGCCGCAGCCTGTGGAACGGTTCTCTGCATCCCATCACCCTGGCCATGCAGGAAGTGTGCTCCGTGTTCCAGCACATGGGCTACGAGATTGCCGGCGGTCCCGAGGTGGAAACCGACTTCAACTGCTTTGAAGCGCTCAACATGCCCCCCGAACATCCCGCCCGCGACATGCAGGACACCCTGTATATTACCGACAAGGTGCTTTTGCGCACGCATACGTCCTGCGTGCAGGTGCGCACCATGATGAACCGCAAGCCTCCGCTTGCCGTCATCGGACCAGGCAAGGTGTACCGCCGCGACTCCGACGTGACCCACACGCCCATGTTTCATCAGATAGAGGGCCTGCTCGTGGACAAACACGTGACCATGGCCGACCTGCGCGGCACGCTCACCGCCTTCGTTCGCGCCGTGTTCGGCGAGAAGACGCGCGTGCGCTTCCGTCCCAGCTTTTTCCCCTTCACCGAGCCCAGCGTGGAAGTGGACATGTCCTGCACGCAGTGCGGCGGTCACGGCCACGTGAACGGTCAGCCCTGCCGCGTGTGCAAGGGCTCCGGCTGGCTTGAAATTCTCGGCAGCGGCATGGTCGACCCGGCGGTGTTTGCTTCCGTCGGTTACAATCCCGACGAGGTTTCCGGCTTTGCCTTCGGCCTCGGCGTGGAACGCGTGGCCATGCTGAAGTACGGACTTACCGACCTGCGCATGAACTTTGAAAACGACGTGCGCTTCCTCCATCAGTTCCCTGCGTAGAGGAAGAATGATGTGGTCGGGAAAAGGCGGCCTCCGCTCTTCTTCCCCTGATTCCCGCGCGCCCGCCGGTCCGGCGGAGAGCCGCGGGGAGGGTGCCTGAAACGGACGCCCGAAAGGCCATGACGTTTCATCCTCTGAGGAGAAAAAACATATGCTGCTGAGTTTCAATTGGCTGAAGGAATTTGTCCCGTACACGGGAACGGCGGAAGAGCTGGGCGACATGCTCACCATGCTCGGCCTTGAACTGGAAGAGGTCGTGCATCCCTACGCGGAAATCGAAGGAGTGGTCACCGGCCGCGTGCTTACCTGCGAGGCGCATCCCGACTCCGATCATCTCCATGTGTGCACCGTGGACGTGGGCGCGGGAGAACCTTTGAACATCGTGTGCGGTGCGCCCAACGTGGCCGCCGGACAGCTCGTCGTCGTGGCTCCCGTGGGCTCGACGCTTCCCGGCGGACTCGTCATGAAGAAGGCCAAGCTGCGCGGCGTGCCTTCCTTCGGCATGATCTGTTCC
>JAXUUT010000093.1:0-44263 GCA_037230945.1 bacterium
AGGTGCTGCACAACGAATTCGGCATCCTGCACGGCCTCATGACCACCATTCATTCCTACACCATGAGTCAGCGTCTTCTGGACGGCACGCAGAAGGATCTGCGTCGCGGCCGTGCGGCGGGGCTCTCCATCATCCCCACCACCACGGGAGCCGCGGCGGCCGTGGGACTGGTCATTCCCGAACTCAAGGGGCTTCTCAACGGCGGCGCTCTGCGCGTTCCTACGCCCGACGTTTCTCTTGTGGACTTCACCTGCGAGCTCAAGACGGAAGTCACTGCGCAGGAAGTCAACGCCGCGCTCAAGTACGCCTCCGAAACCTGGCTGTATGAAGCGCTCGGTTACTGCGACGAACCTCTGGTTTCCATAGACTACGTGGGCGACACCCACGGAGGCACCATCGACGCCTCATTCACCACGGTCATGAACAAGACCATGCTCAAGATCGTGGTCTGGTATGACAACGAATCCGGCTTCACCCATCAGCTCGGCCGTCTGATCCGCCTTGTGGCTTCCCATCTGGAAGCGTAGCGGCAGCGGCGATTTTTCGAGAATATGAGGGGGCGTTTCCCCCGCAAACGTGATTATGAGGCCTTTATGAGCATGGATACCATGAACGAAACTGGTTCCCGTTTTATCATGACCGGCGCGGACATCGTCCGCATCGGCGAATCCGCGGAAATGCTGGTGGGCGGCAAGAACTACAACACCGCGCTCATCAGCCGCGTGGAAGGCATACGCACGCCTCAGTTCCGCGCCATTCCGGCTACGGCCTTCCACGTGGTTCTCGACGAGAGCCGCGTGAATGCCTCTCTGGTATACGACGTGGTGGACAAAGCCATGGCCGGCGTGGACTGGGCTTCCCCCGCCGTCGCTTCCGATCATGGCTTCTTCGGCAGTTTCGTGCGCCGTGCTGCCGCCGAAATCCGTGAACGCGGCGTCGGAAAGAGCGCCAGCACTTGCCTGCGCGATTTCATCAATCAGGTGGTGCACGGTTTTGCCGAATCTCAGGAGAACATCGACCAGCTCCGCCGTCGTTCCATGCTGGTGCAGGCCGCCATTCTTTCCATCAGTCTGCCTGCCGAGGTGGACGAGGCCGTACGCCGTGCCTACCGCGACATGTGCGACGAGGCAGGAGAAGGGGAATTTCCCGTGGCCGTGCGTTCCTCCGCTGCCGGTGAGGACTCCCGCAAGAAGGCCTTTGCCGGTCTTCAGGATACCTTCCTGAACATCACCGGCGAGGACGCCGTGGCCGAAGCCTATCTCTGGGACTGCGCTTCCGCGTACAACCTTCGTTCCATGACCTACCGCCGCGAGGCCATTCTCGATGCCGTGGCTCACGCCGAGCAGGAAGGAGATCCTTCCATTGCGGAAAATGCCCGCAGGGAATGGGCCATTGAGAACACGGCGCTTTCCGTGTGCATCATGCGTATGATCCGTCCCGTGGTGGCCGGCACCGCCTTTTCCGCCGACACCGCCACAGGCTGCCGCGGTACCACCCGCAATGATCTTGTGAGCATTGATTCGAGCTACGGCCTCGGTGAATCCATCGTGGGCGGCATGGTGACCCCCGACAAGTTTTATGTCTTCCAGCGCGACGACGGTACCGACGTGGTGCTTCGCTTCATGGGGCACAAGACCGTGCGCATGGTATACAACGAAGGCGACGACGGCACGCACATCGAGCCCGTGCCTGCGGATGAGGTGAACCAGTGGGCTCTCGGCGAAAATCAGCCCATAGAAGTTGCCCGCGGCGTGCGCGCCATCAGCAAGGCCTACGGCGGCATCATCATGGACACGGAATTCTGCATCGACGACAAGCAGCGCCTCTGGTTTGTGCAGGCCCGTCCTGAAACCCGCTGGAATGCCGAGCTCGACGAACATCCCTACACCATTTTCATGCGCCGCAAGGAAGTTTTGCCCGAAGCCGCAGCCAAAGGCGAGGTGCTTCTTTCCGGCAACGGCGCGTCCCGCGGCGCCGGTCAGGGCACGGTGCGCTTTTTGCGTTCCGCCCTTGAGCTGAACCGTATCCATCCCGGCGACATTCTTGCCGCCGAGCGTACCGATCCCGACATGGTTCCCGGCATGCGCGTGGCTTCCGCCATCATCGCCAACGTGGGCGGCGACACCAGCCATGCGGCCATCAGCTCCCGCGAGCTCGGCATCGCGGCAGTCATCGGCGTGCAGAATCCTCTTGCCATGCGCGCCATGGACGGCATGCCCGTGACTGTGGACGGCACGCGCGGCCTTGTATACCGCGGTCTGCTGCCCCTGTGCGAAGTGGGCGGCGAACTGGATATCACCAAGCTGCCCGCCACGCGCACTCACGTGGGCATCGTGCTGGCCGACGTGAACCAGGCGCTGTTCCTTTCCCGTCTGCGCAACGTGCCTGACTTTGAAGTGGGCCTGCTGCGTGCGGAATTCATGCTGGGCAACATCGGCGCGCATCCCGCGGCGCTGGAAGCCTACGACAACGGCACGCTGGAAGGCTTTGTGGAACGTCGCCTCGCGGAACTTGAGGATCAGGTGAGCCGCCGCGTTTCCGAACAGATTGCCGTGGGACAGGTCCTCGCGCCCTTTGCCGAGGTGCAGCTCAAGCCCTACGTGGTGCAGCTCATGGACATGGCGTCGCTCTACGCCAACACCTCCAGTGTGCCCCGCGCCGAAGCCCTCATGGCCGAGTACATGCAGCGCGCCGAGATGAATCAGGAAACGCTGCAGACTTCCGGCGACCTGCGCACGCACATCCGTGTGGTCATGGGTGCCGATGAACCCGGATCCACCGTCACCGAGGAAGAAGTGAAGGCCGCCATGTCCGCGGCTTCCAAGAAGCCTCTCGTGCAGGAAGTGCTCATGCGCATAGGCGCCATACGCCGCAGCGTGGCCGCCCGTACCCACCTCGGCAAGGAAATCGAGGAGGTGCGCAGCATTCCTGAAAAGATTGAGCAGCTCATCGTGAGCAACGGCCATGTGAGCGGCCGTGATCACTACATCCGCACGCTCGGCCGCAACCTGGCGCTCTTTGCCATGGCTTTCTACGGCAAGGACATCGTGTACCGCACCACGGACTTCAAGAGCAACGAATACCGCAACCTGCTCGGCGGCTGCCTGTTCGAGCACACGGAAGACAACCCCATGCTGGGCTATCGTGGCGTTTCCCGCGATATCCACGACTGGGAAATCGAAGCCTTCAAGCGCGCCCGTACGCTCTACGGCGGTACGAACCTCATGCTCATGCTGCCTTTTGTGCGCACGCTGGAACAGGCGCGCTCCATGCG
The DNA here is from genome assembly GCA_037230945.1 of bacterium. Taxonomy (GTDB): domain Bacteria; phylum Desulfobacterota; class Desulfovibrionia; order Desulfovibrionales; family Desulfovibrionaceae; genus Mailhella. The sequence goes on from JAXUUT010000093.1 coordinate 3,275, forward strand.
TTCCTATCTGGCCGACGTGCACGGTCTGAAGAGCGGCGAGGACGGACTCAAGATCCTGCTCATGTCGGAGCTGCCTTCCAACGCCATTCTGGCGCGTCAGTTCATCAGCGAGTTCGACGGATTCTCCATCGGTTCCAACGACATGACGCAGATGGTCCTTGCCACCGACCGCGACAACGCGGAGCTTGCACACATCTACGATGAAGAAGACCCGGCGGTCGTCTGGGCCATTCTGACCACCATCTTCACCGGTCAGAAGTTCTGCAAGAAGGTAGGCTTCTGCGGTCAGGGCGTGGCCAACAGCGTCATTCTGCGCGGCATGGTGGCCATTGCGGGCATCGTTTCCGCCTCCGTGGTGCCCGACACCTACATGCGCACCAAGGCCGACTTCGCCGCCGTGGAAGCGGAGAACATTCCGAGCTCCGGCCTGGGCCAGTGGCTCCATCGTCAGCACGCCGCCAAGCTGCGCGATCTTCTGGAAAAGCACGGCTATGCCGATGCCGCCAGACTGACGGAACCTGCCGACATTCAGGCCTGGTACGATGATGAGGTGAGCCGTCTGCACAAGGAGCTGTCCGCCTGCTTCAGCACGCCCTTCGAGCATGATGCCCGTCATAAGCTTGCCGAGTTCCGCCGCACCTTCCATAAGCCCGTGACCTATGCGTCCTGGGATTGGGATGCCACGGTGTTCGACGCTCTGCAGCAGTCTGGATTCGCAAGCTGGGAAGAGCAGGCCGAAGCCCTGAGAGTCCAGCGCGAAAAGTTCGCAGTCTAGCAAGTTCTCCTGTCCGGGCGGGGCGTGCAGCGTTCCGCCCGCGCGCCGGGGCAGGCGCGCCGCCGCAAGGCGGAAACTGTCCTTTGGCGGGTCCGGCGTTTCTCCCGCCTTCTCAGACGGCCGGCTTCCTCCCCCGGAAGCCGGCTTTCTGCTTAATGAGAGATAAAATCAGAAGTGACGACAGAATCTTCTCCCGTCCGGCGAGAAACAGACGTATGGCTGAAAAAGAATCTTTTAACCAGAAAATTTTTAACGCTGTTCATGTCATGATTATTTGTAATTTTTTGTTATTTTTTTAATATTGTTTTGTTAAACGTTGATAAATGTTGTTTTACTGATCGATATTTACATACATATGTTAATTTATCAAACATTATTAAAAATTTTTCAAACAGAAAAATTATTCATATATATTGACAATATGTTATATTTATATATCATATATAAAACTTTTATTTGAGGAGGCTTTATGGGAAGGTATTGTACTGCAGTATGTTTACTTTTAGGTATGCTATGTTGCTCTTCTGCGAATGCTTCAACATCTGCCAGGGATGATGCTCTTTATCAGGCCTGCCAAAACACTGTTCCTGAGTATATCGAACTTTTTAAATCTATTATTAATATTAATTCTGGCTCGAAGGACATAAAAGGGCTTAATCAGAAAAAAGATTTTCTTGTCGATTATCTGAAAAAAGCTGGAGCAGAAGTCCAGGTGGTAGAAGCCGCTGGAGACAGAAAGGGAACGTACAACATCATCGCTCGAATTCATGGAAAAGGAAAGGCAAGGATTCTACTGTGCAGCCATTATGATACCGTATGGCCTGCCGGAGAAGCTGAGGCGCGTCCTTTCCGCATGGAAGATGGAAAAATGTTTGGTCCGGGGGCAGGGGATACCCAAAGCGGTGTCGCTGGCAGCGTTACGCTCCTCCGCATGCTGAACCAGCTAAAGTATGAAGACTTTAATGTTATCACGCTTTTTCTTAATGCGGATGAGGAGCTGGGATCAGGGGGAGCCAGGGAACAGCTTCTTGAGGAAGCTGCCAGGCATGACGTGGCCTTTTCCACCGAAGGCGGCGGTATAGATGGGGAAAGCGTGGCAATAAGCTGCCGGGGAGGAGGAAACGCCACTCTGACGGTTAAAGGCGTACGCGCTCATTCCGGGAGGCCTCAGCTTGGTCATAACGCCGGTGTGGAACTGGTTCGTCAGATAAATAATATGCTCGACCTTTCCGACAAGGAAAAACGTACGGACTGCACATGGACGATGGGAAGCTTTGGCACCAATACCAATGTTGTGCCCGATACCGCCTCGGCAGTCATGAACATTCGTGCGGCTTCTCTTGCTGAATTTGAAAGGGTGAAGGCAGAGCTGATAAAGCGTTCGTCTCAGGTAACGGACAAGGGATGCACAGTGAAAGTTGATTTCAGCATAGGAAAGCCGCCCTTTGAGTATACCAAGTCAACGGCGATCCTGGCCGATACTGCTGAGCGGGTATATGTGGAACTGGGGCGGAAGCTTGTTAAAACTCATGTCCCGGCAGGTTCTGATGCCAACTGGATTTCTCAGAAAGTTCCAACACTCGAAGGGCTGGGAATCAGCAATGCCAATCCTCATCAGAAGAATGAATTTTCATCCGTCAAGCCTGCGGCGGATCGACTTTACCTGCTGGCTCGTCTGATTCAGGAAACATGCCGGGGGAATACCGTACCGCTTCGAGGGGAGTAGGAGAGCCGTAAACGGGATGTCTTGTTGAAAAGCGGTATCGCAGGGCGAAGCCGCAAAATGGAATAAAACGGAAACTCAGAAGGTTGACAAAGGCCGCCGGAACTGTGTCCGGCGGCCTTTCACATGATGTGATGACGCTTACGTTACTTCGCGCTGTTGACGGCGTCGAAGTCCTTCAGCATGTTTTCGTCGGGCTTGTCGGTGAGCAGGCTGACCACGACGATGACGGCGCAGGCCACGAGGAAGGCGGGCAGCAGTTCATAGATGCCCCACACGCCGCCCATGGGCTTCACGAGATATTTCCATACGAACACCATGATGCCGCCCGCAGCCATGCCGGAGAGCGCGCCCCAGCGGTTGCAGCGCCGCCAGAACAGGGCGAAGAGCATGACGGGACCGAAGGATGCGCCGAAGCCGGCCCAGGCGAACGACACGATCTGGAAGATGGAGCTTTCGGGATCGCAGGCGATGACGGTGCCCACGATGGAAATGAGAAGCACGGTGCCGCGCGCGGAAAGCATGGTTGAGCGGTCGGTCATCTGAATGTGGAACACGCCCTTGAACAGATTTTCCGACACGCTGGAGGCCGCGGCCAGGAGCTGACCGGAAGCGGTGGACATGGTGCTGGCCAGAATGCCGGCGAGCACGAGACCGGCCATGAAGGCGGGAATGACGCCGAAGGAGCTGAGCAGACTGCTTATCTTGATGATGATGGTTTCGGCGTCGGAGCCGGTCTGATAGGGCGCGAGAGCACCCGCCTGAATCATGGCGTAGCCGATGATGCCGATGAAGATGGCGCAGCCCATGGCGATGACCACCCAGGTGGAGCCTATGCGGCGGGAAATGGCGATTTCGTTTTCATCGCGTATGGCCATGAAGCGCAGCAGAATGTGCGGCATGCCGAAGTAGCCGAGGCCCCAGGCCAGCGTGGAAAAGATGGTGAGGGTGCCGTATTCCGAGATTTCGCGGCTGACTACGTTGGTGGCATGGGTGAGGCTGATGTAGCCGTCGAAGCTGGCGGCTGCCTTGACGGCCTCCCAGCCGCCGGCCATGTGGATGCCGAAGGCCACGATGATGAACAGCGCGAGCGTCATGATGATGGACTGCACGAGGTCGGTCATGGACGCGGCCAGAAAGCCGCCGAGAATGGTGTATCCGGCAATGACCACGGTGCCGATGAGCATGCCCGTCACATAGTCGAGTCCGCAGAGCGTGGAGAAGAGCTTTCCGCAGGAGGCGAAGCCCGCGGCGGTGTAGGGAATGAAGAAGATGACGATGATGAGGGCGGATATACCCACGAGCAGACTGCTCGAGTCGTGGAAGCGGCGGGCGAAGAAGTCGGGAATGGTGATGGCGTGGATCTTTTCGCTGTAGACGCGAAGACGCCTGGCCACGATGAGCCAGTTGAGATAGGTGCCGAGGGCGAGGCCTATGGCCGTCCAGCCGGGTTCGGCGATGCCGGTGAACAGGGCGAGGCCCGGCAGGCCCATGAGCAGCCAGGAGGACATGTCGGAAGCTTCCGCGCTCATGGCGGTGACGATGGGGCCCATCTTGCGGCCGCCCAGATAGTATTCATGGGCGTTGCTGTTGCGCTTGGCGCAGATGAGGCCGATGTAGAGCATGAGAAGCAGATAGATGGCAATGGCTATGTATATGAAGATCTGATAGTCGCTCACGGTAATGACTCGAAGGAAAAGGGATGCGGCATGCGCCGAAGAAGCCCGGCAGAAGACGGGAGACGATGCGACGGAGCGTTTTCCTGTGAGGGAGGCTGGGAAGAGCCGTGGTCGTCACCGGGCAGAGAGCGTTGCGCTTTCACGACGATGCCGGCAGAAGGCGAAGAACGGCGGGGCCTTTCAGAAGAGAACGCTGCAGAGCGCACGCGAACGCCATGGCGGGATCAGACCGCCATGGGCTGACTTTTGTGCGTGACAGGTTCTCATGAATATCCTCTCTTTCTGGAGATTGAGGAAAGGCCTTTCACGGGAGCATAGTCCGTTTCGGAGAAAAATAAAATCAAAAATTTTCTCCGGGGAACGTTGTGCGGAGAGTTCCGGAAGCCGGGCATGGGCGTTGCACGGGCAGGGGCGGCCGCTGCTATTTGACGGAAACGGAACGTTCGATGCTGGCAAAGGCATTGTGCCCGTGAATGGACTCCTCGCTTTCCACTTCCACCCGAAACCATGTCACGTGGGCATGCTGCTCAAGTTTCGTGGCTACGTTGCGCACCACGTCTTCCACAAAAAGAGCGTTGTCGTAGGCCTGTTCGGTGACGAATTTTTCGTCGGGCCTTTTGAGAAGCGTGTAGATGGGGGCTGAGCCTGATTCTTCGGCAATGTCAATGAAGCCTTCCAGCCATTCAAAGCGGCTCATGCGTATGCCCATGCGCACCAGGGCCCTCTGACCGTGGGCTCCGGCGCGACTGATGGCCTTGGAGCAGGGGCACACCGTGGTGACGGGAACTTCGAGTTCCAGCAGAAATCGCGGACCTTCCTGTCCCTGCTCCAGCTCGCCCGTGAGACGGCACAGGTAGCGCACGGGCGCGGCCTGTCCGGAAACGGGAGCACGGCGCGTGCGGAAGTAGGGAAAGCTGAACTTCGCGTAGGCCCGGTGCGCGTTGAGGCGGGTGAGCACGTCGGAGAGCAGGCGTTTCATGGAGTTGTAGTCCAGTTCTTCGCCGCTGGCCTCGCGCCAGTTCTCCAGCGCCTCCACAAAGCGGCTCATGTGCGTGCCCTTGTAGGCGGCCGGAAGGTCGACGCCCATGTCTACGCTCGCCACGGTATGCTGGCGTCCCTTGTCTCTGTCCTTCACCACGAGGGGAAGTTCCACGTGCTTGACGCCCACGCGGTCGATGTCGAGAGCCACGCTTGACGGGCTGCTCTGTACGTCCATGAGGGAAGGTGTGCCTGCGGTGTTTGAAGTCGTGCTCATGCGTGATCCTTATGTGTGTGATCGTGGAAGGCATGGCGTTCGGGCACGGCTTCTATGGCGGTGAGAGCACAGGAGCTCTGAAGCACGCCGCGCGAGGAACGGAGCCTGTCGGCAAATTCGTTCACTGCGGCTGCGGGACCGCGCAGGGCCATGGTTTCCAGACAGTGATGTTCGTCGAGATGCACGTGCATGGTGGCGATCACCATGCCGTGCGCTTCGTGCTGAAGGGCGGTGAGACGGGCCGGCAGGTCGTTGTCGTGATGGTCGTACACCAGCGTGAGCACGCCGGCCACGGGAGCCCTTGGATCGGAAACGATTTCTTCCGCCAGTTCGCGGCGTATGCAGTGACGCAGCGCCTCGGAACGGTTGGCAAAGCCCTTGCGCTCACTGTGACGGTCAAAGGCCGTGAGCAGATCGCGTTCCAGCGACACTCCAAAACGTACCAGTTCGCTCATGTTTTTCCCCTCTTGAAAGGCTTGTCTGAGCCTACACCAGCCGCGCCTGGGCCTCAAGCGTTTATGCCGTCGTCATGCCTGCCGTCTTTTTCCGGCGGTCAGGCCTTTTTTCCGGCTTTGGCTATTTCTCTGTCCATGAACTGGATGAGCAGCAGAGAGAGCACCGTGAGTCCCATGCCGCAGTAGAAGGGAAGCTGATAGCCGAAGGTGACCCAGAGCCAGCCGCCGAGCGGCGGGATGAGCACGGCGGCGATGTGGTTGATGGTCTGGGCAAGGCCCATGCTGGGGGCCACATCGGAAGGATCGGCAATTTTCTGGAAGAAGGTGCGCACGGCAATGGCAAAGTTGAAGGTCAGGCTGTCGAGAACGTACATGATGCCGGCAAGGATGGCGCTGTCGGTCCAGGCGTAGCCGAGAAAGATGAAGAAGGCCGACGTGTATTCTATGGTGAGGAGCCTGCGTTCGCCAATGCGGTTGATGATGCGGCCGATGAGCGGGTTGAAGAACCAGTTGACGGCATAGTTCACCATGTAGAGCACGGCCACGGTGCGCACGGAAAAGCCGAACTTTTCCACGAGCAGAAACAGCGAGAACACGGTGAATATCTGACGGCGGCCGCCCATGAGCAGGGTGAGGGCATAGAAGAGCCAGTAGCGGGAGGAAAAGACCATGCCCTTTTTCTGCGGCGTGACTCTGGGGCTGGAGGGGTCGAAGAAGAGACAGGCTGCGCCGAGCCCCACGACCACGGCTCCCATGAGCGCGAACATGGTTTCATAGGAGAGCAGCCCTGCGCCGAAGAAGACCAGAAGCGACACTCCGAGGCTTCCTCCGGCGGCAAGACCGCGCATCCTTCCCATGATGACGGGCGTGCTGGCCAGGTCGTAATACTGGATCATGAGCGACTGGTTGATGGTTTCAAAGAAGTGATAGCCCGCGGACATGACGAAGACTGCGCCCGCGATGCCCCAGAAGGAGGAGAAGAGACCGATGACGGCCGTGCCGACCCCGCAGATGATGACCGAGAGCACGCAGAGCCGGTGTTCCTTCATGACGAGCATGAGCGGAACCACGAGAAAGCAGAGAAAGCCCGGCACCTCGCGCAGCGCCACCACAAGGCCGTTGTCCGCGGCGGAAAATCCGCCCACTTCCACGGCGTAGTTGGTGTAGAGGAGGGATGAGCCCTGAAGGCCTATCGTGCTGCCCAGGGTGAGCAGAAAGAGGAAGAGATACATGCGCGTGTTGCCCGACACGCTGGAAACGATGGCTTTCATGGGACTCCTTTATTTTTTGAGCGCAGGGAGGCATGGGCCGGAACAAATCCGGTGAAGAACGATTTGTGTTTGCCCCGCAGAAAGAGGGCAAGAAAGTGACGTTTTTTTGCCGGAAGGGGACGGCGGACAGGGCGCGGAAGCGTTTTGCGGGCGCCGGAAAGTTCGTGCAGGAAGGCGGCAGACCAGGCAAAGCTGAGGCGAACGGAAGAGGCAAGAAAGCCGCGGATGAACCGCGGCTTTCTGAAAAACGTGCGCCTGAGGGCGGAAAATCCGCCCTCGCGTCAGCTTTTAGGCAAGAGCCTGCAGGAGAAGCAGCGCAACGATGTTGATGATCTTGATCATGGGGTTGACGGCAGGACCGGCGGTGTCCTTGTAGGGATCGCCCACGGTGTCGCCGGTGACGGCGGCCTTGTGCGCTTCGGAGCCCTTGCCGCCGAAGTTGCCTTCTTCAATGTACTTCTTGGCGTTGTCCCACGCGCCGCCGCCGGAGGTCATGGAAATGGCCACGAACAGACCGGTGACGATGGTGCCCATGAGCATGGCGCCCAGGGAGGCGAAGGCGGCAGCCTGTCCGCCGCAGGCCTTGATGACGTAGTACACGACCACGGGAGCGAGCACGGGCAGAAGCGAAGGAACGATCATTTCCTTGATGGCGGAGCGGGTGAGCATGTCCACGCAGGCGCTGTAGTCGGGCTTGCCGGTGCCTTCCATGATGCCGGGAATGTTGTGGAACTGACGGCGCACTTCAACCACGACGGCGGCGCCGGCGCGGCCCACGGCCTTCATGCCCATGGAGCCGAACAGGTAGGGAAGCAGGCCGCCGATGAACAGGCCGACCAGCACGTAGGGATCCTGCAGGGCGAAGGTCACGTCGAGGTTGGGGAAGTAGCGGCTCAGATCTTCGGTGTAGGAAGCGAAGAGCACGAGCGCGGCCAGAGCAGCGGAACCGATGGCGTAGCCCTTGGTGACGGCCTTGGTGGTGTTGCCCACGGCGTCGAGGGCGTCGGTGGTTTCGCGGATGTCTTCGGGCAGACCGGACATTTCGGCGATGCCGCCGGCGTTGTCGGTCACGGGGCCGTAGGCGTCAAGGGCGACGATCATGCCGGCGAGGGCCAGCATGGTGGTGGCGGCAAGAGAGATGCCGAACAGACCGGCCTGGGTGTAGGCGAAGAGAATGCCGGCGCAGATGATGACCACGGGAGCGGCGCAGGCTTCCATGGAAACGGCGAGGCCCTGGATCACGTTGGTGCCGTGACCGGTGGTGGACGCCTTGGAAATGCTGCGCACGGGGCGGTAGGCGGTGGAGGTGTAGTACTCGGTGACCACCACGATGAGGCCGGTGACGATGAGGCCGGTGAGGCTGCACAGAAGCAGGCTGAAGCCGTTGAAGCTGATGCCCTGAATGGTCATGCTGCCTTCGCTCCAGAACACGAACATGGTCACGATGGCGATGAGCACCGCGGAAATGACGGCCGTGGCGATGAGGCCCTTGTAGAGGGCGCGCATGATCTTGCCGTCTTCGCCGAGCTTGACGAAGAAGGTGCCGAGCACGGAAGCGATGATGCACACGCCGCTGATGAGCAGCGGGAACATCATCATCTTGGTCTGCAGCGCGCCTTCAAAGAAGATGGAGGCGAGCAGCATGGTGGCCACCACGGTGACGGCGTAGGTTTCAAAGAGGTCGGCGGCCATGCCGGCGCAGTCGCCCACGTTGTCGCCCACGTTGTCGGCGATGACGGCGGGGTTGCGGGGGTCGTCTTCGGGAATGCCGGCTTCCACCTTGCCCACGAGGTCGGCGCCGACGTCGGCGCCCTTGGTGAAGATGCCGCCGCCGAGACGCGCGAAGATGGAGATGAGGGAGGCGCCGAAGGACAGGGCCACGAGGGCCTGCATGATGTTTTCGGTGGGCACGCCGAAGATGGCGAGCACGGCGTAGTACACGGCCACGCCGAGCAGGCCGAGGCCGACCACCAGCATGCCGGTGATGGCGCCGGACTGGAAGGAAATGTTGAGGGCGGGAACCATGCCCTTTTCCGCCGCGGCGGCGGTGCGCACGTTGGCGCGCACGGACACGTTCATGCCGATGAAGCCGGCAAGGCCGGACAGCACGGCGCCGAGCACGAAGCCCAGGGCGGTGAGGAAGGACATGGTGAAGAGCAGCAGCACGGCGACCACCACGCCCACGATGGCGATGGTGCGGTACTGGCGCTTCAGATACGCCTGGGCGCCTTCCTGAATGGCGCCGGCGATGCGCTGCATATCCTCATTGCCGGTGGAGGCGGCGAGGATGTTTTTGGCCGTCTTGAACGCGTAGTACAGCGCAAAGGCCGCGCACGCGAAGACGATTACCAGAGAAATGAAAGTCATACATACCCCCGACAGGTAGGCTGAAAGTGGAAAAAAACAGAAAACCGGACGGGCAGGCGAACCTGCCCGGTGCTCCCTATTAAAGGAACGTCAACGATATAAAAATTCCCTGCCGATGACAAGCATCGAGGGCGGAGTCCTGCGCAGGTTGCGCACTCCGCAGGAGTGCCGGAATCTGCGTTTTTTCCGACAAAAAAGGAGCGCTTCGGGCCTCTTGCGGCGGCCTGCGCATCGGGCTAGGATGCGGAAGACATTTTTTGAGGAGAACGCCATGTCATTGAAGCAGCGCCTCGGTTTCACCGAAGAACCCCTCTACGTGATGGACGGAAACGCCTTTCTGTTCCGGGGATTTTTTGCCAACTCCAGCATGTCCCGTTCCGACGGCTTTCCCACGGGAGCGCTGCACATCGTGGGGCGCGTGCTGCTCAAGCTTCTGCGCGAGGAGCGGCCGAAGCATTTCGTGTTCGTCATGGACGGGCACGGCAGGCATTTTCGTCATGACATCTTTCCGGCCTACAAGGCCAATCGTCCTCCGGCGCCGGAAGGGCTCGTCATGCAGATTGAGCCCCTGCAGAATCTCGTGCGTGCGCTCGGCATGAAGGTTCTCGTGTCCGAGGGCTGCGAAGCCGACGACTGCATCGCGAGTCTTGCCGCAAGGTTCGGGAGCGAGCGGCCCGTGGTCATCATCGGCATGGACAAGGACCTGCGTCAGTGCCTGTCGCCGGACGTGGTCATGTGGGATCCCGCCTCCCGCGAAGAGAAGATCGTCACGCTCGAGTCCTTCCGCGAGGAGACCGGCCTTGAGCCTTCTCAGTGGCCGGACGTGCAGGCGCTCATCGGCGACACGGCCGACAACGTGCCCGGCGTGAAGGGCATAGGCGCGAAGACGGCGGAAAAGCTGTTCCGCGACTTCCGCAGCCTTGAGGACGTGCGCGACCGCATGGCCGAGGTGCCGCCTTCCATACGCAAGAAGCTGGAAGGCAATGAGGATGCCATGTTCCTGTACCGGGAGCTCACGCGTCTGCATACCGACTGCTGCGCCGAACCTCTGAAGGCGCTTGCCGTGGAGCCCATGGAGCGGTCGAAGGCGCGCACCTTCCTGCGGGAATTTGAGATGAACTCGCTTCTTCGTGAGCTCGACAGCCTGTTCCGTCAGGGCATTGTGTCCTTCCGCGGCGAGGACGGGGAGGAGGCAGCGCCTGCCGGCGCCCCTTCCGTCAGGGCTGCCCGCCAGCTTTCGCTTTTCGACGAGCCTGCGCCCGTGCCCGCCATGGACGAGCTGACGGACCCCGCCCGTCTGCCCGCCTGCGCGGGGCGCGTGGCGGCGGTGACGCCCGCGCCCGTGGTGCACCGCTCCCAGAGCCGCGGTCTGTGCGTGGCCGTGCGCGAGGGCGACGGCGTGCGCGAATGTCTTTTTTCCGGCGACGACCGGGCGCTTGCGGCCTGGGCTTCCGACGCCGCCCTTGTGGTCACGCCGGACTTGAAGCGTCTTCTGCACGCTCATGCGGCCTGGGGCACCATCGAGCCTTCACGCTGCTTCGATCTCGGTCTTGCCGCCTATCTTCTCGCTCCCGAGGATCGGGACTACGGCTGGCCCAGCCTTTCCGCCCGTCATGCGGAAAAGAGCGGTCTGCCCATGGAACGCCCCGCTTCCATTGCGCTTTCCCTGCATGACGAGATGGTGAAGCGCCTTGAGCATGACGGCCTGCTCAAGCTTCTGCGCGACATGGAAATGCCGCTCATTCCCGTGCTCGTGGCCATGGAAAACGCGGGCATCACCATAGACAGGGCGGCGCTGAAAGACTTTCTGGACGAGGTGCAGACCGAGCTCGACGCGCTTACCGAACGCATCTACAGGGAGGCGGGAGAGGAGTTCAACATCCGTTCCGCCCAGCAGATAGGCGAGATTCTCTTCAAGAAGCTGGGCCTTGCGGCGGCGAAGTCCACCAGGGGCGGGCAGGCCTCCACGTCTCAGGCCGTGCTGGAAAAGCTGTCCGGCAAGCATCCCGTGGTGGACGCGCTCCTTGAGTACCGCAAGCTGGAAAAGATGCGCTCCACCTACCTTGAGCCTCTGCCGCGTCTCGCGGGGCCCGACAACCGCATTCACACCACCTTCAATCAGACGGCCACGGCCACGGGACGCCTTTCCTCCAGCAATCCCAATCTGCAGAACATTCCCGTGCGGGGCGATCTCGGGCGGAGAATGCGCACCTGCTTCACGGCCGGGCCGGGCATGAAGCTCATTTCCGCGGACTATTCGCAGGTGGAACTTCGCGTGCTCGCGCACTATTCGCAGGATCCCACGCTCATTGACGCCTTCCGCAACGGCGAGGACATCCACACCCGCACGGCCGCGCTGCTGCACGACGTGGATCCCTCGCAGATAGGCCCGGACGAGCGCAGAAAGGCCAAGACCATCAACTTCGGCCTCATCTACGGCATGGGCGCGCGCAAGCTCGGTCAGGATCTCGGCATTCCCATGTCCGAGGCCAAAATGTTCATCGAGCGCTACTTTGCCCGTTTTGCGCACATCAAGGAGTTCTTCGACAGCGTGGAGAAAGAGGCGAGAAAAAACGGCTACGTCACCACCATTTCCGGGCGGCGCAGACCTTTGCCGGACATGCTCTCCCAGAGCGGTCAGGCGCGGGCGCTTGCCGAGCGGCAGGCCGTGAACACCCTCATTCAGGGGTCCGCCGCCGACCTCATCAAGCTGGCCATGCTTGCGGTGCATAACGACGCCGCTCTTCGCCGCATGAAGGCAAGGCTGCTTCTGCAGATACACGACGAACTCATCGTGGAAGCGCCTGAGGAGCATGCCGAAGAGGCGGCCGCACGCCTTGCCCGCCTCATGACCGACACGTCGGCCTGGGGCATGGAGCTTCGCGTGCCCCTCGTGGCCGATGCGGGCATAGGCCGCAACTGGGGCGAGGCTCATTAGTTCCGGGAACGTTCCGCTCCTTTCGTTTTCGGCGTGGACTGCCGTGCATGGAAGGGCCCGTGCCTTCCCGGGCGCTCCGGTCCCGCCGGTCTTTTTGCAAAGTTTGACATCACGGGCTCTTGCCCGGCACAGGTGATATCGTCATGGCGCTTCTTTCCGTTCAGGATGCCGGCCTTACGCTCGGCAACAGACAGCTTCTGGATCATACCGAACTTTTCGTGGAGCAGGGCGACAGGCTCTGCATCGTGGGCCGCAACGGCGTGGGCAAGTCCTCGCTTTTGTCGGTGCTGGCCGGACGGCTTCCCCTGGATTACGGAGAGCGGCACGAGGAACCCGGACTGCGCATAGGTTACGTTCAGCAGGCCGTGCCCGATCACTGGAAAGGTTCGGTGTTCAGCGTGACGGCCGATGCGCTCGGAAAGGAAGGGCATCTTCTGGCCGCGGCCCATCTCATCGCCTCCGACAGGCGCGACCTTCTGCCGCCGGACCTTGCGAAGGAGGCAGATGTCGTCATGGAGCACGGCGAGGTGTGGGAGCGGCACGGCGAGGTGCTCGGCGTCATCAACAGTCTGGCCCTCGACCCGGAGGCGGACTTCTCCACGCTTTCCGGCGGCACGCGCCGCCGCGTGGCGCTCGCCCGCGCCCTCATCGCCTCGGACGTGCTGCTTCTCGACGAGCCCACCAACCATCTGGACATCAGCACCATAAGCTGGCTGGAAGAGTATCTGGCAAGGCAGTCGCGCACGCTGGTGTTCATCAGCCACGACCGCGCCTTCGTGCGGAGGCTCGCCACGCGCATGGCGGAGCTGGACCGGGCGAAGATATACAGCTACGACTGCGGCTTCGACGCCTACCTTGAACGGCGCGAGGAGCGCCTGCACGCCGAAGACATGCAGAATGCCGTGTTCGACAAGAAGCTCGCCCAGGAGGAGGCGTGGATACGGCAGGGCATCAAGGCCCGCCGCACCCGCAACATGGGCCGAGTGCGCGAGCTCATGAAGATGCGCGAGGAGCGCGCCGCAAGACGGGAACGGACGGGCACGGCCACGCTCAACGTGCAGGAGGCGGAAAAGTCGGGCAGGCTGGTGGCGGAAATGAAGAACGTTTCCTTCACCTGGCCGGACGGCTACAAGGTGTTTGAAGACGCGAACGTCATCATTCAGCGCGGCGAGAAGATAGGTCTCATAGGCGACAACGGCGCGGGCAAGACCACGTTTCTGCGCGTGCTTCTGGGCGAGCTTGCGCCCACCTCCGGCACGGTGCGCCTCGGCACGGGACTGGAGATCGCCTATTTCGACCAGCTCAGGGACTCGCTGGACGACGAGAAGAGCGTGATGGACAACGTGGCCGAGGGGAACGACCGCGTGACCATCAACGGCGAGCCGCGTCACGTTGCCGGCTATCTTCAGGACTTTCTCTTTGATTCCAGCCGCCTGAGAACTCCGGTGGGGCTTCTTTCCGGCGGCGAGCGCAACAGACTTCTGCTGGCAAAGCTCTTTACCCGGCCTTCCAACCTGCTCGTGCTCGACGAACCCACCAACGACCTCGACGCCGAAACGCTCGAGCTTCTGGAAGAAATGCTCGCCTCCTACAAGGGCACGGTCATCGTGGTGAGCCATGACCGCGCCTTTCTCGATGAGCTTGTGACCGGAACCATTGCTCTTGAGGGCGACGGGAAGGTGCGCGAATATGTGGGCGGCTATACCGACTGGCTTCGGCAGCGTCAGAAGCCGGAGGAGAAGAAGGCGGCTTCCTCGAAGGAGAGCTGGAAGGAAAATGCTCCGAAGAAGCGCCGTCTTTCCTACAAGGAACAGCGCGAACAGGAAGCGCTCATCAAGGAGCGGGAAGAGATGCCCGCAAGACTCGACGCGCTGGAAAAGGAACAGAAGGAACTGGAAGAGAAGCTGGCCGACCCCGATCTGTTCAGCCGCGATCCCGAAGCGTTCAACGCCAGCGTCGCCCGTCTTCCCAGGGTGGAGGAAGAGCAGCTCGCCCTTCTTGAGCGTGCCGACGAAATAGAGGCAAGGCTCAGGGAACTGGAAATCTGACGCTGCCTCTGCGCCTTTGTGCTGCAAGAAATCCGAAAGGCCCGTGTCCCTGCGATGCGGGCCTTTTTCGCTCCGGCCGGTGCCGCCCGGCAAAGGCCCGGGAGAAAGGCTGGCAGACAAGGAGGGATTGTCGTATTCTGAGAAAAAGTCCGGGACTTCGGCATGCACGAGGGAAAGGCGCAGCTCGGAGAAACCGAGTCACGGCGTATGCGGATGACCGGATGTCCGGGGCACGCAAACGACGCTTTTTCCTGCGGCAGCATACCGCAGGCGCCGGGCCGAAGGCATGACAACGAGAGCGAACCGGTGACGGCATCGGGGAATATCCTGCTTATGGGAGGTTGTTATGTGGAAGGCAGTCGTTCAACTTCTGGGAGTGTGCATGATGATGACCACAGGTTTTCTGTCCGCGAAGGCCGGAGAAATGCCGTTCAATGAGTTTTCCGTGGGAGACGTGAACCTGAGGGTCATGTCCCTTGTGCAGAAAGATCTGAATTCTTCCATTCTGATGCCGTCCACGGAAGAGCAGAAGAAGGCCGTGGCCTCCGCCTATCCCGACGGCGCGGTTCACAACGTGCTCAACGTGCTGCTCATCCGCGTTTCCGGAGCCGTGGCGCTGGTGGACACGGGCTACGACTGGACGGACGGGCAGATGGACGAGGCGCTTCGCGGGGCCGGTTTAGGCAGGGGCGACGTGACGCACGTCATCATCACCCATGCTCA
This sequence comes from bacterium, assembly GCA_037230945.1. Taxonomy (GTDB): domain Bacteria; phylum Desulfobacterota; class Desulfovibrionia; order Desulfovibrionales; family Desulfovibrionaceae; genus Mailhella. Next base: position 18,509 of record JAXUUT010000093.1, read on the forward strand.
CGGCGATCATGTGGGCGGCCTCGTGAAGGACGGAAAGCCGGCATTCCCCTCGGCCGTGGTGCTGTTCCCGGAGCGGGAGCTTTCGTACTGGACCAGCGAGGAGAACCGGAAGGCGGCTTCCGGCGGCGCGCTCAGGATATTCGACAACGTGGCGAACATCGCCGCCGCCTACAAGGGCCGCATGGGTACCTTTGAAGCCGGGGAAAACGTGTGTGCGGCACTTCCCGGCGTGCTGTCCGTGGATGAGGCCGGGCATACTCCCGGTCATGTGGGCATCATGGTGTCGGCCGAAGGCCGGACCTTCGTGTTCTGGAGCGATCTTCTTCACGCCTTCGACGTGCAGGCAGCTCATCCCGCCGTGTCCGCAAGCTTCGACATGGACCCGGCCGCCGCGGCCCGCGTGCGCGAGGACATGCTGAACCGCGCCCGCAAGGAAGGATGGCTGGTCACAGGTTCCCACGTGCCCTTCACAGGACCTCGCGTGCTCAGGTAGCGGGGCGGCGCCTTTCGGGCCGTTTCGGGGCTTCCGTTTTTCAGGGGGACCGGAGCGGCATGGCGAGAGTTTCGTTTTCGAGCGGACGGCGCTGAGAAGTCATCGCTGCCGGAAATGCGGTTAAACAAAAACGCGGAGGAAGAACAGTCGTTCTTCCTCCGCGTTTCGTCTTTGGGGAAAATTACAGCTTGGCGGCGGTCAGAAGATCATTGACGGCGTCGCGCTTTTCCCAGGTGAAGTCGGGAAGCTCGCGGCCGAAGTGACCGTAGCAGGACGTCTTGCTGTAGATGGGACGCTTCAGATCGAGGCGCTTGCAGATGAAGTAGGGACGCAGGTCGAACACTTCGCGCACGATCTTCGTGAGCTGCTCGTCAGGGAGCTTGCCGGTGTCGAAGGTGTGCACCAGCACGGAAACGGGCTCGGCCACGCCGATGCAGTAGGCAAGCTGCACTTCGCAGCGCTCGGCAAGACCGGCCGCCACCATGTTCTTGGCCACGTAGCGGGCCATGTACGCGCCGGAACGGTCCACCTTGGAAGGATCCTTTCCAGAGAACGCGCCGCCGCCGTGGTTGCCCATGCCACCGTAGGTGTCCTGAATGATCTTGCGGCCGGTGAGACCGCAGTCGCCCATGGGACCGCCGATGACGAAGCGGCCCGTGGTGTTGATGAAGATTTCGCAGTCCTTTTCGTCGAAGTATCCGGTAGGTTCGAGGATGGGACGAATGACTTCCTTCTTCACGGCTTCCACGATGTCGTCGTGGCTCACCTTGGGCGAATGCTGGGTGGACACCACCACGTTGTTGATGCGCACGGGCTTGCCGTCGACGTATTCAAAGGAAACCTGAGTCTTGCCGTCGGGACGGAAGAAGTCGACGATGCCGTTCTTGCGCACGCGGGAAAGCTGCAGAGAAAGCTGATGCGCCCAGTAGATGGGGGCGGGCATGAGCGTGTCGGTCTCGTTGGAGGCAAAGCCGAACATCATGCCCTGGTCGCCTGCACCCTGATCTTCGGGATTGGCGCGGTTGACGCCCTGCGCGATGTCGGGCGACTGCTTGTCGATGGAGGAGAGCACGGCGCAGGTCTGCGCGTCGAAGCCCATGTCGGAACCGACATAGCCGATGTCGCGGATGGTGCGGCGCACGATGGTGGGAAGATCGGCGTAGCCCTTGGTGGTGATTTCGCCGGCAACGATGGCCATGCCCGTGGTCACCAGCGTTTCACAGGCGACGTGGGAGTCGGGGTCCTGCTGAATGAGGGCGTCGAGCACGGCGTCGGAAATCTGGTCGGCGACCTTGTCGGGATGGCCTTCGGTCACGGATTCGGAGGTGAAGAGGTATTTGCCTTTAGAGGGGATCATGGTCTCTCCTTGAAGTTCACGGGCGCTCGGAGGGATGCGGCAGGAACCGGACGCCGTGAGCGTAAGGCATCCGGGAAAGGGCATATCTTTATATCAAGCTATGGTAATATGCCTTTCACTCCGACACTATACACGGGGAGTTGCGGACTGTCCAGCTTCTTGACTCGATAACACCGTAACGTTATGCCCTTAAGAAAGGGGAAACAGAAGGATGATTCCTGGCCCGGCCGGCGGGTCCTCCTGCTTCACGAGCCTGTCCGGGAGTTTTCATGCAGTCGTTCTATCAGGGGAAAATCGACAATTTCTGCGCCATGTACGCAGTGCTCAACGCGCTTCAGGTGCTCTTCAGCATCGGACCGCTTCAGGCGAGGCGCATATTCAACCGCGTTCTGCTCGCGCAGTCCGCGGATGCCGAAGCGTTTTCGCGCATTCTCGAGCACAGGACGGACTATGTGGCGCTCGTGGACTACATGCTCGACGACGTCAGACGGCATGAGTTTCCCGGTCTTTGCGTGAAGGCACCCTTTAAGCCGGACACGCCCTGCAATGAAGTATGGGAAGCGCTTCGTTCCTGCGCGAGGCCGCCCATGCCGCTTGTTTCCGTGTTTCGTTTTCTGCGCATCGCTCCGCCGTCGGAGAAGCCCTACGTGGATCACTGGACGGTGGGACATTATATGGATATGGAGGGGCTGCACTTTATGGACTGCAGCCTGGAGGCGGGCGCGCTTTACTGCCTGCCCTATGCGAAACTGACGGATCCGTGGCGTCCTCTCAGCCGGGAATATGTGGTCATCCCGCCGGAAAGCGTAAGGATTCTGTCTGCTTCCCGCTCTGCGGGCCTTCCGGTGTGAGTATGGCACTTACTTCACGGCAGAAAATGGGGGCGGCCGCCCTCATCATGGCGTTCAGCGTTCTGGTTTCACGCTTCATGGGTCTCTTCCGCGACAAGATCATCTCCTGGCAGTTCGGAGCCGGGGGAGAGACCGACATTTATTTCGCAGCCTTTGTGGTGCCGGATTTTTTGAACTATCTTCTGGCTGGCGGATACATTTCCATCACGCTCATTCCGCTGCTTTCCCGGCGCTTTGAAGAGGACGAGGCCGACGGCTGGAGACTTTTCGGCACGGTGTTTTCCTGGGCCACGCTCTCCATAGGAGTCTTGTCGGTGCTGGCCTTTGCGGCCGCGTCGAAGCTCGCGCCGCTGGTGGCTCCCGGCTTTACTCCCGAGCAGTGCGGACGGCTGGCCGAATTTCTGCGCATCGTGCTTCCGGCTCAGGTGTTCTTTCTGCCCGGCGCCTGTCTTTCCGCCATTCTCTACATCCGGCATCAGTTTACGGTGCCTGCGCTCATGCCGCTCGTCTACAACGGCTGCATTCTGCTCTTCGGCGTGGGGCTGCCGTGGCTCGGCCTTGCCGACGGCATGGAAGGCTTCTGCTGGGGCGTGCTTTTCGGCGCGGCGATCGGCGCGTTCGTGCTTCCCCTCATCGCGGTGCGGGAAGGCGGCCTTCGTCTGTCCTTCCATCTTTCGCACCCGCTCATGAAAAAGTTCCTGCTCCTTGCCCTGCCGCTCATGATCGGCCAGTCCGTGGTGGTGCTCGACGAGCAGTTCGTCCGCATTTTCGGCAGCATGGCCGGCGACGGCGCAGTGAGCCTGCTCAACTACGCAAGGCGCATCATGATGGTGCCCGTGGGCGTGGTGGCGCAGGCCGCCGGCGTGGCGTCCTTCCCCTTCCTGGCCTCGCTGGCCGCCAGGGGCGACATGGACGAGTTCCGCTCGACGCTGCGCCGCACCATGACGAGCAGCATGATCGTGGCCGTGCCCGTGGCGGCCTGGATGATCACCGCCTCCGGGCCGATCGTGGGATTCATCTTTGAAGGCGGCAGCTTTTCCGTCTCCCATACGCTGGGAGCCGCGCCCCTTCTGCAGATCATGCTTGTGGCCGTGCCGTTCTGGCTTCTGCAGCAGGTGACGGGCCGGGCCTTCTACGCCATGGAAGACACCGTGACGCCTGCCGTCGTGGGCACGGTGGTCACGCTTCTTGCCGTGCCCGCCTATTTCGTGTTCATTCCGCTCATGGGCGCGCGAGGCGTGGCCGTGGTCACCACGGTGTCCATCGCGCTCTATGCGCTGGCACTCATGGTCGTGGCCTGCCGCCGCTGGGCTTCCGGCGCCTTTGCGGGCGTCTGGGGCACGGCATGGCGCAGCGCGCTCATTTCCATGCCCGGCTGCGGACTCACCCTTGCCGTCATGCACGACGGCTTCCGTCTCATGGCGGGCTGGCATCCGCTGCTGCAGCAGTTCATCGTGCTTGCCGTGGGCGGTCTGCTTTTTCTGGCCTCGTGGCTCGTCATCGCCTGGTTCTTCCATCGCGATTATTTTCGACTCGTGACCTCTCCCTTCCTGCGTCGTCTGCGTCGCACCCCCAGGTCCTGACGGAGGATTCCTCATGAATGTCATTCGTGCCAGCCACGCCGGTTTCTGCATGGGCGTGGCCCTTGCCCTTCACAAGCTCGACACCATCGTGGCCGCGCGTTCCGGAGAGAAGGTGGCCACGCTCGGCGAGATCATCCACAATCCGCAGGTGCTTGAGGACTACGCCCGCAAGGGCGTGCGCTGTCTTCACTCCGTGGAGGAGGCCGAGGGCGACATGGCCGTGCTCATACGCGCCCACGGCATTCCCCGCGACGTGGAAGCGCGGCTTCGCGAACGCTGCGCCGGGGTGGAGGACGCCACCTGTCCCCGCGTGAAGAACGCCCAGCTTGCCATTGCCGAGGCCACGTCCCAGGGACGCGAGCTTCTGCTCTACGGCGAGGAGTCGCATCCCGAGGTGCGGGGGCTCATTTCCTACGCGGCGGGCGAAAGCCGTATTTTTTCCTCCATCGCCGACCTTGAGGAACTCATCGCCGGTGAGGAGCTGACGGGACGCCCGCTGGTGCTTGCCGCCCAGACCACGCAGGACCGCCTTATTTTCGACGAGATGCACCGGCGTCTTGCCGCGAGATTCGGCGACTCCCTTACCGTGCTCGACACCATTTGCGACGCCACGCGCGAGAGGCAGGAGGAAGCCGGGGAAATTGCGGCCCGCGTGCAGGCCATGGTGGTGGCCGGAGGCAAGTCCAGCGGCAACACGAAGAGACTGGCGGAACTTGCGCGCATGCGCGGCGTGCCCACGGTGCTCGTGGAAACGGCCGACGAGATCGACGGCGCGGACTTTGCGGGCGTGCGTACCGTGGGACTCACGGCAGGCGCCTCCACGCCCCGCTACATCATCGACGAAGTGGAAAAAAAGCTCCGTCTGCTGTAGCGTCGCGCTCCGGTTCCTTCCTTTTGCGGTCTGTCCGGCGCGGTCCGGTTCCCTTGCGGGGCAAGACGGAGCAAGCTTCCTGAAACATATTGTAACAGGAAAAAGGGTGCGATTAACCTCACTCCCGGCTATAGTCTTTTCAGACTGTTCTGGAGGAATCTGCCATGCCCGATATCGATACCGCTCAAAAGCCCTCGCTCTCCCTTCTTGTCGTCGACGACGATCAGGATATCCGCGACCTCATGGCCGACTATCTTCGTCAGCACGGATTCACCGTCCGCGTGGCCGACGGCGGCAAGGCCATGTTCGAGAGTCTGGAAAACGAAGTGCCCGACCTTATCGTGCTCGACATCATGATGCCGGGCGAGGACGGACTGTCGCTGTGCCGCCGTCTGCGCGCTGCGGAAAGCCTCGCCTCCGTGCCCGTCATCTTTCTCACGGCCCTCGGCGACACCGCCGACCGCGTGGTGGGACTGGAGCTCGGGGCGGACGACTATGTGGTCAAGCCCTTCCAGCCCCGCGAGCTGCTGGCCAGAATCCGCGCCGTGCTTCGTCGCTCCGGCCGGACGACGGACACGTCCCCCGAAGCCGGACGTCCGGAAAAGGCCTATCACTTCAGCGGCTGGACGCTGGACATCTCGGCCCGTCATCTCATTGCTCCCGGCGGCATGGTCGTGAATCTGAGCGGAGCGGAATACCGTCTTCTCACCATTTTTCTCGAGCATCCGCAAAAGGTCCTGAGCCGCGACTTCATTCAGGACGAACTGCAGGGGCAGGAAACCGACCGCAGCCCCTTCGACCGCAGCCTGGACGTGCAGGTTTGCCGTCTGCGTGCGCGCCTGCGCGACACCGGCGACGGCGACAAGGGACGCGAGAACAAGCTCATAAAGACGGTGCGCGGTGACGGCTACGTGTTCACCAGCTCCATCACGGCGGAGTAGTCATGGACGTTGCGGAAAGCCGGAGCCGGTCCGGGGAAAAGCGCGGCGTGCTCTGCCGTCTGAGGCGTCTTGCCTCGCGCCTGTCGCCGGACTCCCTTCTGGCCAGGCTCATACTCATTTTTTCGGCCGGCTTTTTTGCGCTGCTCCTGCTCACCACCATTTATGCGGGAGAATCCCGGCATTTCTACTTCATGCGTGCGCTCATGGGCGACAGAGCCCGCCGCATGGCGGAAGTGGCCGTGCTGCTCGACGCCACCTCCCCGGAAATCCGTTTTGTGCTGCGCGAGCAGCTCAACAGCCGGGGCTTTTTCGTGCGCTTCATGTCCACGCGGCCTTCCGTGTCCGTGCATGAGGATCTGAAGGAAATGTCGGAGCTCATGGAATACATGCTGAACGTTTCCCTCGCGCGTCTTTACGGCGACATGCCCGCAGGGCACGGACGGGGAATGCACGGAGCGGGCCACGGAAGCGCGAAAAGCCTCATGAGCAACGAAGATGTGCCCCGTCGCGGCGTTCTGGCCATTCGCGAGCTGAATCTTCCGAGCCCCATGGAATCCTTCGGCCAGTCCGTGTGCCAGTACTTCACCAAGGACAAGAAGACCCGCGGCCCTTCCGTGTATCAGGCCACGGCCGTGGTGCCCCTGCACGACGGCACCTGGGTGGTCATCGAGGATTCCGCGCCCGGCTATCCCCCCATGCCCTATTTCCCGTTTACCAGCATCATGGCCATAGAAATGTTCTTTGTGGCCATCAGCCTTCTGGCCTTCTACCTGTGCGTGAAGCCTCTGCGCAGGCTGGCCCGCGCCGCCGACCGCTTCGGCCGCGACATACGTACCCCCGCTCTGCCGGAAACCGGCCCCACGGAAGTGCGCGAGGCCGCCCAGGCCTTCAACCGCATGCAGACGAGCATACGGGAGTTTCTGGACGAGCGGGAGCGCACCCTTGCCGCCGTGTCGCACGATCTGCGCACGCCGCTTACGAGAATGCGCCTGCGCGTGGAGCAGCTTGACGAGAGTCAGCGCATTCCCCTTCAGAAGGACATAGGCGAACTGCAGCAGATCATGGACACCACTATAGACATTGCGCGCAGCAAGAGCGAGAATGTCGCCGTGGTGGACGTCATGTCCCTCATTGAAAGCCTTGTGGAAGACAGGCAGGACATGGGACAGGACATCCGCATGGAAGAGCGGCTGCAGGATCCCGAAGCCATGTTTTCCATACGGCCGCTCAAGGCCCGCCCGCTCAGCATGAAGCGCTGTCTGGCCAACCTCATGGACAACGCCCTGCGCTACGGCGGCCATGTGGTGGTGGACGTGGTGGACGGTGACGACATGCTTTCCGTCATCATTTCCGACAGCGGACCCGGCATTGCCGAGTCTGAGCTCAAGAAGGTTTTTGAGCCCTTTTACAGGGTGGAACGCTCCCGCAACCGCAGCACGGGAGGCACCGGACTCGGTCTTTCCATCGCGCGCAGCATGGCCCGCATGCACGGCGGCGACGTGACGCTGGAAAACAGACCGGAAGGCGGCCTTCGGGCCACGGCGACCTTCAAGCGGACGTGAGCGGCCATGGGAAAGAAAAAGGAGTTGTCATGAGTCGATTCATTCTTGTCGCGTTGCTTTGCATGGGATTTGCCTTGTCGGGCTGCGTCGTTCCGCCGCCCCATCATGACGAGGAGAGGTATGATCAGCCCCGCGGCCACAGACCGCCGCCTGCGGATTATCATCCCTACTGGGGGGCCCGCGCTCGCTAGCGATGCTTGCCCGGTCTGTCCCTGATGACCGGTCTTTTTTCTCCCGAGCCTCTCTTTGTCGTCGGCGGGAGGAGGGAAAAGCACCTTTGAAAGCTTTTTTCCAGAGGGGCGGATCGGGCTTCGGTCCTCGTGTTCCGACATTCGAGTGCCGGAATGTTCATGAACCTGGAGGTATGTCATGAGAGCTCTGCCCGTTGCCATCGGTTGTCTTTTTCTTCTTGCCGGATGCATTCCGCCGCAGCCGGGCTCTCTGGCCTATGCGGACTATCGTCCCGCGCCCGTGCGGCATGACGTGCGCCCCGCGCCTCCGGCCCCGCGTCCAGAGGTGCACAGGCCTGCGCCCGCGCCTCGGCCCGACGTGCATAACCCTGCGCCCCGTCCCGGCGTGAACAAGGCCCCGGCCCCCAGACCGGAAAAGCATGTGACGCCGCCCCGTCCCGGCAATACGCCCAAGGCTCCCGCCGTGCAGCGTCCCGCAGCGCCGAAGCCAGGAAGCAATCCTCCCGCCCCCGGCAGAAACGCCCCCGGGCGGCCGGATCATCGCAAGTAGAGTCCGCGTCCGTACGGGCTTTTTTGAAAAGCAAACGTGGAAGAGTGCGCTTTGCGGAAAACGGCTTCGGGCGCACTCTTTCCTGTCGTGCAAAAAAGACCCGCCATACGGCCCAAGACGGCGGGCACTCCTCCCAACGGAGGAATTTTACCATGAAAATCAAAATGATACGCAGCATATTTCTTGGCTTTCTTCTGCTTGGTCTTGTCGGAGTTCCCCCGCTTCAGGCCGCGCCTTCGTTCACGGCAAGACAGCAGGAACGCGTCACTCCGGCAGTGCGCGTCGTAAGCGCCGTGGCCCCGGCGGTGGTGAACATCACAAGCACGCTGGTGGAGCGTCGTTCTGCGCCCGAGCTCACGCCCTTCGATTTCTTTTTCAACATTCCCGGACGCGATCTGCGCGGCGAGAGCATAGGGTCGGGCATCATCATCGACGGCCGCCGTTCCCTCGTGCTCACCAACGCCCATGTGGTGAACGGCGCTTCGGCCATTTCCGTACGGCTCCTTGACGGCCGCACCTTTTCCGCCGACGTGGTGGGCGCGGAGCCCGACTTCGACATTGCCGTGCTGCGTCTCAAGGGCGCAAAGAATCTTCCTTCCGTGGCCATGGGCGATTCCACCGACCTCATGCCCGGCGAGAACGTCATCGCCATAGGCAACCCCTTCGGCTTTTCCCATACGGTGACCACGGGCGTCGTTTCCGCGCTGGACCGCACCATTGAAGCCGAGGACGGCGTGTTCACGGACCTCATTCAGACCGATGCCGCCATCAATCCCGGCAACAGCGGAGGGCCGCTGCTCAACGTTCTCGGGGAGCTCATCGGCATCAATACCGCAATTTACGACAAGGCGCAGGGCATAGGCTTCGCCATTCCCATCAGCAAGGCCCGCCGCGTGGTGGACGAGATTCTCGATCAGGGGCACGTCAGCACGCCGTGGCTCGCGCTCATCGGTCAGAACGTGGACCCGCGCACGGCCCGCTATCTGCGTCTTCCCGAGGCCGAGGGCCTGCTCGTGACCGAGGTGTTCGAGAACGGTCCGGCAGACAAGGCGGGGCTTCGTCCCGGCGACGTCATCATGGAGCTGTCCGGCAATGCCGTCACCGACAGGGACAAGTTTCTTTCCCTCATGCGTAATCATCAGCCCCACGCGCCGGTAACGCTCAAGGTATGGCGCGACGGCGTGGAAAAGACGTATACGCTCACCGCGACGGACTTCGACGACAAGTCGGCCGAGGCGCTGGCACTGCGCCGCTGGGGCATATCCGTGAAGGACGGACGAAACGGCGCCGTGGTCACGCAGGTGAAGGCCAATTCTCCCGCCGCCCGTCTGGGCCTGGAAAAGGGCGACATCATCACGGCCGTTTCCGGACGCGCCACGGATTCGCGCACGGCATTTCTGGATGCGTTCCGCCGCGATTTCCTCAACCGCCAGATACTGCTTCAGGTGCTTCGCGGAGGGCGCCTGTATCAGGCCCGCATGGGGATTTAGAGCCCTTCGCGGCGTTGCGTCCCGGCTGCAAAAACGCTAAGGTGGGAAATCCCTTTTTCAGGAGTTGAGGTATGAATCATTTCCGTCGTCTTTCCCTGTTGTTCTGCGCGGTGCTGATGCTTGCCGCCCTTACCGGCTGCCTGGCACAGAATAATGTCCGCCTGCTTTATAATCCCGGCGGGGCGTCGGCGCTGCCCGTGGCCACGGCTCCCCGTGTTGCCGTGGTGCTCTTCGAGGACCAGCGCGGCCGCATAGACGTCGGCGTCCGCAAGGACGGCAGCCCCTTCCAGCCCAGCTCCAGCGTGGCGGAATGGGTGAGTCAGTCGCTTGCCGACGAGCTGGCCCGTCAGGGTGCTCAGGTATCTCTGGCCACCTCCATGGCGCAGGCGCAGGCCGGCCAGCCCGACTACATCGTGGGCGGCGTGGTGGAACGCGTGTGGCTTACCGAAAAGAGCATGAGCAACTATGATGCCGTCATCCGCATTCAGACCCGTCTTTACAGTCAGAAGCAGGCCACGGTGACCAGAAGCTTCGCCTCCCAGCAGGAAAAGACCGGCATCCCCGGTGCGGCCCTTGCTGAGGAAACGCTTTCCAGCACTCTGGCCGACGTTCTCAAGAACGCCTCCATGTCCATCATGGGCGCCATGCGCTGAGATAAAAAACTTTGAAACCTTCGCCGCGTCCGGCTTTCCGGGCGCGGCGTTTCTGTCGGTGCGCTCCTGAGCAGGGCGGCGCGCCGGCATGGAGCCTTTATGCGACCTGTTCTCGTCAAGGCCTACGGGGCCCTCAATCCCGCCACGGAAGAAACTTTCCGCGCCGTGCGCGCCGTGCTGGAAGACTGGTACATTCCCGATGCCGTGGAGCTTTCCGGCGACCTTCTGCGCATAAGCTACGAAGGCGAGGTTTTCCCGGATGCGGAGGTGGTGGAGGCCATAAGGCCCTTTCTCTGCGATGAAAGCGAGGGAAAGCTCGACATTCTTGACCTTGAGGCGTGGACGCTGCACCGGTACTTTTTTGCCTATGGCCGCCTGCGCGATCATACCGCCACTCTCGACAAGGCTCTCGAAGCCTGTTCCATGCATTAATCGTTCCGGGCGGCCATGCGCCGTTTTCTGCGTCGGAGCGGCCCGTTTTCGTTCCGGTGCGGCGCGGAATTTCAACGCGTGCACAGGCGGCCCCTGCCGGGGCCGCAAAAGATGGGTCGCCCTGTCCGGCACGGCAAAAGCGTGCTGCGCTCCTGTGCGCGACCGGTCGCACGGCATTCGGCCTTCTTCTTCGTTTGCGGGGGAGAAGGCCTTTTTTGTTTTTCTGCCGGGCGGCGGAGACGGGCTGCCCGTTTTTCGGGGGCGCGAAACGTGGAAAAAGTCCGTGGAGGCACGGGAAAGAAAGATGAAGCACGAAATGGGGCCGTCCCTTTGCCCTGCATGGTACAAAAAAGAATTAAAACATCTTTCCTCTTGAAAATACAGATTATTTTTACTTCAAGACATTAAAGTCACGGAAGCTTTTCTGAGAAAATCGGACGATATCGGTATTTTTCCGTATCGAAAATTGCTTTGCTGAAACGAAAAAGAGTCACGTTATTTCACCATGTTGGATTATTTTTGCGAAATTGGCACGGTATGTGCAGACAAGAAGGCAGAATCTGACGTTCAGGATGAAGGAGGAATTATCAATGAACGCTGCCGATACGGGTTTTGTTCTTGTCAGCGCCATGCTGGTCATGCTCATGGTGCCGGCGCTCGCTCTGTTCTACGGCGGGCTCGTGGCTTCCCGCAACGTGCTTTCCACCACCATGCACAGTTTTGTTCTTCTCGGCGTGGGCGCGCTGCTCTGGCCTCTTGTGGGCTACACGCTGGCTTTCGGTCCGGACATTCACGGACTTATCGGCGGCCTTGAGAACATCATGCTTTTCGGCGTGGGCAAGGAGCCCCTTGAGGGCGGTTCCATTCCCGCGCTTGCGTTCATGGCCTTCCAGTGCATGTTCGCCGCGCTGACCCCCGCGCTCATCTCCGGCGCGTATGCGGAGCGCATGCACTTCCAGGCCATGCTTATCTTTTCCACGCTCTGGCTGCTTGTGGTGTACTGCCCCATGGCACACTGGGTATGGGGCGGAGGCTGGCTCATGCAGATGGGCGCGCTTGACTTTGCCGGCGGCGCCGTGGTGCACATGAGCTCCGGTTCCGCCGCTCTTGCCGCCGCCATCGTGCTCGGCAAGCGCACCACCATGGGACGCCGTGCGGGACTTCCCCACAACATTCCCATGACCGTGCTCGGCGCAGGTCTTCTGTGGTTCGGCTGGTTCGGCTTCAATGCCGGCAGCGCCCTTGCGGCCAACGGACTTGCGGCCAACGCCCTTGTGACCACGCATCTTTCCGCGGGCTGCGCCATCCTCGGCTGGCTTGCCGTGGAGCGCTGGCATACCGGTCACTTCACAGTGCTCGGCGCGGCCTCCGGCGCCGTGGCCGGCCTTGTGGTCATCACTCCCGCGGCCGGTTTCGTGGAGCCCTGGGCGGCCATGCTCATGGGCCTTCTCGGAGGTGCGGTCTGCTACGGCGGCATTTTCCTCAAGAGACTTTTCAATTATGATGATGCTCTCGACGTGGTGGGCATCCACGGCGTGGGCGGCGTGCTCGGCGCGCTGCTTACGGGCGTGTTCGCCTGTGCCGAAGTCAACGGCGTGGACGGTCTTCTGTACGGCAATCCCCATCAGCTCTGGGTGCAGCTTGTGTCCGTCATCGCCACCGTGGGCTTCTGCTTCCCGGTCAGCTTCGCGCTGCTCAAGCTTACCGACAAGCTTGTGGGGCTGCGCGTGCCGCTGGAAAAGGAAGTGACGGGTCTCGACATTTCGGAGCATTCCGAATCCGGCTACCAGATATAACTACACACTGACGAGGATACTGTCATGCAGAAGGAAGAGTCCCTTAAAAAGTTGCAGGTGATTCTGAGACTGGAAACCGTGGACCGCGTGAAGGAGGCCTTGAGCTCCATAGGCATAGGCGGCGCCACGCTCATGGAAGTACGGGGCTTCGGCCGCCAGCGCGGGCATACGGAAATTTACCGCTCGCAGAGAATGGAGGTGGACTTCCGTTCCAAGATGATGCTGGAAATCGTCATGGAAGAGGAAAAGGTCGACGCCGCCATAAAGATCATTCTGGAAAACGCCCGTACCGGATCGGTGGGCGACGGAAAGATATTCATACTGCCCGTGGACAACGTCATTCGCATACGCACGGGCGAGTGCGGCAAGGACGCCCTGTAGAATCTTCGGAACATCGGAAAAAGACGCGGCTGCGCCGGAACGGGACATGAAACGTTCCGGCGCAGCCTTTTTCAGCGCTCCGACATTGCCTGCACCCAGATGCGACGGGCAGAAACGTCTTGGACGGTCGGGCGCATCATGGTCCGTGCGGAGCGCGCCCGGGCATGGCTTTTCGGGAGCGCTCCGTCTTGAGGAGGCGGACGGAAGAAGGTTCCGCCCTGTATCCGGCCCTTCTCCGGCCTCAGGGGAAGGAGACCGGAGAAGGGGGAAATGCGGGAGGGCATTTCGTGTTTTTCAGGCGTCCTCTCAGAAGAGGACGGGGCCGAGCAGCATGGTGACGATGGCCGTGGAGAGGTAGGCCCCGATAATGGCGATGGGCGCGGTCTTCCATATGACGGCGGTGTTGCTCCACTCGTTGCCGTGCAGCAGGGCGGCGCTGGCGCTTGCGGCAGGCGTGAGGAAGGCGAAGTGCACGCACATGACCACCATGATGAGCGGAATCTCGGGGGCCATGCCGGTGGCCTGGCTGAAGCTGTAGATGACGGGCATGAGCACCACGCCCACGGCGCCGTTGTTCATGACCTGGGTGAGCAGCATGGCGCCGAAGCCGATGATGAGGGCGAAGGTCATGGGTGAGCTTTCGCCGAAGAGCGGCATGATGAGGCCCATGAGAAAGTCGGTGATGCCGCTGTCCGGCGAGGCCATGCCTATGGTGAGCGGCTGCACGAAGGCGAGAAGAAGAACGATGCCCCAGGTCACGCCGGAGTCGACCATCACCTTGAAGTTGAGCAGGGGCTTTCCGTCCACGCGTATGCAGGCCATGATGGTCACGAGCAGGATGACGACGCCGGTGTTGTCTATGGCCTTGAGGAAGCGGGTAAGGAAGAAGTCGGCGGGCAGAAAGCTCGGCGCGAGCAGCAGAAGCACCAGCATGAACAGAAAGACGAGAATGGTCTTCTGCACGTTGTTGAGATTGAGCGCGCCTTCGCTGTCGAGGTCGTCGGCCTTGAGATCGCGCAGCTTCGACATGTCGGGCCTGAACACGTACTTGCCCATGAGAATGAAGAACAGCGAGCAGAGCACGCAGATGAAGCAGGCGATGATCATGTACTTTGCGTAGTCGATGCCGCTTCCGGACATGGTTTCGTAGGCGCTGAACACGGTGAGCGCGACCTGCTTGAAGGGAATCATTGACTGGCCTATCTGCGTGGCGAACACGATGCCGAACACCATCATGGTCGGATAGCCGTCGCCTCTTTTATAGCCGCATACCTCGCACACGCCGTAGAGTATGCTCCAGCCTATGAGCGCCGCGGGCGAGGCGCTGGTGAGCGCGCCGAGAATGAACATGGAGGCGAGGAAGGTGAAGGTGAAAAGCCAGGGCTTTCCGCACACGCACTTTCTCGTGATGAACCACAGCGAGATGAACTTGGAAAGGCCGTAGTAGTTGATGGTGGCGCAGAACACGAAGATGAAGAACATCATCTGCACGATGGGGTGACCGAAGCTGTTGTTGAGCAGCTTTACGGGCGTCATGCCGCCTATGAGCATCATGGCCAGAAGACCGGCGAGGCTCGGCCAGACGATTTCGATAAATATCCATCCGTACAGAACGCCGAGGAAGATGCCCACAAGGTTCATGCCCAGCGGGGTGAGCGGAGCGAGGGGCGGAAGCTGTCCCACGCCGAACATGATGATGAGGCAGACGACGGTGTGAATGTAGTAGGAGAGGGAGAGGGGGCGTTTCTTCGTTGCAATGGCAGTGCTCATGCTTTTTCCTCGAAAAAAGATGGGATATTTTTCACGCGGGAGTGCAGGAAAGGGGCGCGACCGCCGGGGGACGGCCGCGCCGTGTTGTTCCGCTGCGGGCGGAACTAGCCTGCATGCCGGTGATCAGGCCAGTTGAAGTTGTCCATGTAGTAGCGGTAGGGCTTGACCGGATACTCGTCGACGGGCACGGGAACGGTGTGCAGTTCACGCCGTCCGTCCACCTGCTTCTGCTCTATCCACTTGAGCCAGTGTGCATTGTCGCGTTCGGGGTAGTCTTCGCGGAAGTGTCCTGCGCGGGATTCCTTGCGGGTGAGAGCCGCGGTGAGGCTGAGATCCGTGAGAAGTATGGTGGACTGCGCCTCGAAGAGCTTGGCGAGCTCGTGCGCGTCGCGCGCGCCCATGCGGGGAGCGAATTCCTCGCGCACTTCGGCCACGCGGTCGAGGCCGCGGGTGAGCCCCTGACCGGTCTTCATGAGGGCGATGTCCGGAGCGCTCATGACGGTGCGCATGTCGTCGATGACGTCCTTGGGCGCAATGCCGTCCCTGCCGAGGTACTTGAGCAGGCCGTCCAGCTTTTCTTCCGCCAGCGCGTGATCGAAGGGAACGGCGTCGTGGCCCTGCACGAAGTGTGCGGCGGCCTCGCCTGCGGAATAGCCCGTGGTGGCGGTGATGCAGGTGGCCCAGCCGCCCATGTACACGCCGGGATCGGGGTTGCGGGCGAGACCTGCGGCGTAGAGGCCCTTCACGGCCGTGGAGCCGTCGAGATTTGCCACGATGCCGCCGTAGGTGTGGCGCACCTGCGGCATCCACTGGAGCTTCTGGGCAAAGAAGTCTATGCCCATGGCGCGCAGCTTCTTGTCGTTGAGTCCCATCCATCCGGCGCGCGGACGCATGGTTTCCACATCTTCGGGCTTCATCTGGCTGCAGTCGAACACGATGGGGCCGTTGCCCGCGCGCACTTCGCATACCATGCCGCGGGTGTTGTAATGGGGATCGGCCTTGGCGCCGAACTTCGGCGAGTACTTGCGCATGAAGTCTTCGCCCTTGTTGTTGAGGAATCGGGCGCCCTTGGGCAGAAGACCGGTCTGGCCTTCCCAGGCGAAGTCCACGGGCACGTTCCATACCTTCCAGAACTCGAAGTTGCGCATGGCGCAGCCTGCGTTCCAGGCAATGCTCACGCCTTCGCTTGCCGGGGTGTTCTGGTGGTAGGAGGGCTTCCAGCCGCCGGTGTTGGTGGCGAGCAGCACGGCACGCGCCCGGATGAACACCGGAACGCCGCTCTGAGAATGAAAGCCCACGGCGCCGGTCACGCGCTCGCCGTCGGTGACGACGTCGGTGATGACGGTGCGGCCGAGGCGCCGGACGCCGCGCTTTTCGCATTCCTGCTTGAGCAGACGGGCCTTTTCAATGCCGCCCATGCCGTAGGGATGGTAGTAATAGTAGCGCATGTGGTCGAGAGCGCGCTGGGGAATGAAGCACAGCTCTCCCTTGTCGTTGCGCACGAACTTGTGTCCCCAGTTTTCAAAATCCATGAAGCGTTCGTAGGACTGGGTGAGTATCTGCGCCAGAATGCGCTGGTCCGCGAGTCCGTCGTAGTAGTACACGAGGTCGTCGAGCAGGTCGTCGAGGTTCATGTCGGGCTGCTTCACGATCATGTCGCCGCCGGAAAGGCCGCCGAGGCCGCCCCAGTCGCGGGGCCCCTTGTCCACTACCAGCACGTCGTCAAGAAAGTCCTTGGCCCGCATGGCGGCCCACATGCCGCTGAAGCCGCAGCCTATGACGAGAAGGTCGGTCGAGTATTCGTATCCGCTGTTTTTTTTTCATGATGTCCTCCGGGTTCAGCTCTTGGCGACTTCAATCTGGTCAAGGGTTCTGGCGAAGCGTTCTTTGAAGGGATGAACGAATATGGCGCCGGAGGGACAGTTGAGCTCGCAGTTGAAACAGGTCATGCAGTCGTCGGTGTAGGTGATGCGGGACTTGCTGCCGCAGGTCATGCAGCGCAGCGCTTCGGCAAAGCACGCTTCCATATCCAGGGGCTTTGCGCGTTCCGCAAAGGGATGCTCCGGGTCCTCGGGAAGGATGGTGCGTTCATGCCGGGGTTCATGACGTATGCCTTCTCCCGGAAGCCTGTCGTCCGGCACGCAGGGGCGTTTTCTGCCCCTCTCGCCGGTCATGTCCGCGCCCTTCAGCATGCGGTCGATGGAGGTGGCGCATTCCCGGCCGCCGGCAATGGCGGCAACCACGGAGGCCGGTCCTGTGGCCGCGTCGCCTGCGGCGAAAATGCCCCACTCGGAAGTGGCGAAGGTAACGTCTTCTACGACGATGCGGCCGCGCTCCACCGTGACGTCACGGGCAAAGCCGTCCAGCTCGGACTTTTGTCCGATGGCGAAAATGACGTGGGAAGCCGCGAGATGCAGCGTGGAGGACGTGTCGAACTGCGGATTGAAGCGCCCGGATTCATCCGTCAGAGAGGTGCAGGCGTGAAGTTCCACGCCGGAAACGTGTCCTTCCTCCGTGAGAATGCGCGCCGGGCCGAAGCCGCAGTGAAATTCCACGTCCTCGTTTTCGGCATCCTTCTGGTTGTGAGGATAGGCGGGCATGGCGTCGCGGGATTCAAGACAGGCCATGTGCACGCGGGAGGCTCCGAGGCGCTTTGCCGTTATGGCCGCATCCACGGCCACGTCGCCGCCGCCGATGACCACCACGTCGCCGGAAATTTCGGGCTTCTCATCGCCGCGGCAGGCGCCGAGAAATTCGAGGCCCCAGTGCACGCCTTCAGCTTCGCTGCCCTCGATGTCCACCTTCCTGGCCGCGCTCGCTCCCGGGGCGAGCATGATGGCCTTGAAGCCGCGTTTTTTCAGATCCTTGATGCTGATGTCGGCGTCGTCGCCCACAAGGGTGTTGCAGCGAAATTCCACGCCCATCTGCTCCAGACGTTCCACCTGCGCGGTGATGATTTCATCGGGCAGGCGGTAGGCGGGAATGCCGTAGCGCAGCATGCCGCCGGGGAAGGGCTTTGCTTCAAACACCGTGACGGGATAGCCCATCCTTGCGAGGTACCAGGCGCAGGCGAGACCGGCCGGCCCGGAACCGATCACGGCAACTTTGTTGATGTGCCGCCGGGTGACTTTTTCCTGGGGAATGTCCATGACCCGGTTGCCGAGCACGTGTTCCACGGCGTTGATGTTGACGGCCTCGTCAACCTTGGCGCGTGAGCACTTCGACTCGCAGGGATGGAAGCAGACGCGTCCCGTGATGCCGGGGAAGGGGTTGTAGTTCAGAAAGTTTTCTGCGGCCTCGTCCAGACGTCCCTGCTGGATGAGATAGTTGTTTCGGCGGATGTCCACGCCGGCGGGACAGGCCGCCATGCAGGGGGACATTTCCTCCTGCTGCGTGACGAGACGGAAAACGTCGAGCGGACAGGTTTTTGTGCAGGTGCCGCATCCGGTACAGGCTGCGGGATCGATGCTTTGAATCATGGAAGCTCCTTGCGTATGGCAATGACGGAATGAGAGAATCGCGTTGAAATGGTTGCCCTGTCTGTTGCAAGAAGCGTGCCGCTTGTATAATATATTGTTTTATTTTTATTATTTTGTTTTTTGAGCAGTAAAAAACAGAAGAGATTTGTCTTTAAAAAAGACAAAAACGTTTATTGCTGTGCGGAAAAAATACAGTTATTCTCTGGAAGAACGACGGAAAAATCCGCCGGAAACAGGAACTGTCCGGGAGACGCACATGAAACAGGCAGCGGCATGGACAAGAAGCGAGGCCGTGGCGGCATTTGTGAGGGTGCTTTTCGGCGTAAACTTCCGCAGGGAACTTCTGGAGAGCCTTTCGGGCTGTCCGCTGCAGCAATGGTCCTCTTCCTTCAGAAAGGAGACGGGGGAAGAACCTTTCGCGCTTGACGAGCTGCTTGCCCGTCACGAAGACGCCGTGGCGGAACTGAAAGAGCTTTCCGGCGATACGCCTCTGGAAACGTTTCTGCTCGACATGGCGCACGGCATGGAGCTGGACGCCCTGGAAACGTTTCTGAAGCTCGGCGAGGAGCGCATTCAGGCGCTTGCCGCGGATGACGTGCGCGCCATGCTCATGTTCGCCCTGGAAAGAATGCGTCGTCTCTGTCCGGAGCATCCGCGTGAGGTGAAGCGCTTTCTGGCGCTGTGCCGCGAGCTTCATCTGTTCATCGTCTGTTCGGGCGTCTTCATTCCGGAGCTTCCCCAGTTTTTCTTTCAGGTCCGGGACAGGGCCCTCGAGCTCGGAGACGAGGGGGAAACGGCGCTGGTCGATCTGCTCATAGGTTCCCTCAACGTCTGCAACATTCCCGAGCACAACAGTCCTCGTTTTCATGCCTTCATGATCCGGGGCAGGAAGGTGTTCGACACGCTGAAGGACCCGGTTCTTGTGGAAAAGGCGGTGCCGTATCTGGGCCTTTTTGCCTTTCTTGAGGGCGACTACGAGCAGGCCATGAGCTTTTTTTCCAGGGCCAGTCGTCAGATGCGGATTCAGCGGCGTCGCTACTTTGAAATGTTCTATGCCAGACACTGGAGCTTTGCAGCCGCCAACAGGGGGGATTTCGATCTCGCGGCCAGACTTCTGCTTACCAGGCTGCGTCAGGCGGACGTGAGCAGCGATTCCTCGCTTTCGCGCAATCTTCGCAGTCAGCTTGCCTTCGTGTACCTGCGCATGGGAAAGAGCGAGCAGGCCCTCGAGCAGCTCGACATGGCGCTTACCGGCATGACGAGGAAAACGGACGTGGCAAGTTCGGTGACCACGCTGCGGCACCTGGCCTTCTATCATATGTTTTCGGGCCATCTTACGGCGGCGTACAAGGTGCTTCGTCCGGCCCTCGCGAGGGCTGAGGCCGAGGGATATCAGCGGCCCGTGTATCTCAACGGCATTTTTCTGGAACTGCTTGCCTTGCTGCATGAAAAGGGAATGCCGCCGCTTCCATGCTACCGTTTTGAGGATGAGCTTGCCCGCTGCCTCGCCGGGCCGAACAGAGTGCTGCGCGGCGTGGCGCTTCGCGTGCAGGGCCGTATGCTTGAACGAGGCGGAAACCGATCGGAAGCCGTGCGGTTTTACCGGCAGAGCATTGCCGTGCTGGACGCCGTCCACAACACGATGGGCGCGGATCAGTCCCGTCTGTTCCTGGCCTCTCTGCTGCTGGAAGAACACAGGGCGGAAGCGGAACTCCTCGTGCACGAGGCGTGGCGTTCCTATCCGTATCTGAAGTTCTTGTGGCCGGAAAGACTGCTTCGCTTCGTGCCTTCCTGCGCGGTCGTGCCGGAAGAAGGAAGCTTTTCCGCCCGTTCGCTGGTGGAGGAGTTCCGCGATACGTTCGCGCCCCGCAGATCCGGGCTGTCGTTCGAGGAGTTCGCCCGCATTCTGCTTACGGAGTCGGGCAGGCTGCTCGGCGCGTCGGAAGGGTGGCTCTATCATCGCTCCCAGCCTTCCGCCCCGCTCAGACTCATGGAGCGCACGGCAGAAGCGGACGGGAGCTTTCCCGTGCCCGCGTCCATGGAGGAGATCGCGGAGCTCGTGGCGGAAGGAGAGCCCGTCATGCTGGACAGCCTGGCCGTGCGGGGCGAGAGCCGCGGCATGTTCATAGGGCTGCCGCTCGACTGTCGTCCGTACGGCATGTACGTGCTCTGCCTTGCGGGCAGCGTTCCCGAGAAACTGCGCGTGCTTCTCGATGAAACGCTTCTGCGCGACATAAGCCGCGTGCTTACCTGGCCGTGCATGCTGACGCTGGAAATGGACCGCAAAAGGCAGAATGCCGTCTCTTCCGGCGAAGACATGAGGGAAATGATATGCGTTTCCCCAAGAATGCAGAATTTTCTTGCGGAGGTGGACAACGCCGCCGGCACGGATGCCGCGGTGCTGCTCAACGGAGAGTCCGGCGTGGGCAAGGAAATGCTGGCAAGGCGCATTCATGAGCGCAGCGGCAGAAGCGGCCGTCTTGTCACCATCAACATGGCGAGCCTGCAGGACGAGCTTTTTGAAAGCGAATTTTTCGGCCATGAGAAGGGCGCCTTCACCGGCGCCATGAACAGCAAGATAGGTCTGGTGGAACTGGCCGAAAACGGGACGCTCTTTCTTGATGAAATCACGGAGGCGAGTCCCAGAGTGCAGGCCAAGCTGCTCCGCGTCCTGCAGGAGAGAAACTTTCTGCGCGTGGGGGGAACCCGTCCCATAAGCATCAACTTCCGGCTCGTGGCGGCTTCGAACCGGAATCTGGGAGAGGCCGTGCGCAAGGGGCTGTTCCGCGCGGATCTTTACTACCGCATTGCCGTCATCTGTCTGAAGATCCCGCCTCTTCGCGAGCGCCGTGAAGACATCCTTCCGCTGGCGAGATACTACCTGCGCCATTTTGCCCATCGTCACGGACGCGAGGTCGTGCGGGACTTTTCGAAAGCCTGCTGCCGGCGGCTGGAGCAGTGGCCCTGGCCCGGCAATATTCGCGAGCTGCGCAATGTCATCGAACAGTCCGTCATCCTCAGCGGAGGCCGGACATTGACCTTCCAGGAAGGATTTGAGGAACAGACGTCCCGCTCCGGACAGGGCGTCGAAGCCGTGTCTTTTGCATCGGAATGCCCTTCGCAGGAAGCGCTTTCTCTGGAAGAGGCGGAGAGGCGATGCCTTGTTGCTGCGCTCAGAAAGACCAACTGGCGCATAGACGGCGCGCATGGCGCGCTGTCGATCCTGAAGATCAGTCGTTCGGCGCTCTATGCCAAAATGCGGAGGTATGGCATTTCCCGGGAGAGTGACGATGCGGCGGGAGCAGGGAAGTTGTCGTGACGGTCGGTATGAATATGTTCCAGAGCCGTCCCCTCCATGGGGCGAAAGACGGGATTTTCGTGCTGATTGCCTGCATTTGAGGCACGCCGGCCCTGACATTTTTCAAAAATGGGCTGTCTTTGGGACATTTTTCGGCACATTGTGAAGGCAGAGCTGACAAAAATTATGGTTGAGCCTGGCGGCCGCGTCATGTACTCTGCATGAGAAAGTCATGAAAGTGTTTGTTTTCGTATGGTTTGGAGCGGAAGCACTTTCTTTGCCTACCAGGAGAAATGCATGAAAACTCTGCAATGCGATGTTGTGGTCGCAGGCGGCGGCCCGGCCGGAACGTTTGCGGCCGTCAAGGCGGCGGAAAACGGGGCCGACGTCATCCTGCTTGACAAGGGATATGTCGGCAAAAGCGGCTGCGGCACCTTCGGCGCCGGTTCGTTCAAGGCCTACCTCAAGGAAGAGGACTCGCTTGACCTGTGGTACGGAAAGGCCGTGGAAGAAGGCTTTTTCATCAATGATCAGGACTGGCTGAAAAAGCATTTCGACACCATCGGCGACCGGGTGAAGGAGCTCGAGAGCTGGGGCGTGGTGTTTGAAAAGAACGAGGACGGCAGCTACAACCGCATTGAAGGGCAGGGCTCTTCGGACAAGCGCCCCATCAAGACGCTCATGTTCCACGGTCCGCAGTTCATGGAAGTCATGCGCAGGGTCTGCAAGGACAAGGGCGTGCACATCGTGGACCGCGTCATGGTGGACGCGCTGCTTCATGAGAAGGGCAACCCCGGGGTCATTCGCGGCGTGGTGGGCTTCCACGGCGTGACGGGAGAAATGTATGTGGTCAAGGCGAAGGCCGTTGTGCTTACCACCGGCGCGCAGGCCTACAAGTCCCATTATGCCGACCTTCACATGGAAACGGGCGACGCGCACATCATGGGTCTTGAGGCCGGTGCGGCCCTTGCCAACTATGAATTCAACTGCCATCAGCTCACTCACGGCAACTTCGCCACGCACGGCATGAACGTGTCGCAGGGGCTCGGCGCCAAGTTCGTCAACGCCCTCGGCGAGGACTTCACCGCCAAGTACGATCCGGAATACGCCTCTCACGGCAATCTGTGGCGCATTTCGGCATCCATGGCTCTTGAGGTGCACTTCGGCCGCGGTCCTCTGTATTTCGACTATTCCTCCTATACGCCCAGGGACTGGGAACTTTTCGAGCGCACGCTGCCGCTCATGTATCGTTCCTACGAGCAGGCGGGCTATGTGGACAAGAACCGCAAGGTCATCAAGGGAAAGCTCAGCTGGGTGTCGGCGCTCATCGGCAACGTGGGCTTCGGCGGCGGATTGTATATTGATCTTGACGGCCGTACCACGCTGGAAGGGCTGTATGCCGCAGGCGACGCCGCCTACGGTCCGACCTCGGGCGTGGAGGGATTCTGCGCCTACGCCATGCCGGCCGCCTCCACCACCGGCGCCGTCGTGGGCGAAGCCAGTGCGAAATATGCCCGCACCGTGGGCGACGTGGAACTCGACGAGAAGGAGATCGACGAGGTGGTGAAGAAGCTCTCCGAGCCGCTCAACCATCCGCAGGGGGTGGACCCCTCGCACGTGGTCATTGCCGTTCAGGAAGCGCTCTTCCCCTACGACGTCTACATTCTGCGCACGGAAGAAAAGATGCTCGCCGCGCTCAGGCGCATTCAGGAGCTCAAGAAATACGACGTTCCGCGTCTGCGCGCTCTGGATGCGCACGGCCTGCGCTTTGCGCTCGAGGCCAGAAACATGGTGCTGAGCGCGGAAGTCATGCTCACCGCCGCTCTGTGCCGCAAGGAAAGCCGCGGCTCGCACCTGCGTCTCGACTATCCTGAAATCGACAACGAAAACTGGCTGAAGTGGATTCTCGTGGAGCAGAAGGACGGAGAACTTGCGCTCCGCACGAAGGACATACCCATCGACCGCTATCCGCTTCGTCCCGAACACAAGCGGGAACTGCACGCCTCCATCGCCGCGGCCAGAAAACTTGGGGAGAAGATATAATGGGCATCCGTCACATAGATTACGACAAGTGCATCCGCTGCGGCCGCTGCATCACCTACTGCCCGCAGGACGTGCTGCGTCCGGATGAGGAAAAGCGTCCGGTCATCACCTATCTTCAGGACTGTCAGTCCTGCTTTTTGTGCGAAAAATATTGCCCGGCCGGAGCCATAGCCGTTTCCGCCGACAGAGAACGCCGGCCCATTCTGCCGTGGAAGATCTGACGCGGCGGGGCCGCCCCCGCGGGGACGGCCCCAGAACTTCATCGCGCCGGAAAGCGACGGGAGAAAACATATGATAGCCAATATGCCCACCTCAACGTTTCTTCTTTACATCGGGGTCTTTGTAGTCCAGTTCGTGTTCGTCATAGGTTACGGCATCTGGTGGTGCCTCCAGGGCAGGAACCCCTCGCGCAAAGACAAGAGGAACTGACGGAGATTCCTGCCATGATGATAGCCATTCTCGTCATTTATTTCGGTCTCATGCTGTTCATAGGCTATCTTGCTTCGCGCAAGGTGCGGGATTCCAGAGACTATTTCCTCGGCGGCAAGGGCTTCGGCCCGTGGTTCACGGCATTCAAGTTCGCCGCCACGTGGGAGAGCGGCGTCAAGCTCGTCGGCAGTCCGGGCATGGCCTGGAACGCGGGCTGGTCGTCGCTCGCCATGGGCATAGGCACGCCGCTGTGCTATTTCTTCTCGTTCCGCGTCTTCGGTCAGCGGCTCAAGCTGGCCTTCGACCATTTCAACGTGCTCACGCTTCCGCAGATGCTGGAAAAGCGCTACGAGAGCCGCGCCATCCGCATCGTGGCGGCCGTGGCCATACTTATCGGCCTCGGCGGCTCGCTCGTGGCCCAGTTCAAGGCCACGGGGGAAATCTTTTCCGCCATTCTGGGGCTGGACTACCTGCACGGTCTTTTCATCGGCGCCGTCATCGTGGGCATCTACTGCGTCATGGGCGGCTATCTCGCCTCGGTGTGGACCGACTTCATTCAGGGCATCATCATGGTGCTCGGTTCCATAGCCATCTTTACGGCCACGGCTCAGGCGGCCTTCGGCGGCGTGTCCTGGGACCTGCTCTCCCAGCTCAACGCCTCGCTCGCCTCCATAGATCCCAATCTGCTCGACGTCACGGGCGGCGGAAAAATGAGCTGGTCCAACCTGTTCATCATTCTCGCCATCACCATGCTGGTGGGCATAGCCATGCCGCAGCAGAGCGTGGCCATATTCTCCATGCGCGACGTGCGCACCGCCCGCGTGGCCATGATCGTGTGCGTGGTCTTTTCCGCCATTCTTGCCTGGACGCTGGCCACTACCGGCATGATGAGCCACATGGTGCTTGATCCTTCCGAAGTGAAGAACCCCGACATGGTCATTGCGCTGCTCATTCCCAGGGTGCTTTCGCCGCTCATGGGCGGCATATACCTTGCTGCGGTGCTCGCGGCCATCATGTCCACGGTGAGCGGCTCCATCGTGGTGGCCGCCTCCTCGCTTACCGAGGATATTTTCAAGCTGGCCATCCCGCATCGCTATGAACGGCACCCCATGTTCTACAACCGCGTCGGCGCGTCCGTCTTCGTGCTGCTGCCGCTGCTTTTCGCCGTCAAGCCGCCCACCATCATTTTCTGGATAGGCGTGTTTGCCTTCGGTTTTCTGGTGTTCACCTTCCTCATGCCCATGATCGGCGTCATCCTGATTCCCCATGCCACCAGACAGGCGGCGCTGGCGCAGATGGTGAGCATCATGATCATCATTCCCGTATGGACCATATGGCTGCAGAAGCCTACGGGCATTCCTGCGCTCCTGGTGGGACTCATAGGCGCACCGCTTATCTTCTTTGCGGTCAACGCCGTGTTCAAAAGGAAGGAACTCGCTCCGGAAATCAAGGAGTTGTGGGACAAGTTCGCCCAGCTCTAGGATGCAGGGGTTCAGCGGCGCGCCTTCAGGACGTCGAAGGCGCGCCTTCTTGGTTAAAAGAAAACCCCCAGCTAGGCTGGGGGTTCCCGAAAACTTATAGTTAT
>JAXUUT010000033.1:0-8018 GCA_037230945.1 bacterium
GCCGACGCGCTTCTTGCCATTCTCGACAAGGC
Source organism: bacterium (assembly GCA_037230945.1). GTDB lineage: Bacteria > Desulfobacterota > Desulfovibrionia > Desulfovibrionales > Desulfovibrionaceae > Mailhella. The sequence goes on from JAXUUT010000033.1 coordinate 33, forward strand.
ACAAAGCGACCCGGCCTACCTGCACGCCGCGCCGCACCGCTGCCCCATAGGCAGGCCCGACGAAGTGCGCGCGGCCCGCACCCCCGTGCTGCGCTACGACTTCGACGCCGCAAAAGAAAAGTAACCAAAGTAACCCCTCGAAACCGGGCCGTCCCACGGCCCGGCACTGCGGCGGCGTACCGGAACAACTTCGGCATGCCGCCTCTTTTTTTTTCTGAAAAAACGAAATGTTTCCCGAACCTTCCTCCCTCACGCTCTCCGCCACGAGCCGTCCGCGCCTGAAAAACCGCATCCCCCAGCGCTTCTCTCCGACCCGCCTCTTGCGAAACGACACGAAAACGGCTAAAATGCTCTTTTCTTCCTCTTCAATACGATGAAGCGAACGACATGAGCAGTCAGACGGCCCTGCCCGCACATTTCCGCAGAACAATGTCCGCCGGGCGGACGCGCCACGCCGTGGCGCACCGCACACCGGAGCGCTCCGTCGCGGTCTTTGTCCTCCGCTTCTGCGGGCAGACCTCCCATGCCGTCCCGGCCGGTCTGCCGTGGCGCTTCCGCCCGAAAAACACGGCCTTCTGCGCTCTCATCCGCATCCGAAAGGGGAGAACCATATTCCGCACGGCAACAAGGGGCAGCCGTCCTGCGAAGGACAAAGCTGCCCTTTTCCGTTCCTTCAGCACGAAGGCGGCCCGTCCGTTCCCGTTCCGTGCCGTTCTGCCGTTCGACCGTCTCTTCCGGGAAACGCCGGTCGCGACTTCATTCCGGCTTCTGGCAGGAACAGTTTTTTTCCGTCGGACAGGGGGACGGCTTCCTGAATCTTCAGGCGGATGCCGACGGACAGAACGGCATGCCGACAGACCCCATGAACCTTTCCACACCTCTTTCGCATAAGGAGCGAAACCTATGGGAGGATTTTTCGGAGCCATCTCCAAACAGGACTGCGTACTGGACATCTTCTTCGGCGTGGACTACCACTCGCATCTCGGCACGCGCCGGGGCGGCATGGCCATATACGACCGCAAGCAGGGCTTCCAGAGGCAGATTCACGACATTGAGAACACTCCGTTCCGCACCAAGTTTGAAAAGGACCTCGCCGGCTTCCACGGCTGTGCGGGCATAGGCTGCATAAGCGACATCGACCCCCAGCCGCTTCTGGTTCGTTCCCATCTCGGACTGTACGCCATCTGCACCGTAGGCATCATCAACAATGCCGAACGTCTGGTGCGCGACTACTTCTCCAGCCGCGGCCATCAGTTCATGGCCACAAGCTCCGGCAAGGTCAATCCCACGGAACTCGTGGCCGCGCTCATCAATCAGGAAGACGACATCGTTTCGGGCATCCGCCACGCGCAGAACGCCATTGAAGGCTCCATGACCATTCTGCTGCTTACGGAAGACTCCATCATCACGGCCAGAGACAGAATGGGGCGTCTGCCCGTGCACATCGGAAAAAGCGCTCTCGGCCACAGCGTGTCCTTCGAGTCCTTCGCCTACCACAAGCTCGGCTACGAAGACGCCTACGAACTCGGACCGAGCGAAATCGTGCGCATCACGGCCGACGGCTACGAGACGCTTTCTCCTGCGGGAACGTGCATGAAGATATGCGCCTTCCTCTGGACATACTACGGCTACCCCAACTCCAACTACGAAGGCGTGAACGTCGAGCTCATGCGCTATCGCAACGGCGAAATCATGGCGCGCGACGAAATGGCCCGCGGAACGCTGCCTGCGGTGGATCATGTGGCCGGCGTGCCCGATTCCGGCACGCCTCACGCCATAGGCTATGCCAACCGCTGCAAGCTGCCCTTTGCCCGGCCCTTCGTGAAGTACACGCCCACCTGGCCGCGCTCCTTCATGCCCGCCAATCAGGCCGTGCGCAATCAGGTGGCAAAAATGAAGCAGATCCCCGTTCCCGAGCTCATCCAGGGCAAGAAGCTCCTCTTCGTGGACGACTCCATAGTGCGCGGCACGCAGCTTCGGGAAACCGTGGACTTTCTCTTTGAATCCGGCGCGGGCGAAGTGCACATGCGCTCCGCCTGTCCGCCCATCATGTACAGCTGCAAATATCTCAATTTCTCCCGGGGCAACTCCGACATGGACCTCCTGGCCCGGCGCATCATCCAGGAGCTGGAAGGCGACGAGGGACAGCGTCACCTCGAGGAATACGCCGACTCCTCCACCGCACGCGGCAAGAGTCTGCTTGACGCCATCTGCCGCAAGATGGGATTCGACTCGCTCGGCTATCAGTCTCTCGAAGGGCTCATCGAGGCCATAGGCATCGACAGGGAGAAAATCTGCACCTACTGCTGGAACGGCAAAGGATAACACACCATGAACAATTCCCATTCTGCGTCCTACGCTGCCGCCGGCGTCAACATCGAGGCCGGCTACGAAGGCGTGCGCCTCATGAAGCGTCACGTCGAGCGCACCATCATTCCCGGCGTCGTCTCCGATCTCGGCGGCTTCGGCGGTCTCTTTGAACCCGACACCACGGGCATGAACCGCCCCGTGCTCGTTTCCGGCACCGACGGCGTGGGCACCAAGCAGCGCATCGCCCAGCTCATGGACAAGCACGACACCGTGGGCATCGACTGCGTGGCCATGTGCGTGAACGACATCGTCTGCTGCGGCGCAAAGCCCCTGTTCTTTCTCGACTACATCGCCATTGGCAAAAACGACCCCGAAAAGGTGGCCACCCTCGTTTCCGGCGTGGCCGAAGGCTGCGTACAGGCCGGCTGCGCCCTCATCGGCGGCGAAACGGCCGAACATCCCGGCGTGATGGATCCCGACGACTACGACCTTGCGGGCTTCTCCGTAGGCATGGTGGACCGCGAGAAGGTCATAAGCGCCTCGTCCATGCGCGAAGGCGACGTCATTCTCGCCCTGCCCTCATCCGGCATCCACTCCAACGGCTACTCGCTCGTGCGCAAGGTGTTCGACGTCGAGAACGGCGACCTTGCGAGATACTGCGACGATCTCGGCCAGACCCTCGGCGAGGCTCTGCTCACGCCAACCATCATTTACGTGAAGCCCGTGCTCGCCGCCATCGCCGCGGCAGATGTGCACGGCATAAGCCACATCACGGGCGGCGGCTTCTACGAAAACGTGCCCCGCTGCGTGCCCGACGGCCTTTGCGCCAGAATTGAAAAGGCCGCCGTGAAGATTCCGGCCATCTTCCCCATGCTTCAGAAAGCCGGCAACATTCCCGAACGCGACATGTTCAACACCTACAACATGGGCGTGGGCATGACCGTCATCGTGTCCCGCGACACGGCCGACAAGGCCATGGAAGCCCTGAAGGCAGAAGGCTGCAACGCCTATGTTCTCGGCGAAATCACTGCCGGCGAGGAAAAGGTCGTCCTCGCCTGATGGCGGCCGCGCCCGCAGAACGCGGGCGCGGCTCCTTCTTCTGCACCATATGCGGCAACGCCCTGCCGCAAAAGGATATCAAGAATGGTACGACGCATCTATGTAGAGAAAAAGCCCGCCCTGAGACACGAAGCCGGAGCGCTTCTTGCCGAACTGCGCACGCTGCTGGGCATCTCTTCCCTTGCCGGTCTGCGGCTCGTCAACCGCTACGACGTGGAAGGACTGGACGAAGACGTGTTCCAGCGCGCGGTGAAGACCGTCTTTTCCGAGCCTCAGGTGGACGATGCCTTCGAGCGCCTTCCCGAGGGCGACTACACGCCCTTTGCCGTGGAATATCTGCCCGGTCAGTTCGATCAGCGCGCCGACTCCGCCAGTCAGTGCATACAGCTCATGACTCAGGGAGAGCGCCCCGCCGTGCGCACGGCGCGCGTGTTTCTGCTGTCCGGCGATCTCTCGGAAGGCGACGTGGAAAAAATCAAGCGCTACCTCATCAACCCCGTGGAAGCGCGCGAGGCGTCCCTTGACCCCGTGGACACTCTGCGCGTGGAATGCGAGCACCCCACGGGCGTGAGCACCGTGGAAGGCTTCACTTCGCTTGACGAAGCCGGACTTTCCTCCCTGCTCGACACGCTCGGCCTGGCCATGGACCTTGACGACCTCAAGTTCCTTCAGGCCCATTTCCGCGACGATGAAAAGCGCGATCCCACCATCACCGAAGTGCGCGTGGTGGATACCTACTGGTCCGATCACTGCCGTCACACCACCTTCTCCACGCACATCGACAAGGTGGAAATTCTGGATGAAAAGACGCTTGAAGCCTACAAGCGCTACCTTGCCGCCCGCGTGGAAGTGTACGGAGAAGAAAAGGCCGCCGCACGTCCGCAGACGCTCATGGACATGGCCACCATCGCGACCAAGACGCTGAAAAAGCGCGGCAAACTCGGCAACATGGACCAGAGCGAAGAAATCAACGCCTGCTCCATCCATGTGACCGCCACGGTGGACGGCGAAGAGCAGGACTGGCTGCTCATGTTCAAGAACGAAACCCACAACCATCCCACGGAAATCGAGCCCTTCGGCGGCGCGGCCACCTGCATAGGCGGCTGCATACGCGACCCGCTCTCCGGCCGCGCCTACGTCTATCAGGCCATGCGCGTCACCGGCTGCGGCGATCCGCGCACGCCCGTTTCCGAAACCATTCCCGGCAAGCTTCCCCAGCGCAAGCTGGCCCAGACGGCCGCCGCAGGCTATTCCTCCTACGGCAACCAGATAGGCCTTGCCACGGGCATGGTCTCCGAAGTCTATCACCAGGGCTATGTGGCCAAGCATCTGGAAGTGGGCGCCGTGGTGGCCGCGGCTCCCGCTAAAAACGTGGTGCGCGAGCGCCCCGCTCCCGGCGACGTGGTCATTCTTCTCGGCGGACGCACCGGCCGTGACGGCATAGGCGGCGCCACGGGCTCGTCCAAGAGCCACAACCGCAAATCCCTCGTCACCATGGCTTCGGAGGTGCAGAAGGGCAACGCGCCCGAAGAACGCAAGATACAGCGCCTGTTCCGCAACGGCGACGTCACCCGGCTCATCAAGCGCTGCAACGACTTCGGCGCAGGCGGCGTGTCCGTGGCCATAGGCGAGCTCGCTCCCGGCCTTGAAATCAATCTCGACGCCGTGCGCAAGAAGTACGAAGGCCTCGACGGCACGGAACTCGCCATTTCCGAATCGCAGGAACGCATGGCCTGCGTGGTGGCCGCCAAGGATGCCCCCGCCTTCATCGCCGCGGCGGAAAAGGAAAACCTTGAAGCCTATCAGGTGGCCGTGGTCACCGAAAGCCCGCGCATGGTCATGAACTGGCAGGGCAACACCATCGTCGACCTGTCCCGCGCTTTCCTCGACACCAACGGCGCGTCCAAGCACACCAGCGTATGCGTGGAGGCCAAAGACCGTTCCGCCATGAACGCTCCTGCGGCAAAAAGCCTGCGGGAAACGGCAAAAAGCCTCAAATGCGCCTCGCGCCGCGGCCTTGCCGAACGCTTCGACTCCACCATAGGTGCGGGTTCCGTGCTCATGCCCTTCGGCGGCATTCGTCAGCGCACGCCCGCGCAGGCCATGGCCGCTCTCTTGCCCGTTCTTCCCGGTCATGAAACAAGGGACTGCTCCGTCATGGCCTGGGGCTTCGACGCCGACCAGATGAGCGTGGACCCCTATGAGGGAGCCTATCGCTCCGTGATCACCTCCGTGGCCCGTCTTGCGGCCGCCGGATGCGACTACAAAAAGGCCTATCTCTCCCTTCAGGAATACTTTGAAAAGCTGCGCGACGAGCCGAAGCGCTGGGGCAAGCCCTTTGCCGCGCTTCTCGGCGCTCTGGACGCTCAGATGGGCCTCGAAGTCGCGGCCATAGGCGGCAAGGACTCCATGTCCGGTTCCTTCCTCGACATGGACGTGCCGCCCACCCTCATTTCCTTCGCCATAGCTCCGGCAAAGACCACGGACGTGCTCTCTCCCGAGTTCAAGGAAGCCGGACACCCCGTGTGCCTCTTCGCCCCGAAGGATGAGAGCGCCGCCGCCCTCAAGACCTGCTGGGACGAGTTCGCCGCCCTGCACGCCGAGGGAAAGGTGAAGGCCGCCTGGGCCGTGGAAAACAGCCTGGCCGAAGCCGTCATGAACATGTCCTTCGGCAACGGCATCGGCTTTGCCTCCTGCACGGACGCGGACTGGTATGTCCCCATGCCCGGCGCCATCGTGGCGGAGCTCACCGACGAGGCGGGAACCCTTCTCGGCAGGACCACGAAGGAGGAAACCGTGACCCTCGGTACGGACTCCGCCTCCATCGACGAACTCATGGCCCTGAATGAATCCGTGCTTGAGGACATCTATCCGAACCGCACGAAGAGAGACGAGGCTTCCGTGCCGCTCATAAGCTCGGACAAGAAGCCCGTGGCCGTGCCCCGCGTCGGTGCGGCAAAGCCCCGTGTGGTCATTCCCGTGTTCCCGGGCACCAACTGCGAATACGACAGCGCCCGCGCCGTCATGCGCGCAGGCCTCGAACCTGAGATCATCGTGCTGCGCAACCAGTCCGCCGCCGAAGTCTCGGCCTCGGCAGCACGCTTTGCAAAGGCCGTGCGCGACAGTCAGATCATCTTCGTGCCCGGCGGATTCTCCGGCGGCGACGAGCCCGAAGGATCCGGCAAGTTCATTACGGCCTTCTTCCGCAACCCCGAAGTCACCGACGCCACTATGGATCTGCTCAAGCAGCGCGACGGCCTCATGCTCGGCATCTGCAACGGCTTCCAGGCGCTCATCAAGCTCGGCCTCGTGCCCTACGGCGAGATCATCGACACCGACGATGCCTGCCCCACCCTCACCTTCAACGTCATAGGACGCCATCAGTCGAAAATCGTGCGCACGCGCGTTTCTTCCCGGCTTTCTCCGTGGCTCAAGAAGGCAGAAGTGGGAGAGATCATCTCCGTGCCGGTGTCCCATGGCGAAGGGCGCTTCCTGTGCAGCCCCGAACTTCTCAAAAAGCTCGCGGCAAACGGCCAGATAGCCACGCAGTACGTGGATCTCGACGGCAATCCCACCATGGACGTGGACTTCAACCCCAACGGCTCCGCCTGGGCCGTCGAGGGCATCACCTCCCCCGACGGACGCGTGCTCGGCAAAATGGGTCACTCGGAACGCACCGGCGCAACGCTCTATAAAAACGTGCCCGGCAACTACGACCTCCATCTGTTCGAGTCCGCCAGAGACTACTTCTCCCTGTAGAAGAAGGAAAAGGCGGGAAACGCAGAAAAGACAGAAAAGACAGGAAAGGCATGCGGGGGGAATAATTCCCCCCGCGCCCCCTTGTTTCGCCTTGCGGCTGCGCCGCGCGGCGGGCATCGTGCGGATGTAACTGGCGGGCTTTGAAAAAGCGGCAAATCGGAAGGCTTGCCGTCAGGACCGGAAGGCTTGGCGGGCACGTTTCGGGCTTCGTAGTCAGTGCAGGCGTGCGCGGCTGCGCCCGCCTGCCGTCGCCGACCGATGTCCCCGCTTTCGCGGTCACATCGGTGTTGATGGAAGAATTTCCAGATTTTTAAAAGAGAGCGGCGGTTCAGCGCTCGGGAAAACTCTCGCCGGTACGACCAGCCTTTTGCAACGTCAAGACAGGCCGTCTCTGCAAGAGTCAAATCGTCCTCTCCCCCCTCGGGGCCCCGGACGACGGCAGTAGCCCGGCCGACGGCCGCAAGTAGCCGGAATTCACTTCCGGCGTTAAACGCAGCCGCCGTCGTGCAGGCTGAAGGCTCGTACAGTATGTCTTGCGCTGAAAGGCAAACGAGATACCCCGGAACAGACCGGACAAGGTTCACTCCGCAAAAGCGTGTTCTTCAGAATCGAAGGACACGCTTTTTTCATGCCCGTAAAACGCAGACCATCCCTCCGGGCAGAGAACGTTCCGCCAGGTGGCCCGCAGACTCTCCCCTCTGCCTTTTCTGCGGCAGTTTTCCCCCTGCTGCACGACGGGCATTTTTCCTCTCCGCACCTTACCTGTTAAAAAGTTTTGAAAGTGGATGGGGGTGTGGGGGAAGGGGGAAACTTTTTCATGAAGATTGTAAATTAAAACGCAACAGGGAGGTTGCCTGA
>JAXUUT010000090.1:0-7925 GCA_037230945.1 bacterium
ATAGACCCTTATAGGGTCAAATCAAACCGCCCCTTGAAGGGGCGGTCCTGACTTTTTGCTCAGGGATGCGGGGTGCTGCGAGTCTTTCTCGTGCTGTCGATGCGCCGGATAAAGGAAACGAATCATGATCTGTTCTCTGCCGTCTTCCGGGCTTGTGTGGAATGAGGAACATCTTGCCGCCCGTTATGCCTTTCTGCGTCGTCGGCGGGATGAGGTGACGCTTGATCTTCTGTATTATCCGTACTGGCTTTTTCATGTGCAAGGCACGGCAACGTGGCGTTTTTTCGGCGAAAAGCCGCTGGAGGTCATGCTTGTTTGCGACGCCCGCACGGGCCGCTGTCAGCGAGTCTCGTCCTTTCCTGAGCTGCGGGAGGAATCGCTGTCCTTTGATGGGGCCGGGGATTCGGCTCGTGTTGCGCCGGCACTGCTCAAGGCGGATGGGGAAAACAGGCAGGTTTCGGCCTGTGTGGTTCCTCTGAAATACGGCGAAGCACAGGCCGGGGAGGCGGCGGAAGCCTTTGCCCTTTCTCTCTGGCGCAGGCGCTGCAATCTGCCGCTCGGACCCCGGGCGGCCATCCGCTGCACGGATAAAAGGCTGCTTTTTCTCTACAAGCCCTTCTGGATCATGCGGCCGAAGGCAAGACCGGAGAAGGGTCCGGGCAAAATGTTTGTCTTCGATGCCAGCACGGGTCTCGGGGGTGTTTCCGAATACTGGAACGTGGTGGAATACGTGCTCGGTCTTCAGAAGGAAGGGAGAGGAAGCGAGTGAGCTCATTGCCCGGGGCATGAAGCGCGGGAATCACGGCTATGAGCTGAGAAACCTTGAGAGAGCAGACCCGTCCGGTGCGGGAACAAGAGATGCGGGGGAAAGATCGAGCCGTGACGCCCCGACGCATGGAGGCGGAAGAAGTTCCTCAGATGCGGTTTTTGCAGGGTATGCCGAAAGAAATTATTAAATAACTTTGCCGATATAGAAGCTTTTTGTACGATTGCAGAATCGTCGCCATCGTGTGCGGATGCTTATTTCCGCGATGGCGACGATTTTTTATTTAAGAATGTCCTGTGAGGCATCCGGGCATCATGGAATGTGCCTGTGGCCGTCATATGCAGAATGTTGATGCCGTCATGCAGCGGTACCGGCATGATGGTGCGTTCAGTGAGGCATGACTGTTTGTGTCCGGAAAGCTGTTGCGAGGGACGGTTTTGTCGGAATTGCAGATTTTTGCTTCATTTTTCCGTTTGACTGAAAAGAAAAACAAAAAGTCAGGAGAGCGGAAGAAGTCGCCATGAAGTATACTATAGTATATTTTTCAAGCAATATTTCCAGACCGGAAAACACAACAGGAAATGATCCGGCAAATCTCATCTAACATGGCGGAAAAGTGTACTTTACTGACGTGTATTCCACCGCCAGCAAACTCATGTCAGCATACGCGAGATTCCCAGAAAATACCAGCAAAAAATAATCGCTCTAATATAAATGTAAAGTCTATCGAAAAAGTACACTTTTTGGACGGACTGTACGGGGATGGACACGTTGAGTAAGAATTGGAATGACATTAGAGAAAAATTGCATAGCGACTGTATCTCTCTCGAGTCATTCATACGAGAAATGTATCTTCCGTTCGTCATGCAGAACAAAAAAAGCTGGCGTACGGATGAACGCTATGCCATGCGTCATATTATTCCGCATATTGGAGGAATTAAGCTCTCTCAAATAGATACGAACACTCTTTACGCCTGGCGCAATCGGCTTCTTGAAAAGGGGCTTTCTTCCAGTCCGTGCTACCGTCTGTTCTGGCTTGCCAAATATATCCTGAACTGCGCGGTTCGCTGGAAGGTACTTGCCGATGATGAGGCCTTCCGTGATGCCCAGTGTCCGCGCGAGCAGCCGCGCCGCCCTGAAATGCTGACGGACGGAGAAGCCAAAAGGCTTCTCGCTCTTCTGGAGAGGCATGCCGACAACGTGTCCGCTCGAGCGGTTCATCTTCTTTTCCTGACCGGAGCGAGCAAGTCGGAGATTCTGTACGCGCGCTGGAAGGACGTGAATCTGCGTCAGCACGTGCTTTTCACGAAAATGCCCGGCGGGGGAAAGAGAGGCATTCCCCTGAGCAGCGAGGCCGTCAGGCTCATACGGACGTTTCCCCGGCGCGATGACGTTCCGTGGCTTTTTTTTCATATGGGAAGCGGAAAGCGCGTGGTTTCGCTGTTTTCCTTCTGGAACAAGCTGAGGAACGAGCTCGGCAGACCGGCGCTTCGACTCAACGATCTGCGCCATGTCTTTGTCCGCTCGCTCATGCAGAAGGGGGCGAACTACGACGATGTGTGCTCCCTGCTCGGCCATTATTCCGCCGAGGTCTTCCATCTTCAGTCACAGATGCAGGGCGAGCAGATCGGCTCTGTGTACGGAGGCTTCTGTGAGTCGCTCTCTTTTCACTGATACCTGTTTTTTTGAAAGGCGAAAACGGACGGCAGGGCGTGCGCTGTTCTTCGGTGCCGCTCTGGCGCTGAGTCTTTGCGCCTGCGTGCCGCAGCAGAGCGCCGTTTCTCCCTCTGCTGAAAAGGAGCCGACTCCCGCGGGTGATCCTTTTGCCGTGGCCGTTTCCCGCATGACGCCCGGTCAGCAGGCCGTGATGTCCACTCCCTGGGGGGCGGATTCTCTGGTCATGCTGGAAAACGTCTATACTTCCGGCCTCGGCCTTTCCTGCCGCAAGGCGCAGGTGACGGCGGGTGGAGCTTCCCATCGTCTGGCCATATGCCGTGACGATTCGGGCTGGTACGTTTCCGACCCCATCTTCGAACAGTCCCAGAGATAACGCCATGGACAGCGCTCTCATTGTGCAGGGCCGCGTCATCTACGCTCTGATGATGCGCGAGGTGCATACTATTTACGGTACGTCGCGCCTTGGGTACCTGTGGGCGCTGATTCAGACCATGTGGAGCATTGGCGTATTCTGGGGCATACGTTATCTCCTTGGTGCAAAGGCTCCGCACGGTATGCATATTCTTATGTTTCTACTCGCTGGATTTGGCTTTTACAATATGTTCAGCAGAATTCTGAACAAGTGCATGAGTGCGGTAAGCGGCAACAGGGCCCTCCTTACATTTCCGCAGGTCACCCCCGTGGACCTCATGATTTCCCGTATGGTCATCACGTGGGCCACGGAACTTGTGTCTGCACTTCTTCTCATCGGCATGGGGATGCTTTTCGGCATGCCGTTTTACCTGAGTGATTTCGGCGGACTGCTTATCCTTCTTCTTCTTACGCCGCTGCTTGGTCTCGGCTCCGGCATGATGCTTGCTTCTCTGGCGGTGCTTTACCCTACGCTGGAGAAAATTATCCCCATGGTCATGCGGATTATGTTTTTTACCTCCGGTCTGTTCTATTCTGCAACTACTTTGCCTTCGTATGTGCTGAAGTATCTCTGGTACAATCCCATGCTTCAGATCATTGAATGGGCCAGAGTCTGCCTTTCCCGGGGGTACAGCACATTCAGCTACAGCCCTCTCTATCTTGTTTCAGTCACACTGTTTTGCCTTTGTTTTGGGCTGCTTCTGGAACGGTATGTGCGCCGGAGGCTCGTATGATCGAGCTTTCCCATGTGTGCAAAAGTTACGGACTGCCACACGGACGCAAGGTGGTGCTGGATAATGTCTCCCATACCTTCCGTGAGGGTGTGAACATGGGGATTCTCGGCCTGAACGGTGCGGGCAAGTCCACGCTCATGCGCATTATCTGCGGCGCGGAATCTCCGGACAAGGGAAGAGTCAAGCGTACCAGTCGCGTATCTTGGCCCATAGGTTTTTCAGGCGGTTTTCACGGCAGCCTCACGGGACGTGAGAATATGCGGTTCACCTGTCGCATCTATGGAGCAAATATTAAGCAGGTGACGGATTTTGTGGAGGATTTTTCCGAACTCGGTCCATATATGGACATGCCCATCCGTACCTATTCTTCTGGTATGAAGGCCAAGCTGGCGTTCGGCCTCAGCATGGCCATAGGTTTTGATTTTTATCTCATCGACGAAGGCTACGCCGTGGGTGACGCTTCGTTTCGTGCAAAAAGCGAACGGGTGTTTCAGGAGCGCAAGGCTCATTCCACGCTTCTGGTTGTGGCGCACAGTACCTCCGTCATACGCAGCAACTGCGACAATGCCGCTATTTTGAAAGACGGCAAACTGCTCTTTTTCGATACGCTGGACGAAGCGTTGTCGACTTACGAAGGAATGTGCCATGCTCAGAAATAATGCAGTTAATGCCGTACAGCATACGAAAACGCTGTGGCGTAAGATTCGCCGCTGGATGAAGAAAAGGGCGTTCATAACGGCACTGGCGTTGCCTACTGTTTTGGCCTTTATTTATCTCCTGCTCATTGCTTCACCCATGTATGTGTCGCATGCCAGCTTTGCCATACGCAGTGCGGATGCTTCATTGCCTTCGGGCATGGATATTGCGTCCATGTTCCTGCGTACATCCGGATCCACGGGAAATGATACCTACATTATCAACGACTACATTCAGAGCCTTGACATAGCACAGGATATTGATCGCGAACTCGGTATTGTAAAGCATTACAGCAGTCATGACCACGACGTTATTTCCCGCCTGTGGAGCAAACCTACACAGGATGAGCTGGCGCGCTACTGGCGCTGGGCCGTGGTGCCTCAGCTCAACGTGGATACAGGCATCATTTCTCTGGAAGTGAAGGCGTATACGCCTCAGATGGCGCAGCTGGTGACGGAGGCCGTGCTCAAGCGTAGCGAGGCTCTGGTGAACGCCATGAACGAGCGCGCCCAGAAAGACGCCGTATCTCTGGCCAGAGAAGAGGTGCAGAGAGCCGAAGAGCGTGTTCGCAATGCTCAGAGCGCCATGCGGACTTTCAGGGACGAGCATAATCTCATTGATCCCAAAGTTACCGCGGAAGGACTGCAGGGACTGGTTACCGGTCTGGAAGCAGAGGCGACCACACTGCGCACGCAGATATCGGAAGCCCGGTCCTACATGAAGGCGGACGCGCCGCTTCTGAAGTCCCTTACGCAGCGCCTTGCGGCCGTGGAAAAGCAGCTTTCTGAAGAAAAGCTGCGCGTCGCCGGGCGGAGTTCCACACAGGGCAATTTGAATTCTCTGGTAGCCGCCTATGAAGATCTGACCATAGAGGCGGAGTTTGCCCAGAAGCAGCTTGTTTCGGCCATGACCTCGCTGGAACAGGCACGCATTCAGCAGATGGCGCAGTCTCGCTATGTGGTGGCCTATCAGCAGCCCACTCTTCCGGATGAATCCCTGTACCCCAGGCCTTTCCTTTTCACGCTCTATGTATTTGCGGGAATGCTCCTTTTTCTGGGCATTGTTTCGCTGGTATGGGCGTCCATTCGAGAACACGCAGGTTTTTAACATGAAGAGAATATACGACGCCGGCATACTATATTTCCTTTACACGCTCTGCGCTCAGCCCGTGTTTGCGGCGGATACGCAGACGCAGAGCTATGGAGCCGCTGCGGCACAGTATCAGAGTTCCATGTCTTCAGGCGTGCCCATGCAGGGGAGTCTGCCTTCTTCTGCACAGAACAGCATGAACGTGGTCTCCCAGTCCACGCCGGGAAGCTACCAGATGTTCGACGGCTCGCTCCCGTATCGGGAAAAGAGTGCTACGCCTACGGTGATGGATGCTCCGCCAGCCTGGGCCCAGGGGAAGCTCAATCCCTCGGCTTCAGCGCTTCTGGCTCCTTTCGGCGCCAACTTGTTTCATGGCAACTTTGCCGGGACCTACAACGACGGGCTGAACGGCGACTATGTCATTTTGCCGGGCGATCGCATCATGGTTCGAGTATGGGGAGCAAAAACCTACAACGACGTGCTTCCCGTGGACCAGCAGGGCAACATTTTCCTGCCAGAGGTTGGGCCCGTGCGCGTGGCCGGACTCAAGCAGTCTGCTCTTCAGGGCGCGGTGAGAGCTCGTCTTGCTTCGGTATTTACCGACAACGTGAACATCTACGTGAATCTTCAGAGTTCGCAGCCTGTGGCCGTGTACGTGACGGGCTTTGTCAATCAGCCCGGCCGCTATGCGGGCGGCCCCATGGATTCCGTGATGTCCTACCTTGACCGTGCCGGAGGCATTACCCCGAATCGCGGAACGTTCCGCAAGATTCAGGTGAAGCGCGGCAACAAGGTCGTTGCCAGCCTTGACCTTTATGATTTTGCCCTCAACGGCAATATGCCGGATGTGCGCCTGAAGGACGGCGACGTCATTCTGGTGGGGGAACGCGGCGTGAGCGTGGCGGCCTACGGAATGCTCCGCCAGGAAGCCCGCTATGAATTCAGCGGCGCGGCCACGGGTTCTCAGCTCATACGCTACGGCAGTCCTCTTTCCAGCGCGACGCATGTGAGCGTTTCCGGCATCCGGGCAGGCAAGCCTTTTAACGAATATATGACGCTGCAGGAGTTTTCCGGGATGCGCCTTGCCGACGGCGACAGTGTGGAATTCGTGGCCGACACGAGGGGCCGCACCATCATGGCATCCGTCAGTGGAGCCATACGGGGGGCGTCACGCTTCCCGGTGAAGAACAGCACGACGCTGCGTGCCCTTCTTGCCTATGTGGAAGTGGACCCGGCGCTTGCCGATGTGTCCGCCGTTTATGTGCGTCGCCAGAGCGTGGCCCAGCAGCAGAAGACCATATTGGAAGATTCCCTTCATCGTCTGGAGCGGTCCGCGCTTACGGCTACCTCTGCCACGGCAGAAGAAGCACAGATACGTGTGCGCGAGGCGGAACTCGTTCAGGACTTCATCCATCGTGCGGCCAATCTCACGCCCGACGGCGTGGTGGTAGTGAGCCGCGGCGGCGAGGTGCGTGACCTTCTTTTGGAAGACGGGGATGAGGTGGTCATTCCGCAGAAAAGCGACGTGGTGCAGGTGTCCGGCGAAGTACTTCTGCCCAAGGCCGTGACCTTCGATTCTGCCATGAAAGCAGAAGATTATGTGAAGAGTGCGGGCGGATTCACCGACCGTGCAGACGAGGAGAACGTACTTGTGGCCCGCATGAACGGCGAAGTCGGTCCCATTGCGGAGCTCGGCGTTCATGCCGGAGACAGGATTCTTGTCATGCCTCGCGTGGACACCAAGAATCTTGAACTGGCCAAGGGTATAACTCAGATATTGTATCAGATTGCCGTAGCTACCAAGGTAGCCGTAGGATTGTAGGAGTAAAAGTATGAAAGTTATGGTTATGGCGGGGACCCGACCTGAAGCGATTAAGGTTGCGCCCGTAGTTCGGGAACTGCACAGACGTAAAGAGCTGACGACAATTCTTTGCAATACCGGACAGCATAAGGAAATGATTCAGCAGGCCTTTGATGATTTCGGTATTCAACCAGATTTGCATCTGGATGTGATGCAGCCTGGACAGACCCTGGCATCGTTATCATCTCGTCTCTTTGAGAAAGTTGATCAGGTTCTTGTAGAGCAAAAGCCAGACTGGGTGCTTGTTCAGGGAGATACTACGACGGTCATGACGAGTGCCATGTGTGCTTTTTATCGAGATATTAGAGTAGGTCACATAGAGGCAGGACTACGCAGTTTCAATAAATGGGCACCTTTTCCCGAGGAAGTGAATAGAGAAGTTGTCAGTAAAGTTGCCGATCTGCATTTTGCTCCTACTAAAATGGCCTATGCCAATCTTATAAGGGAAGGAGTGGACCCCGAAGATGCGCTTGTAACGGGCAATACTGTTATCGATGCTCTGCAATGGATGCAGGGAGAGATTGAGGGACAGAGGCATCTTCTTGACGAGCGTGTGGTGCAGGCTCAGGAAAAAGGCCATAGAATCATCCTTGTTACGGGGCACAGACGTGAAAATCTTGGTGACGGTTTTATTGAAATTTGCAATGCCGTGCGCCAGTTGGCAGATGCATATACCGATGTAACGTTCGTG
>JAXUUT010000045.1:0-42540 GCA_037230945.1 bacterium
TGTCGGCGTATTGAATACAAAGTTCTTCACGATGCTCTCCTTTCGCTCTGATGCGGACATTTCGTTCCGATGTCTTTCCCGCGGCCCGGGAAACGCATGTTCGCCGGACCTGCTTCCCGCGCGGCAACCGGCGGATGCGAACGCTTCCGTCCCTCCAAGTCCCGAGAAACAAGAATCCGACAGCCGGGGGGCTGTCCGCCCTTCCCTTCTCCGGGCACGCGTTCCATAACTTCCGCCGTCTACCCGAGGCAGGCTCCTTGCAGCCCCCGGCAGCATCCGGCCGACGGCCCCGAATGCGGAGCCGTCACGAACGGATGTCCGTCGTCCGCGCCGTTCTCTTCCGGCAGAAAAACAAAAAAGAGGGCCGTCAAGGAGCACGACCCTCTTCTCTTGTAACCGTCAGAAAACGTTTTGCCTGCGTGCCTTCGGAAGACACGCCCAATCAGGCAAGATCCATGATCTTCTTGCGCTCGTCTCCGGGAAGGATGCCTCGCTTGCTTTCACGAACGAAATGGATGAATCCCATGATTTCCGGAAGATGACCGTATTCCGCCTCAAGCTGCATGAGCGCGTCGGGACGGGGAATGCCGGAATACCACGTCATGCGGTAGGCCTGCTTGAACGCCGAAAGAAGCTCCATGGAGGCCTTGGCGCGACGCAGTCCCACAATGTTGGGAGACTGAATGGTCGCCCGGTTGCCCACGGCCAGCATCCACGGGGGAAGGTCCTGCGCAAGTCCGGACATGCCGCCCACAAAGGCGTGCGTGCCCACGCGCACGAACTGATGCACGGCGGAAAGACCGCCTATGATGGCGTTGTCGTCCACGAAGCAGTGCCCGGCAAGCGTGGCGTTGTTGGACATGACCACGTTGTTCATCACCGTGCAGTCATGCGCCACGTGCACATAGGCCATGAGCAGATTGTTGTCGCCCACGCGGGTGATGCCCCCGCCCGATTCCGTGCCGCGGTGCAGCGTGGTGAACTCGCGGATGTTGTTCCTGTTGCCGATGATGAGCTGACTTTTTTCGCCGTGGAATTTCAGATCCTGCGGTTCCCCGCCCACGGCGGCATAGGAGTAGACGTGGTTGTCTTCCCCCATGGTGGTGTAACGCTTGATGGAGGCAAAGGCATCGATGCGGGTTCTTGCGCCGATGACCACGTCATCTTCAATCACGGCGCAGGGACCGATGACGACGTCATCGCCTATCTGAGCCGAAGGAGAGACAAACGCTGTCGGATGGATCTGAGGTGCTGCCATGTCAGAACGACTCCCTGGGAAGAACGGATGCGGTAAGTCTGGCTTCGGCAACCACGTTGCCGTCCACATACGCCTTGGTATCCATCTTCCAGAGCTGCATTCTGTGCGTCAGGTTGGTGCATTCCATGACCAGCTTGTCGCCGGGGCGGACGGGCGAGCGGAAGCGCGCCTTTTCTATGCCGGTGAAAAGATAGATCTGATCGGGATGCTCCTTGAATTCGGGGAAGCTGTGCGCCACGAGAATGACGCCCGTCTGCGCCATGGCTTCGATGATGAGCACGCCGGGCATGACCGGAACGCCGGGAAAATGCCCCTGGAAGAAGGGTTCGTTGAACGTGAGATTCTTATACGCGCGGATGTGATCGCCGGGCACCAGCTCGTCCACGCGATCCACCAGAAGGAAGGGATAGCGATGGGGCAGGATGCTCAGGATCTCCTTGATGCCGAGGGAAATGGACTCGCTCATGGTGTTATTGCCTTTTAACGGTTTATAGTGACGGCAAAAGCCGCGCGACCCCGCGAGATACGTACGAGGCGGCACAGGCTCGTCCCGGCGGCGGACAAGCCGCCGCCGGTGCCGGATCAACGATGATGCATCATGGACATCCAGCGATTCCACATGGCCACAAGAGAGCGGTCGGTCTTGTCGCTGGCCATGGGCTTGTGGCCCATTTCCTTTTCCAGCCGGGCCACGCGCTTGAACAGCTCGGGGAGCTTGGGCATGAGCGTGGCGTTGCGCAGATAGGTATTATAGTCCATGGTGGGGGAGCCGCCGACGACCTGCCCTTCGGAAATGTCCTTGGCAACGCCGGCCTGCGGTCCGATGGTGGAATTGCTGCCGATGTGCAGATGTCCGGAAATGCCGGCCTGCCCGGCCATGGTCACGTTGTCGCCCACGTGCGTGGACCCGGAAATGCCCACCTGCGAAACGATGAGGCAGTCCTTGCCGATGTGCACGTTGTGGCCCACCATGACCAGATTGTCGATGCACGTTCCGTCGCCGACCAGCGTGGCGCTCAGGGCCGCGCGGTCCACCGTGGCGTTCGCCCCGATTTCCACATGGTCGCCGAGTTCCACGTGTCCGATCTGCGGAACCTTTCTGATGCCTTCCGCCGTACGCACGAAGCCGAAGCCCTCGCCGCCGATGACGGCGCCGGGCTGAAGCACGCAGGCCGCGCCGAGCTTCGTTCCCGCCATGAGCACGACGCGGGGGTACAGAATGCAGTTTTCCCCGAGCTCACAATCCTCTCCGATGTAGCAACCGGGAAAAATGACGCTGCCCCTGCCTATTTTCGTGCGCGGGCCGATGTAGCAGAAGGGATAAACGGTGCAATCCTCGCCAAGCTCGGCCTCGGGATGAATGCAGGCCATGTGGCTTATGCCCGTAAAGCTGCCCTGAGGCTTGACAAAGAGCGTCAGCGCCTGCGCGAACATGGGATAGGGATTGTCCGTCACGAGCGCACGGGCAACGTCGTTCTCGTGTTCGGGCCGCACGATGACGGCTCCGGCTCTGGTGGTGGACAGCTGTGAAACGTACTTGGGGTTGGCGAGGAAGCTCAGTTCCGTGGGACCGGCTTCCTCCAGCGTGTTGATTCCGGTAATGACGATGTCGTCTTCCGGATCCTTCAAAGACAGTTTCACACCGAGCTTGTCCGCAATTTCGGAAAGCTTGAACGAAGGATTGGGCATTCCTTGCTCCTTTGTTACTTCACGGAGCTGAGATTGAACTTGCCGCCTTTGGACTTCCAGACCTTGTTGACTTCTTCAATCAGGCCGCTCGTCACGTCGTTGGCCTGAACGTAGAACATGACCACGGATGCGTCGATGATCATGTCATAGCCGTTCTTCTTGGCGTAGTTCTCGCAGGCCGTGCGCATGACGTCGTTCATCTGAGAGTTGATGGCCTGCTGCACGCGGGAAAGACGCTGCGTATAGGCGGTACCCTTGGTTTCCAGCTCCTGGGCCTGCTTCTGGATCTTCTGCGCGCGCTCGTTGCGGGCCTTTTCCGAAAGGGCGGCAGCCTGCTTGCGCAGATCCTCAGCCTGCTTGCTGAGGTCTTCATTCTGCTTTTCAAGCTGCTGGCGTTCCTTGCCGAACATGGAAGTCAGCTGCTTTTCAGCCTCCTTGCCGGGATCGCTCTGGGCGGAAAGACGCAGGGGGTTGGCCACGCCTATCTTGCCGGCGGCCTGAGCCTGGGACGGAAGAACCACGGCGGAGCAGAAAAAGGCCACAACCAGCGCAATGACAGTGCGACGAAGCATAATTAAACTCCTTAATAAGGAAAAAGTAGCATAAGCAACGTGCCGAAACAAGCGGCACAGACAACGGCTCAGAGTATCCTTGAGGACACGAAGGCGTCAAGAATGATTTAAGCGTACAGGCGGGCGAGTTTTTCCAGGGCGCGCCGCGCGCTTTCCGCCGGCGTGATGCCGGAAGCTTCCACGCTCAGCGTGGCATAGCGCCGGTACAGCGCCTCTCGTTCGCGGAAAAGATCTTCCACGGTCTGTCCGGGGGCGATGGCCAGTCCTCTGTCGGGATTGCGGGCAATGCGCTCAAGCACGACCTTCATGGGCACGTCAAGATAGACGACGGGGCCGAGCGCGGCCAGATGTTCCATGGTGGAAGGCCGGTACACCACACTGCCTCCGGTGGCGATCACCGTCCGGCACAGGCGGAGGGCGCCTACGATCTCGGCCTCGACGTTGATGAACTCATCCTTGCTCATGGCGTCGGCCACGCTCTGCAGCGGCGCGGCAAACACGGCCTCGATGACATGGTCCGAGTCCACGAAGGCCCAGCCCAGCGCCCGGGCCACAAGGCGTCCCACCGTGGTTTTGCCCGCACCCGCCATGCCTATGAAGGTGATGCAGCCATTTTCGGGAATGGATGGCAGAGACTCGATGTTCTTCTGCTCGGATGAGAATTCCGTCATAGATGTCCTTCCGGGTGAAAGCCGTTTTTTAGCGCAATGTCGCGCTGTTTACCATCTGGCTATACGCCGCGCGCGGAAGGATTGCAAATGCAATCCTTCCGCGCGCATATGCCGGCGGACATCGTTTCCCCCGCAGGGTCATTCCTTCTTTTCCGTGGAAGACACAAGCACCCCTAGAAGCGCAAGTCCCACGCAGGCGATCTGTGGAAGGTTGAGTTTCTCGCCGAGGATCAGCCAGGCGAAAATAAGCGTGAACACGGGAATGAGATTGCCGAACAGCGACACAATGCCCGCTTCCAGATGCTTGAGCGAAAGATTGAGCAGCAGATAGGCCGCGATGCCGACGCCGATGCCCATATACAGAAGTCCGCCGAGCGCCGGAAGCGTGACGCTCTGCGGCATGGGGGCCGAAAGAAGGAAGGGAAAGAACACCACAGTCCCGCCGATGGCCTGAACGGCCGAAATGCTCAGGAAGGAGTAGCGACGGGCAATGAAGCGCGCGCATACGGCGTAGCCCGTGGAGGAAAGCACCGCGCCGAACATGAGCAGGTTGCCGAGCAGCGGATTGGATGCTCTGGCATCCCCTTCCGCAAAATACGAGGAACCCGCCACGCCGAGCACGGCAAGCACGATGGCAACAACGGTTCTCTTCGTCAGCTTTTCCTTCAGAAAAAGCCAGGCCGCCACGGCCGTGCAGAGGGGAAAGCACGCCGCAATGACGCCGCCCTGCGACGCCGTGGTGTACTTCATGGAAAACGTTTCGCACAGGAAGAACAGGCATGGTTCGAACATGACCAGCATGACGAGATACTTCCAATCGCCCTTCTGATAGGGCATGTGCCGCCACTTCGGGAAAAGCGCCAGATAAAACAGCGCGGCAAAGGCCACTCTGGCAAAAACCACGTGCAGCACGGCAAAAGACTCGAAGGCATACTTCATGGCTATCATGCCGCCGCCCCACAGGGCATAGCAGACCACAAGCAGCATCATGACCATTCTTGGCGAAAACATCATGGCGGACCTCCCGGTAGAACTTCCGCCAGCATACGAAGTTCCCGGAACATTTCTGACGCACATGCAACATTTTTCCCATTTTGTTCCTTTGCCGCGGCATTTTCTCCGAAGAGCCGGAGCCCCGCCCTCCCCTCGCAGGCCGCTTTAAGGCATGAACGGGGAAAACGGCCGCTTCCGCCTTCTGGAAAACAAAGAGACTCGTCCCGGCTTCTCCTTTCTCTGCCTGCAGAAGTCCGGCGCGCCCCGTCAGCCTGCCCGGAACATGCCGTACCCCCGAAAAGACAGAAAAAGCCGGAGCCGTCCCACGAAAAAGACGGCTCCGGCAAAAAAAGAGCCCGCCGAAAAACGACGGGCTCCCATACGGCGAGAATCGGAAGATTAACGCTTGGAGTACTGGTAACGGGCGCGGGCAGCAGCCAGACCGTACTTCTTACGTTCCTTCTTACGGGCATCGCGGGTCAGCAGGCCGGCATGCTTCAGGGTGCCGCGCAGGGCGGGATCGGCCTGGAGCAGAGCACGGGAAATGCCGAGGCGGACAGCTTCGGCCTGACCGGAAATGCCGCCGCCGCACACGTTGACCTTGATGTCATACTGTTCGGCGAGCTTGGTGAGGGCAAGAGGCTGACGGACGATCATCTGCAGGGTCTTGCGGGGGAAATACTGATCCATGGGACGGCCGTTGATTTCAATCTGGCCGGAACCGGGATAGAGACGGGTACGGGCAATAGCGGTCTTGCGGCGGCCGGTGCCATAATCAAAAGTGGTGGACATGGCTGGACTCCTACTTCTCAAAGGTCAGCGGCTTGGGGGCCTGAGCGGCGTGAGGATGTTCGGCGCCGGCGTAGATCTTCAGTTTCTTCAGCATGGCGCGACCGAGGCGGTTCTTGGGCAACATGCCGCGAACGGCCTTGCGGAGCACTTCTTCAGGCTTGGAGGCAAGCAGCTTTTCGAGGCTGATTTCCTTGAGGCCGCCAACCCAGCCGGAGTGGCTGTAGTAGAGCTTGTCGTGCATCTTGGTGCCGGTCACGCGAATCTTTTCGCAGTTGACCACAACGATGAAGTCGCCGTTGTCCATGTGAGGAGCAAATTCAGGCTTGTGCTTGCCACGCAGACGATGAGCGATCTGAGCGGCGAGACGGCCAAGGATCTGATCTTCGGCGTCAACCAGATACCACTGACGGTCGATGTCGGCCGGGGTCGGGCTGAAAGTTTTCATGAAAATATCTCCTGTCCCGCGCGGGGCGGAACCGCATGAGTGTGCCAATGAAGAGGCGTAGTCACAAAAAGGCTTCCCGCCAGGGAAGCGCATTCCTCGTTACAGTCGTTCCTTTCCCAAGGGAAACCGGACACGTTCCCCCCGCAACGGGGAGCCGGAGAAGCGCGCCTTGGGAGCGGCTACCAGACCGCCGTTCCCTTGCCAGAACGTTTGAAACAAGGTATCTGCCATAAAACGAAAGTTTAAGCAAGTGAGGAATGGCCATGCGGAGCCTAAGAAAAAGCCTTCTCCAGTTCATTTTCTCCGGAGCCAGCATGCGGCGCTGGAACGACAAGCTCCGCCCCGTGGAACTTTTCGAGCTCGACAAGCAGGCCCACAAGATGATCGCGGCCTTTCTGCTCTGGCAGCAGAACACCGCGGGCATGAGTGCCGAAGAGCAGCGCAGCATCGGCATCGACATCATCGAGGGCGGGCTCTTCGACTATTTCTACCGGCTCATCATCACCGACATCAAGCCTCCGGTCTTCTATCGCATCAAGTCCAACCGGGAGCATTATCAGGAACTCACGGCATGGGCCCTCGGGGAGCTTGAGCCACGCATACGTCCGCTCGACGAAGCGCTCTGGCAGCGGCTCGTCTCCTACCACACGCGTCCGGCAGAAGAGGCGAACACGCTTGCCGACCGCATACTGAGCGCTGCCCACATGTACGCGTCGCGCTGGGAATTCTGCCTCATCGAGCCGCTCAACGGCTTCGACGAGGAAATCAAGGAAATAGGCCCATCCTTCAACAGACGCCTTCTGGCCCTCAAGGACGTGGAAGGCGTGAACGAGCTGCTTGCGGGCTCCGGCACGGCGCTTGCCCGCATGGCCAACCTCTGCGGCCAGCTCCGCTTCCAGATACGCTGGGCGCAGACCCCGCGCGTGCCCGCCACCTCGGTGCTCGGGCACATGTTCATCGTGGCCGTGTATTCCTATCTGTTCAGCCTCTATCTCGACGGATGCCCGCAGCGCCGCATCAACGACTTCTACTGCGGCCTGTTCCACGACCTTGCGGAGCTGCTCACCCGCGACATCATCACGCCCGTCAAGCGCTCCGTGGCCCAGCTTCCGGAAATCATCCATCAGTATGAGGACGAGGAGCTGCACAGCCGCATTCTTGACCCCCTGGAACAGGAAGGCTACGGCCACATCAGAGAACGCCTCGACTATTATCTCGGCCTGTCCACCCGGTCGGAGTTCAACGACACCTGCCGCGTCGACGGCCGCATTCTGAAGCTCGACGGCTTTGCCGCGCTCAGCGAGGAGTACAACTCCGACGACTTCGACCCCAAGGACGGCCAGCTCATCAAGGCCTGCGACACCCTCGCCGCCTTCATCGAAGCCTACAGCTCCATACACAACGGCATAGGCTCGCCCCATCTTTACGAGGCCATGGCCCGCATGCGGCGCGAGGCGGGAGGCATTCGTCTCGGATCCTTCAGTCTGGCTCCGCTTCTGGCCGACTTCGACTGACCCGTCATGTCAGGCGAAAGCACGCCGGATGCCTCAGCGTGCCCGCCCCGTGCAGTGAGGCGTGAAAATTTGCCGTTTCTCCCCTCTTTACGAGCGGCTTTTTTGTGCGTATTTAATACTTGTTCCGCCCGCAGCGGCGGACACCGGACTTTCTGACCTTCGTCAAAAAGAAACCGAACCTCACATGGGGGCGCATTGGTTTCGACGGGGATGCTGGAAGCCATGGTTGCAGGTCGAGGCGCCGCTGGCCTCGTAAAAAGCGGCAACAAAGTAATTGCCAACAACGATTACGAATACGCCTACGCTGCGTAAGCGGCAGGGCACCCTGACGGCCTAGGCCGTCACGCCGAAGCGGCCGACGTCCGATACGTCGCCGAGGCGTCAGTTCATCGGGCTGGCGTACGTCTGCTCCTTCCGGGGCGTGCGCGAGGAGTTACGGCGGGATAACTGACGGACGCCCGTCTGCGGGCCGGTCCTGAGGCGAAAATCCATACGCAGACTACACCTGTAGAGGCCTTGTGCGGACCTTTCTCGGACGGGAGTTCGACTCTCCCCGCCTCCACCAAAAAAGTCGATACATCCCGAAAAAACGGGATTCCCATTCCGCTCTCCATGTTGTGCTCACACGCGTCAGCATGGAGAGCTTTTTTATGCGCAGGAACTCTCCATTCCTATACTTCCAGCTCCCCTCACGGGCACAAGCCAATAGCGGAAACATCATGCCCCGAGACAGGTACGCATGGAAAAATTACAGAGCTGGTGCGGCTCGACAGACTCAATCTTACCCCTGTTTACCTATCGCTTTACGGTCTCCGACAAGATTACGGAGGACCTCAGTCACATACATAAAGTGCCCCGCGATCTCATTACTCCCGTTCCCGTCATGGAGTAGCCCCCCCTGACACCAGCCGAACCGGTCTTGCCCCGGCAATCTGCGTGACGCTCGACAGCATTTTAGCAAGCATCCATAACCATGCTGTTTTACACAGCTTTTTTTCATGTGCCTTTCCGAGTATGCCCCTTCGCGGCCTGCAACTGCAGGATTTTTCTGATCCTTTTTCCCATCATCCGTTGTGCGGAAAACTTTTCGGGCTGGCTATTACTCCGGTAAATTCCCCTTTCTTCAGAGTGCTCAAGCCTTCATTTCCCATGAACGGCATATGCGGGAGCCCCATGCGGCAGAAGATCATCGCTCCCGCATGCCACCCCTCGGGAGCAGACAAAAAGTTTTTATCCTTTTTCCGCTGGAAGAACGCCCCCGAGAACAGACAAAAAACACCCCTTAAATTTATTTCGTTTTGGAAATTTAATCAATTTTTCATTATATCTTATTGATTTCTATAAAAAAATATACTTCACCAGAGTACAGAATCAGATAGAACCAAAAAACAATTCTTGACAAAAAAAACTCAATATACTTTCTTCTTAATTAAATAACGATGGTCGAAAATCGTTTCATCAAATGCTTTGATTACGCATAAAAAATAGAGCACGAATAAACCTCATCCAGCATCCAATGGCTATACTATAATAAAATTTCCTATTTTATAGGAGGTCTACACTTATGCCACCGATTATTGACTATAATAAGTGTATTAACTGTGGAATATGTGCATTAATTTGTAATTCACATATATATAAATATGTAAAAAATAAAAAAGAAAAACCTGTTATTTTATATCCAGAAGAATGCTGGCATTGCGATGCATGTGTTATTGACTGTCCTGTCGGAGCCACAAAACTAAGAATACCTATTTCATATATGCTTTTATATAAAAATACTTCAACAGATATCACATAAATTACACTCAAAAAAAATAAAAACTTTGCGGAGGAAATATGCTTTCAGCTGATACGGTCATCAGAACGGATGTAGTGATTGTCGGCGGAGGAATTGCCGCACTTATGGCGGCCATCAGTGCTTCACGGGAAGGCGCCTCTGTAGTGCTGCTGGACAAGGGGCATATCCGGCGCAGCGGTTCCGGAGCCACGGGGAATGACCACTTCGCATGCTACATTCCCGAATTTCACGGAAAGAATATGGCCCCTGTGGTACAGGAGTTCATGTCCAGAAAGTTCGGTCTGGACGAGGATGAGGACATTGTATCAGACTTCTTCCAGGCCAGCTTCGGCATTGTCAAACAATGGGAAGAATGGGGTATTGCCATGCGCCCCACGGGCAGCTGGCGCTTTCAGGGACACGCCCTGCCCGGTCGTCCCCGCTTTTTCCTGAAGTATGACGGCCATAATCAGAAAGAGGTACTGAGCAAACAATTAAAAAGAAGCTCCGTCACCGTGCTCAACCACCATCCGGTGCTGGAAGTAGCCTGCAATGGTGAAAGGACGACCGGCGTACTGGCGCTGGACATATCCTCAGAAGAACCGGCTTTTGTCTTCGTAGAAGCGAAGGCCGTCATACTGGCCACAGGAACAAGTCACAGATTGTACCATGCAGGTCCCACGCCGGCCTACATGTTCAACACGGCGCACTGCCCGAACTGTGCCGGAGGTCCGGCTCTGGCTCTCAGAGCAGGCGCTTCCCTGGTCAACATGGAATTTCCTTATGTCCACGCCGGACCAAAATTTTTTGAACGATGCGGCAAGGCCACCTGGATTGGCGTCTATCGCTATCCCGACGGCAGACCGGTTGGCCCCTTCATCACTAGACCTGACACGGAATACGGTGACGTTATCTCCGACATCTGGAACAGCGCTTTTGAAGAATCCATGCGCAATGCCACGGGCCCCATTTATCAGGACTGTTCCGGAGCTACCCCCGAGGAACTTGCCGCCATGCGCAAAGGCATGATTTCGGAAGGACTGACCTCGCTTGTGTCTTATATGGAAAAAGAAGGAATCCGCCCTGATACGCATGCTGTGGAGTTTTGCCGCTACGAGGCCCTGCTCATGGGGCGAGGAGTCGATGTCGGCCGTGACGGTCAAACCTGTGTGGCAGGTCTGTACTGTGCCGGCGACATGATAGGTAATTTCGGTTCCGGCATAGCGCCTGCCGCCTACATGGGAGATGTGTGCGGCAGAAACGCGGCTCGGAGAGCAAAAAATACTCTCGCCCATGCAGAGGTCAAAAACAACATCCGCGTTCGTGAGCGCATGGACATCATCTGCCGCGCACGCGACCGTCAGTACGGGGCGTCCTGGCAGGAATCCAACTTCTGCCTTCAGCAGATCATGGACGGCTATGCTCCCGCCGGCCCCCACAGACTGCGTTCCCAGTCCCTGCTTGAGGCAGGATTGAGCTATGTTCGGCATCTGCGTCAGAAAACCTTGGATGAAGTACGCGTTTCAGATGGTCACACCATCATGCGCATGAGTGAAGTCACGGACCTCATAGACTGCGGGGAAGCCATATTCCGTGCGGCTCTGGCACGTCAGGAAAGCCGGGGCGACCATCGCAGGGCAGATTACCCCTTTACCAACCCGTTGCTGGCGAACCAGCTTGTGACTGTACGCAACGAAGGCGATTCTCTTGCCGAGCCCGAGTGGAAAACCGGCTGGCGGACGCATCGCACCTTATAATTGCTTCATATTCCATCTTTTTCTCTTTCCTGACTGGCAGATGCCAGATACGGGGGTCTTATGTCATACCCTGAGCTTTTTGCCAAAGGGCATATCGGTTCCCTGGATTTGCCCAACAGACTGGTCTTTCCTCCCTTCCAGTCCCGGGCTGCGGATGAACATGGCTTTGCTACCGAACGCCTGACCGATTTTCTGGTAGAACGGGCCCGGAAGGGGCCGGGTCTCATCATAGTCCAGCATTCCTTCTGCTGGGGAGGATCCGGCGTGGACCACGGTCTGGACATTTCCAGTGATGCCTGCATTGCCCCGCTTGCCCGACTGGTGAAGGCAGTGAAAGCCACAGGTGCACGCGTGGCCATACAAATAGGAGGCCGCACACTTCGACAGGGAGGTGCACAGGCACTGGCGCCTTCCGCCATTCCCATTTCTTTTGAACCGCAGATGCCGCGGGCCATCACCAAAGAAGAAATCGCAGGATTCATCGGCGCGTATTCAGCTGCCGCCCGCCGCATACGAGAAGCCGGTTTCGACGCCGTGGAGCTGCACGGACTGTCCGGCAAGCTCATTGCGCAATTTCTTTCCCCGTATTTCAATCGCCGCACGGACGAATACGGTGGCTCCATGGAAAACAGAGTCCGCTTCCCCAGAGAAATCATGGAAGCCATACATGCCGAAGCCGGTGCCGATTTCCCAATCATTTTCGGTCTGACCATGGATGAAGGCCTGGAAGGAGGAGTAACACCCGACCTCGCCGTGCAGCAGGCGGTTCTTCTCAGTAAAGCCGGAGCCGCCGCCTTTTACGTTTCCCTCGGCACACAGGAAAAAAGCTGGTATGCAGGAGCTTCCTGGATTTACACCTCTCCCACCCGTCTGCATCTGGGAGGTCCCGTAAAACGGGCTACGGGCCTGCCCGTCATCGTGGACGGCAAGGTCGCTTCTCTGGAACAGGCGGAAAGCCTCATCAGGGACGGGCACGCCGACTTCATCGGCATATGCCGTCCTTTGATTGCGGATCCAGACTTCGTCGTCAAAAGTCTGGAAAAAAGGATGGCGGATATCCGTCGCTGTCTCTACTGCAGCAACTGCACCACCTGGCCCCGCCGTCCGTATCTTCGCGAATTCGGCGCCGGCTGCACGGTCAACGCCGCCACCTTCCGTGAAAAAACGTTCGTTCCCGTTCCGACCGAACACCCCAGAGACATTCTGATTATCGGAGGCGGTCTGGCAGGCATGGAGGCCGCCAGGGTGCTGGCAGAACGCGGCCATCACGTAACCCTACACGAGGCAGGCGACACACTGGGCGGGCAGTGGCTCGTCGCTTCCCATGGAGAAGGAAAGCAGGAGCTGCGCACCATTGTCCCGTGGCTGGTCCGTCAGATGAAGAAGTGGGGAGTGGACATCCGGCTGAACTCCCGCATCACAACTCAGAAGCTGGACGAAATCAAGCCCTCCTGTGTCATTCTGGCCACCGGAGCCGTTCCCCGGGCGTGGAAAGGAGAACGTCCGCTCACGGGAGGACCTGACCTTGTCCAAGGCAACGACGTCATCATGGGCAGAGTGGCCGTGGGAAAAAGAGTGCTGGTCGTAGGCGCCCGCTATATCGGCATGGACATTGCCTGGAGACTCGCCGTATCCGGCCACCACGTATCACTGATTGATGTAAACGGCATAGGCGACGGAACCATTACCAGCTTCGGTGAAATATACCGGGAAAAACTGGTGGAAACAGGTGTCTATATGTACCCGTTCTCTCCGCTCATGCGCATTACATCATACGGTGCAGACATATCCAACAATCATTCCATGGTGTCATTAAATGTCGATACTGTCGTGTTTGCCATAGGAACAGTACCTGAAAATAGTCTCAAAGAATATCTGAAGGATAAGAACATCGAACATTACCTGTGCGGCGACTGTGCCGGAATCGGAGACGCCCTGAAAGCCATCCGCGATGGGGCGGAAATGGGAATGAAGCTGTAATGAATCGGCTGTCGGTCATGCGCCACAACTGATTTCCGATCATGAAACACTTTTACCGAGGAGACATTATGTTACATTTCAGAGTGTCGAAACTGGTCGTAAGCATGCTCGCCGTCTTCGGCCTGATGGCAGGATCCAACGCCTACGCCGCAGAGTATCCTTCCAAACCCATAACCATCATCTGTCCTTTCGGCGCGGGCAGCGCCTCCGACCTTCTGCTGAGAACGGCCATGCCCTTCATGGAAAAGGCCATCGGGCAGTCGATTGTTCTTGATTACAAGTCCGGAGCCGCTGGCGTTGTCGGAGCAAACTACTACACCACGCTGAAACCAGACGGCTACACGCTGGTCATGTATAATCAGCCTCATATGATTCTCCATGAAAAATTCATGAAGACCGCCTACAAGGCCGATGATTTCGCTCCTCTGCTCGGTCTGAATTACGGACAGGACCTTCTGCTCGTCAACGCGGACAGTCCATACAAGACCTTTGATGAGCTGATGGACGCCATGAAGAAAAATCCTGGAAAGCTGACCTTCGGTATTCCTGGATTTTACACCAACAGACATCTGAACTATGCACTGTTCGCCAAGATGCTGGAGCAATACGGCACCCGCGTCACGCTGGTTCCCTTTGAAAACGGTGCCAAACAGATGGCGGCTCTTCTCGGTGGTCAGGTGGACATGGTCATCAACACCTATGGTATGATGGCCCAGTATGAAGGGCGAATCCGGGCACTGGCGAGTCTGACGGAAAAACGTCTTGTGGACGATGTGCCTACATTGAAGGAACTGGGCTATGACGGCGTCTATGGCGTCGGAGGCTCCAACTTCATCTTCATCAACGCCAAGGCACCTAAGGGAATCATCCACGTCCTGCAGGAGCGGCTGGCCCCTCTTGCCAAGGACCCCGACCTGAAGAAGGCCATGTTCGATGCCGGACAGCAGTACGACTTCGCCGTGTTCGACTATAAGGAATGCACCGCCCTCAACAACAAATTTACCGACATGGTCAACAAGACAGAATCACTGCTGCAGAGTCACGCAGGGAAATAAATTCTTCCTGTGAATATCCTGACGGACGAAGCAGATGACCATGTATCCGTACCTTTCGCCTGACATCACTTCCGCCCCCGACAGGTTATGACGTCACACCTCGGCGGAAATCTCCGCCGAGGTGCCCATCTCAACAAGTCGAGAACCCCCATGTTAGATTATCTGTTGCACGGTCTCCTGGTTTGTCTGGAGCCGATTAATCTTTTGGCCATGCTTCTTTCGGTTCCTCTGGGAATCATTGTCGGCGCGTTGCCGGGGTTCGGTGCCGCCACAGGCCTCGTCCTGGTGTTGCCGCTGACCTATACGCTGGAGCCCGGTACTGCTTTTGTCATCATGACCGGCATCTACCTCGGTTGTGAATATGGGGGATGCATTTCTGCCATATTGATTAACACCCCGGGGACGGCCGCCGCCATCGTCACGGCTTTCGACGGAAATCCGATGGCAAAACACGGCAAGGCGAGAGAAGCCCTGCTGTATTCCAACACTGCCTCCTTTTCCGGCGGCATACTCGGCGGTCTTGCCGTGCTGCTGCTCATGCCCATACTCGGCAACTTCGTACTCAAGTTCGGCGCGGGCGAAGTATTTCTGCTGGCAGCCATCGGTCTCTTCTTGGTAGGCTCCATCAGCAAGGGAGATATGTTCAAGGGTGTCGTTTCGGCCGCGCTGGGACTGTTCTTCACGCTTTTCGGAACGGAAAGCGTCACGGGCTTCTCCCGGTTTGACTTCAACATTCCCATTCTCATCGGCGGACTTCCCATCATCGCGGCCATGCTTGCCATGTTTGCCGTCCCCCAGATGATTGAAGTAGGCCTTGCGGCTCATCGCAACCAGGAGCAAATATCCTTCGGTTCGACGAGCATGAAGGACAACTTCCATCTATTCCTGCGCATTTTCAAAGAAGTGTACGCCCGTCAAAAAATGAACCTGCTGCGCTCAAGCCTGTTTGGTGTCATTATCGGCATCATCCCCGGCGTCGGCGCCTCCGTCGCCAGCATGGCCGCGTACGGCTCCGCAAAGAAGGCTTCCAAGGAGCCCGAAAAATTCGGAACCGGCATCTCCGACGGCGTTGTCGCCTCCGAGTCGGCCAACAACGCGCTGGTGGGCGGTTCCCTCATTCCCGTGGTCTCTCTGGGCATTCCAGGTTCTCCTGCGGCAGCCATATACATGGGTGCCATTTTTCTGCACGGCATGGTTCCCGGCCCCAACTTTCTGATTAAGCAGGGCGACCTGGTCTATACGCTGATTGCTGCCATTTTCTTCTGCTCCATCGTGCAGCTCATCATCGGCGCGCTGTCCATCACCTCTCTGGCCAACATTCTCAAGGTGTCGGCATCCAGACTCTTCTCCGTGGTGCTGGCCATCTGCTGCATCGGCACCTATGTCTCGAGAGGTCTGGAATTCGACATCGAATTCTTCATCATCCTAGGTCTGGCCTCCTTCTTCCTAGTACTGATGGGCTTCAATATGGGGGCTCTGGTCCTGGGCGCCTTCCTCGGCAACACCATGGAAGTCTCCCTCAATGAAATCCTCGCGATTTCTCCGGCCATGGGCGGCATCGTTCCCTATTTCATGACCCGTCCCATAGCCCTGGGCATGCTGGCCTGCATCCTGCTTTACTCCCTGTGGCTTCTATACCGCTTCATCCGGTCCGCTCGATGCAGAGAAGAGGAACCCGATGCCCCGGCATGTCAGGCTCCTGGCTCCTGGCGTGGCATGCGAGGCTGGGATATGGCCATCTGCCTGACCCTGTTTTTCCTCTCCGTCTTCTTCTGTGTAGAAGCTCAGCAATATCCCATAACGGCCCGTCGCTTCCCGCAACTCGTACTTGCCGTCATCATCCTGTGCTCCCTGTTTGGCATGGGCAAGTGTCTGTTCTTCGGAAAGCTCTATGCGGGACGTGAAGTGGGTCCGTTCTACGCTCTGGACTGGAAACGCGTCGGCATTCTCTCTGGTGCCCTCATCATCTACTGCGTGCTGATAGGCACCCTTGGCTTCTATGCCTCCACACTGATTCTGGCCCTGTCCACCTGCTGGATTCTTGAAATCTGGGACAAGGGACATACGCCGAATTATCGGGAAGCTGTGGGGATCGTACTCTTCTCCATTCTGTCAACGCTGGCCGTATACATCATCTTCACCATGCTCTTCGGCATAAACATGCCCGCCGGTATACTTATCTGACGCATCCGGTCATAGCATAAATCATAATACGCTGCCGCCGGTCTTGGGTATGGCCAGGAGTTGAACGGTCATGGTCAAGACCGGTGAAATAGACGGGAAACATTATGGAAATTAAAAAATTGCTGGAACCCGGACGGATTGGAAGTCTGGAATTGAAAAACAGACTTATATATTCCGCCATGGGACTCAACTCGGGGGACGGACAGGGATTCATCACGGAGCGGACCATCGTCTCCCTCGAGGAACGCGCCCGCCACGGCGTTGGACTGGTCTATGCTCCGGGAGCCTACTGCCACGTCCCGGGAGGAGAACACGGAACAACAATTTCGCTGTCCTCCGATGAATACATTCCGTCCCTGCGACGACTGACCGCAAGGATAAAAGCGCTGGGCGCGGCCGCCGGAATACAGATTGGAGCCCGTGGAACACGCCTTGAGGGAAACGGACAGACCTGCGCCCCCTCATCCATGCGCTTTGCCTACGAAGAGCAGATTCCTCGAGCTCTGGAAGTCGAAGAAATTTCCGGCTTTATAGCCGCCTTTGCCGACGCCGCCGTTCGTGCGCGAGAGGCCGGATTCGACATCATTGAACTGCATGCCTGCACCGGCAAGCTGCTGTCCATGTTCCTCTCTCCGTACAGCAATCACCGTACGGATCAGTACGGAGGCAGTTACGAAAACAGACTTCGCTTCGTCCGGGAGACCGTAGAGGCGATGAGACATGCCGTGGGAGACGATTTTCCTCTCGTGGTACGGCTGACCGTCGATGACAGACTCGAAGGAGGACTCGAGGAAAAGGACGGCATACGGATTGCCACGGACCTCTGCCGGGCAGGCGTGGACGGAGTTCAGGTATCCGCCGGGACACAGGAAAGAATATGGAACATCTCAAGCTGCTATTATTACCCCGAAGGTAATTTGCTACCCTTTGCAGCACACGTCCGGCATGAACTGGGAAACGTTTTCGGCGAAGGGACAAAGGCCGTCATCGCCATGTCCAAGCTGGGTCTGCCCGGACTGGCGGAAAAAGCTCTACAGGAAGGCATAGGAGACTTTGTATCCCTCGGCCGTCCTCTGCTGGCAGACCCGGAATGGCTTCCCAAGGTTTTGGCCGGCAAAGAGGACAGCATTCGCCGCTGTCTGGGCTGCCTCAACTGCTTTACCTATGCAAGACGCCCCGCCCTGCGGAACATGGGAACGGCCTGCACAGTCAATCCCGCTCTGTTGAGGGAAAACTCTTTCCGTATTCGCCCTTCGGATTTCCCCCGGAACATTCTGGTGGCAGGAGGCGGTCTGGCAGGCATGGAAGCCGCGCTTACGCTGGCACAGCGCGGGCACACGGTTGAACTCCATGAAGCGGGGCCCAGACTGGGAGGACAGTGGATAGCTGCCTCTGCAGGGGAACGGAAGGGGGAATACAGGCAGCTGCTTCACTGGTACGAAAGGGAACTTACCAGAGCCGGCGTCGCCGTCTTTCTGAGCAGCCCGGTGAACGGCTCCATGCTGGCCGACAAGATCACCGCCGGGGTTCGTGCGCTGGTTGTCGCCACAGGGGCGAAACCGAATGAACTGCGCTGCACGCGTCTGGGCAGTCGTCAGCCCGAGGTAGTGCAGGGCGTGGACGTTCTGCTGAACAGGGCAACGTGCGGTAAGCGGGTTGTAGTCATCGGCGGAAGATACATAGGCATGGAAGTCGCCGTAAAACTGGCGGGCGAAGGAAAAAGCGTAAGCCTGGTGGATGCCGCCCACATCGCTCAGGGAACGAATCCGCGTATCAGCGGCATTTATCTCGACCAGCTTATCAAACGGGGCGTTGCTCTATTCTCCGAAGCTCCGGTGATACGCCTTACTCCGGAAGGTGTGGACATAGCCTACCTTGGAGCCCTTCATTCCCTGCCGGCCGATACCGTGGTCACAGCCATAGGTACACACTCGGTCAAAGGACTGGAAACGGAAGCGATCCGACTGGGGCTGGAGTATCGGCTCATCGGAGATGCCCGTCACATCGGAGACGCCCTGGAAGCCATAAGGGAAGGGGCGGAAACCGGCCGTACTCTATAAAGAAGGGGAGAACAGCATGATGGCACCGACGTTTCCCCTAGGCCCCCTGGTCAACACTCTGGCCATTGTCATCGGTAGTGTCGCTGGCGTTGCCGTTGGGGCGTATCTTCCGGACAAGATAAGAAATATCGTCTTTCAGGGAATGGGGCTTTGTACGCTGGTTCTGGGAATGAAGATGTCCTTTTCCACCAATGAGCCTATCATTGTTATTTTCAGTATACTTATTGGTGGCATCCTCGGTGAACTGATCGATATAAACAAACACATCATACATCTCGGTGACAACATAAAAAAACATATCTATTCATCCAATCCTCACTTTACAGAGGGCTTTGTCAGTGCATCCATTATGTTCTGCATCGGTGCAATGTCTATTCTCGGTTCTTTCGATGAAGGTCTGCACGGAGACAGAAGCATAGTCTTTTCCAAGGCAATTCTCGACTGCTTCGGCTCCATTGCTCTGGCATCAACATACGGCATCGGCGTTATCTTTGCGGCCGTACCGGTACTTATCTATCAAAGCCTGCTGGTCATATTCGCCGGATTTCTTCAGCCATGGCTCGGGGAACCACTCATGGCCGAACTTACTGCAACAGGAGGAGTCCTAATTCTGGGCATTGGCGTCAATCTTTTAAACCTTATGCATATACGACTGACAAACTTTCTTCCTTCCCTCGTCTTCGTACTAATTATTGCAACTATAGTAAATAACTGACATATAATAAATGAAACCATCTCAATTACAGAAGATCAGTGTCGTTCTGGACGACGCTGCTCTTCTGTAATTGAGATGGTACGGTTTCATCCATATCAGGCACGCATAAAAAAATGCCACAGGCAACGGCTGAAAACTACAGATTGGCATCATAGTTCATGTTTCCGTACCCAGCTCCCATACCTGAATGCTCACCCCGCTCTAAACTGTTCCCACACCCGTCACCAAAGACAACAATTTTGGGAAAATCACGCCGCCGGTCGAAAGACGAACCGAACACGAATCGTGGCAATATCCCGCCAAAGGCGGCGGAAACCATAATCGGCACGGAAGCCAGTTTCATACCCGCCCGATAAAAGCCGACTAAGAAGTCCCACCTCCCCGAAAACGCCCGCCAAAAAAATACGGGCCGACCGTTCACGACTTCGCATATGCCTCGGTGAAACACCGGCTCTTCGGCTTCGAAACACCCTTCGCTCAAGCTCAGGATCTCACTTCTGCTCCTTATAAGGGCACATTCCCCCCTTTCCACAGATAAATCCAGAAGCAGCGTTCTATCGGACCAGAGGCTGCCTTTGGGATAATCGTTGAGAACGCGCAGCGTTTTCACATCCATGCATTACCCGTATTCCTAGATAAGCGATGGTGGAGTCGACGTAGCAGGCGCACTGCCCCTAGTCCCCGTGTGCAGGCGCCGGACGTATATTTTCCTCCACATACTAGACCCGGTCGGCCAAGGACAAAAAAAGTCCGCAGGAAGCCCCCGGTTTGAAATATCGAGCAGAAGGGAACGGATTTCGCTCCCAGTCCGCAGCTCCCGGTTCTACGCGTGCGGATGAAAGACAGACCGCACAGCTCAAATTCCGCCGAAAGCATGCCAATCAGCGTGCTCTTACCAAGGGCTTAAAAATGTCTTCCACAAGGAAGAGATGGAATTTGACAACAGTAACCCCAATCCGAGCCAAGCCCTGTATCTCAACATTCTCGGCTCGGTAGGCGAGTTTGAACGTCAAAAGATAAAAGAGAGACAGCGTGAGGGCATCCTCCTCGCCATACAGCGTAATGCCTACGATAAGTGCGGCAGGAAGCCTTCTCTAACGCAAAAGCAGTAGAGGCTATCCACTCTCGTCTCGCTCTCGGAGAAAACGCTACAAGCCTCGCCAAACCATCTATGTCCATTGTAAGGGCGTCAAAAAGACTTGATGGTCAGGGATGATCGTGTATCCTTGACGAAGGATAACACTTTCATTTCCCTCATCCACCTTTCTGTGAAACGAAGGAAGCGTGCAGCCTCAATACTATCTTATTTTATTGATTATATGGAGATGTGGCTGTGAAGTGAACTGCTCCATGCTTCACTTCTCCCCGCCTCCACCAAAAAAGTCGAAGACATCCGGTTTCCGCCGGATGATAAATCATGCTCTCAGTGCCGCGACGCGAAAGCGTCGTGCATCGGGAGCATTTTTTATGTCTTCCGTCTCCCTCCCGCCGCGCTTCTCAGGCAATCTCCCGAAGGAAACAATCAGGCATCGCTTCGGAAACGCCGGCACGAACGTATCTCTCCATGCCCTCCGCAATAAAAAAGCGTTCAATGCCGAATGGACGCCGCTTTTCCCCAAAAACATCGACATCGTCCGTGCGGTCACCCGAACGACTTCCTTTCCAGGGGCCGCGCATGTTTTCCGACCTTTTCCAAACGCCTTTTCAGGCGCAGGGCGCGCACGTTGACGCCTCCAGAGAAAGTCCCGACCTCAACATCGGGACTTTTTTTATTATTTTTCATGGGTTATGCGTATCACTCCCATAGAGCTGCAGGGCTTTCGACGGCGATCCCGTCCGCTGAACGAACATTCAGCGAATGAACTGCGAACAGTTTGCACTGTCATATCGACTGACAGTTCTCATGGACAAGATCCCTGTTCATTCCCGAAGAATAGCCCTGTATGCTCCTGACTGGCAAAGCGGTCACACCCCGCTTTCTCATGGCAGTTTTACAAACCGCAAACCGCTCAGGAGGTAGAAACATGATCGTCAGGAAACCTGCATTTTCAAAACAGTTCCCCGGCATCCGGCGAACAATGTCGCCGCATCCTCGCCGGCCGCCTCCGCTCTTCCGGCGGCCTCCGGCGCACAGTGCCTGGTTCGCCTTTTCTGCGGCGGAACACGGCGTGCATGCTGACCTCATCGATCAGAACTCATTTCTTCCTACCCCAAGGAGATTCACGACATGGGAAAAACATACGGTTACATCCGCGTTTCCAGCACGGATCAGAATGAACTCCGCCAGTGTCTTGCCCTGCAGGAACAAAACATTCCCAGGGAAAACATCTTCATCGACAAGGTGTCGGGCAAGGACTTTCAGCGCCCGCAGTACTGCGCCATGCTCAAGCGTCTGAAGGCAGGCGATCAGATATGCGTCACCAGCATCGACAGACTGGGAAGGAACTACAAGGAAATACAGCAGCAGTGGCACATTCTCACCAAGGACATGAAGGTCGACATTCTGGTGCTCGACATGCCGCTTCTTGACACCAGACGCGACAAGGATCTGCTCGGCACCTTCATTGCCGATCTTGTGCTTCAGGTGCTCTCGTTCGTGGCGCAGAATGAACGGGAAAACATACGCAGACGTCAGGCCGAAGGCATTGCCGCAGCAAAAAGCAGCGGCATACGCTTCGGCAGGGAGCCCAGCCCGCTGCCCTCCGGCTTTTCCCGGGTGTACGCCCTGTGGAAGGAAGGCAAAATCAACACGTCCGAGGCGGCAAGACGCTGCGGCATGCCCCGCTCAAGCTTCCGCTATCGCGCGGCGACCTACATGAGAAAAAACACCACATGAGAGCGGT
The DNA here is from genome assembly GCA_037230945.1 of bacterium. Lineage (GTDB taxonomy): Bacteria > Desulfobacterota > Desulfovibrionia > Desulfovibrionales > Desulfovibrionaceae > Mailhella. The sequence continues at coordinate 22,309 of JAXUUT010000045.1, forward strand.
CACGGCGCCGCTTTCCATAACGTTCGTGCTCTCTTCTCCGGGGGAACCTCGCCCGGAAAGTCAGTAAGGCGCATGCCTTGAACCTGAAGCCAGAAAGGCGCCCCCGGTTTTCTGCTGCGGGGTCCGCTTTTCTCCCCCAGAACGCCGCGTCGGCCCTGTGCCGACATATTTCACGGCGAACAAGCCTCCCGGCTATGGCCATATGCAGCGCTCCATGCTAGAAGGAAAAGCCTGCAGGAGTGACGCCATGAAATTCTTTACCAAAAGCCGCTACGCTCTGCGCGTGATGATAGAACTGGCCAGACAGCCCCAACAGGACAACACGCCCCTCAAGCTCATTGCAAAGTCACAGCACATCAGCCTCAAGTACCTTGAACAGATCATCGTGCCGCTGAGCAGGGCGGGGCTTGTCAAGAGCGAACGCGGCAGTCAGGGAGGCTACCGCCTGGCCATGCCTCCCGAAGAATGCACGGCCGGCGACATCCTGCGCGCCGTCGAAGGAAGCCTCGCGCCCGTGGACTGTCTTGAGCCGGAAGCCAAGACCTGCAGCTTCCAGAAGCAGTGCGCCTCCCTGCACTTCTGGAGCGGACTCGGCGAATGCATCGAACGCTATGCCGACAGCGTGACGCTGAGGGATCTTGCCTCCCAGAACGGCGAGTGCGCCCTCTGACTCTTCCGGAATTTCCGTTCCAATGCCTCCGAGGTATCCATGCCGAACACCGGACTTGCCCTCTCCAGGCTTTTCTTCGCCTCTGCCCTTCCCCTTCTCAGAGAACGCATTCCCGACGTCATGGCCCGTTCCGCCGCGGGACTTGTCGGCGAAGGTTCGGAGTGCCTCGGTCTGGACGACGAAATTTCCCGCGATCACGACTGGGGCCCGGCGTTCTGCCTCTGGGTGCCCGACGATTTGCTCCGCTCGGAACTCGACCGCATCGAGAGCGTCATAGCCGCCCTGCCCGCCTCGTTTGAGGGGCATCCCGTCCGCATGGCGCGGGACAGACGCATGGGACGGACTGGGCCTCTCCCTCTGCGGGGATTTTACCGGCGCTTTCTCGGGACGGATCATGTTCCCGTCAGCTGGAGGGAATGGATGTCTGTGCCCGAATACCATCTCTGCTCCTGCACCAACGGCGAAGTGTTCATGGATGAAGGCGGAGAATTTTCCGCCATCCGCAAGGAGCTGCTCGAGTACTATCCCGAAGACGTGCGCCGCAAGAAAATGGCGGCTCGCTGCATGATCATGGCGCAGGCCGGGCAGTACAACCTGCCGCGCTGTCTTCAGCGTCAAAACGCCCCGGCCGCCATGCTCGCCGCCGCGCGCTTTGCCGAAGCGGCGCTGTCCATGACCTTTCTGCTCAACCGCCGCTTCATGCCCTTCTACAAATGGGCGGGCAGGCTGGCCGAAACGCTGCCCGTCATGGGTCTGAGCGTAACCCGAACGCTCGGCACTCTTGCCCGCACAAGCTGGGATTCCCGGGAACTCGGCATGCAGGCCGTGGAATCCATTGAAAAATTCTGTGCCGAAACCGCTGATGAACTTCGCAGACAGCATTTGTGCGACGTAAGGGACAACTGGCTGTGGGAAGCCGGGCCGATGGTCCAGATGAGCGTCAGGGATCCTGAACTTCGCGCGCGCAACGTCATGGAGGACTGATGAAAAACCTTCGCGCCGCCCTTGACGCGGCAAGAAATCTTCCCGACGCCCAGGCGGAACACGTCCTTCGCGATTTTCTGAAGGAAACCGCCGCATCCGAAGAAGAAGGACGCATTCTCCATGCGCTGTCCCTCTGTCTGATTCGCCAGGAAAGGTACGCCGAAGCGCGGGAGTCACTGGAAAAGGCTGTTCGCCTTCTCGAAGAGGACTCAGAGCGCGCCCTTGCCCTGACGGCGCTTGCCCGCGTCCATCTTGCCTGCGGAGAGCTGCAAAAAAGTCTCGACACGGGCAGAAAGGCTCGCATGATGCTGCACGAATGCCTTTCCCCGGACGACGCCCGGCTCGCGCCCTCGCTGTTCTCCCTGTCCTTTGCCGAATACGAGGCCCGGAATCTGGATCGGGCCGAAGAGCTCTGCCTTGAAGCCGGGGAACTGTGGAAAAATCAGCTCGGACCGGAAAGTCTCGAGCTCTCCACGTGTCTCAACAATCTCGGCCGCATTTATGAGGAAATGGGCCGCGAAGAGGAAGGCATAGCCCGCCACCGCGACGCTCTTGCCATACGGCGCAAGGTGCTGGGGGATCATCCGGAAACGGCGTTTTCCATGGGAAATCTCGGCACGGCGCTCGCCGCTGCCGGAAAATGGGAGGAGGCCGCAGCCGTGCTTGAGCAGGCCATGGCCTGCTATGCCCGCTGCGGGCACGCCGAAGGCCGCGACATTGAAGGCTATCGCCGCAACCTGAACGTATGCAGAAAGGCTCTCGCAGAAGCGAGAGATTAAGGAGCCCGTCATGAACGCAGACAAAACCAGAGAAGCCCTCATCCAGGACATCGTGGAACGGGAACTTTCCATGTTTCTCGCCACCCCCAACGAGGGCGGCCCCAGCGCCTGCCAGACGCGTCCGCAGTCCTTCCGCCTCATGCGCTGGATGAATCACAGCACGCACGACGTATCCACGCTGGAATCCTATCTGGACGACCTGAAGGACGCCGAGACGCAGGGCAGAAACTTCATGATTGAAAAATACGCCCGCATGGACAATCGTCTTCCCCCGCTCTCGACAAGCCCTCTGCTCGATGAAATCACCGACGCCGAGTCCGCGTTCCTGCACGAGGCCTCGGCCCGCTATCCCCATGCCATCACGGGAAACGGCGACACGGCCTTCCGCAACTACTGCCGCTGCGAGCTCGAGACCCTTTCCGAGCGCACCCTCAAACTGTACGCCGCGGAAGTGAAACGCGCGCAGCAGGAAGGTCGCAACCTGGCCGAGGAACGCTACAACAATTTGTGGAAACGACTCGGGGAAAGCTCCCTTGCGGCCTATGACGCAAAACTGGCCGGCCGTGTCTGAGCGATGCCGCCTCTTTTTCATTAAGTCAGGACCACCCGTAAAACGGGTGGCTTGACCAGCCCTGTAAGGGCTTGTTACTTACTCGCGCCTTAAGGGCGCCGGCTTGAACTTCTCTGGTCGGCGCCCTGTCTTTTTCAACAGTTCAAGCCCCCATGTACTTTGACTCGTAGCCTGCTCCTAAAGGAGCTTTCCCTGCTTTGGACTGAACGGATCCGTATATTCCCTGCTCGTCCTCTTATCGAGCATGATATCTTCTCTATCCTGCTCCCGTATATATTTCCTGATTGTTGCTTCGTTCAAACCTACTGTGCTGACGTAATATCCCACGCTCCAGAATCTCCGATTGCCATACCGGTATTTCAGCTGGGAAAATTTATCAAAAATCATCAGTGAACTTTTACCCTTTATATATCCCATAACCGACGATATCGCATACTTTGGCGGTATCATGACAAGCATATGCACATGGTCTATCATCATATGTCCCTCAATAATTTCAATTCCCTTGTAATTACAAAGCTGTCGTATTATTTTTCCTATTTCTTCACGGTATTGCCCGTAAATCACTTTTCTCCTATACTTGGGAGTGAAGACAATATGGTACCTACACAGCCATTTCGTATGTGCCAGATTTTGTTCTTTCGCCATAAAAAAAACACCTTTTCGATGTGGACGGGAGCCTGAACAACTCCGTCTTATCGAAAAGGTGTTTTTTTAGGTATAACCGTTTTGTGGTCCACCCGCTAAGCGGGTGGTTTTCTGTTTCGGTCGCTTCCGCTCCCTCAACTGCCTGAAGGCCTTAACCACACCGGTGCTTTCGCGAAGCGAAGCACCGGTCGGCCACCGCAGGCGGGTGCGGCAGCACACGCCTGCACTGAGCTTGCAGTCCGTAACGCGCCTTGCCAAGCCCCCGGCCCCGGCGTCACGTCCTCCCCTGCCCTGCCGCTGTCTCAAAGCCCGACATCCGGCTTCCGCACGTTCCCGCCGCGCGGCGAAGCCGCAAGGCGAAACACGGGGGACCGGGGGAGATTATCTCCCCCGGCGGGGCCAGGGGCAGCGCCCCTGCACCCTCCTTCCTTTAAAAAGCTGAAAGAACCGAGGGGGCGCGGGGGGAATTATTTCCCCCGCATGCCTTTCCTGCCTTTCCGGGGTTCGGGGCAGCGCCCTGCCTGTTTGTGTCACCGTCGCACGCTGACGAAGTAGAGTCTGGCGGAGGCGATGAGGAGGAGCAGCGCGTCGGGGCCCCAGGCTGCCATGAAGGGGGGCAGTGCGCCGCGCTGGCCGAGGGACTCGCCGAACATGGTAAGGGCGTACATGATGAAGGTACCGGCCATGCTTATGGCCACGGCGATATAGACGTTGGAGAAGCGGGAGACAATGGCCGCGCCGAGCAGCGCCATGACCACGAGGGAAGCGGCGTAGGCGATTTTGCCGTGCCAGACGGTGCGCAGGCCGTCCACGTTGGAGCCTGCGGCGCCGAGCTGCTTTATGGCGTCGCCGAGCTGCCACAGGGGGAGCTGCTGGAGGTTGTTGGTTTCCGTGGAGAAGAAGAGTTCCGGGTTCTGATGCAGGTCGAGGGTAAGGGACGGCAGCGTTTCCCGGCGGTAGGAGTCGGGATAGAGGCGGACGACGTCGGTGGCCGTCCAGCCGTTCTCGCTGCCCATGACCTTCGGGGCGCGAACGATGACGTCCACGTCGGCGTTGCCGTCCTTGACGTGGAAGGCGGAAAATCCCGTTCCGTTGCCGTCGGCGCGGAGGGTCTTTATGGACACGGTCCAGCCGTTTTCCATGAACCACACGTCATCGAGGGTACGGTCGTCGAGGTCCTTCTTGCGGACTTCCTCCTGCCATATCTGCTGGGAGTAGCGTTCGCCCGCGGAGGCGAGGAACTGGGAACAGCCGAACTGCACGCCCCCCCAGAACACGCCGCACATGACGAGGATGACGGCCACGGTGGCGAAGGAAATGCCGCCGGCGTGCAGGGCGGTGAGTTCACGGCTGTGCCCCATGAGGCAGAGCGTGACCACGGTGGCGAGCAGGAACACGGCGGGCAGTATCTGGGCCACGATGGAAGGCAGTCTTACGCCGAAGTACTGGAGAATGAGGCCTATGCCGGAACCGGCTTCAATGAAGATGTCCACGCGTTCCACGAGGTCGGTCAAAAGGTAGATGCCCACGCCGAGGCCCATGATGAGCAGAAGCAGGCGGGCGTGCCGCAGAAAGATGTAACGGAAAAGCAGGCTCATGCCTTATCCTCCTTCTTCTTTTTGCGGCTTTTGCGGGAATTCCAGTATTCGGTGATGCGCGGCATCCGTTCCTGAGCGGCAAGTCTGATGCCGTACATGCCCAGAAGGAGGAACACGACATTGGGAACCCACAGTCCTATGGCCGGATCGAGGTCTCCGCTCTCGCCGAGGCTTATGCCCAGCATGAGCAGACTGTAATACATGAGGAACAGCAGCAGCGCCATGAGCACGCCGGTCTGCTGCTTGAGGCCCTGGAAAGAAGTGGCGATGGGAATGACGAAGATGCACAGCACCACGCAGGCGATGGGGAAGACGTGGCGCTTGTGACGTTCCACCACGATTTTGCGGGCCATGCGCGGGTCGGTCTTCTGCAGCTCACGTTCGTTCTGCGTGTCGTAGAGGCGCTGCCAGGTGTACTCCTTGGGCTTGACGGGGCCCATGTCCACGCCCTGAAACAGGGAATCGAAGCTCAGGCGCACGGCGTATTCCTGAAATCCCATGATGGAAAGGGAGTTGTCCTTTTCGGTGTAGCTGCGGCCGTTCTTGAGCAGGAAGATGAGCTCGCCGTTTTCGTAATCGGCGTCGAGGCTGCCGTCAGGGGCGAGAATGGTCATGGTGGTGCCGGCGGCGCGTCTGTCCTCCACCATGACGCCGGCCATGGTGCCGGACACGGGGTCGACCTTGCGGGCGAACATGACCATGTTGGGCACGTCCTTGTTGAACACGCCGGGCTGCACCACCACGCGGGCGCTGCTGCTTGCTATGTCCAGCACTTCTGAGCGGAAGTGCCCCATGCCCCAGGCCTGCCAGTACACGGAAATCCAGAAGCCGAAGAGCGCGCACAGAACGGAGAAGATGAGCGGCGCGGGCAGCATCTGATACAGGCTCACGCCTCCGGCCTTGAGCGCCACGAGTTCCCTGTCGGTGCTCATGCGCAGGAAGGTGAGGAACACGGCGAGCATGCACGCTATGGGGCAGATGATGAGCAGAAAGAACGGACTGAGATACCCGAACAGCCGCAGCGTGTCCCATATGCTGAGTTCGAGGCCGAGCAGCATGTCGCGAAGCTGCAGGGCGCGGCCCATGAGAATGAACAGAAGAAGAACCGCCATGGACAGAAAGAACGTCTTGGCGTGTTCCAGAAACAGGCGTCGCTGAAGAAGGTTCATGCGCAGGCCTCGTCCGTCCTTTGTTCCAGAAGATGCGCGAGCGCCTCCTGATCAAGGGGCGAAAGGTTGAAGCGCGCGCCCGCGCTGTCCAGAAGCTCGGCCGTATCCATGCCGGGGCATTCGCGGCGGCGCTCCACAACGTAGGCAAGAGCGCGGCGGACAAGTTCTTCATGCTGCATAACCGTGGCCATAGGGAATCTCCACAAGCGTCTGTCTTTGATCCGCGCGACGGTGCGCCGCGCCGGAAAACGAGACATGATAACCCGTTTTGCAAAAATGATGAAGGGCTAAAATTCCTCTCTTCCCGGAAGGAACGCCGGAATCCGCGAGGCCCGCGCCAAAGGCCGCGGGCACGTCCTGCCCGGCCGCCTTCTGTCGCCGCAACCGGGCCGCCCTGCCGGGGAGGCTCCGTCCGGAAACCGGGCTCCGCCGAAAAAGCAGGGAAAACGGCGTGTTCGTGCGGTGCGGGCTCATGAAGGCACAAAAGCGCGGGACTCGGCATCCGCCGCGAAAGAAAACGGGAAAAGGCGGAAAATCGTTCTGCGGAACATGATTGTCCGGGAGCGCTCTGCCTGACAGAAAGGCCCCGGCCGTCCTGAAAAAAGCTTCGGGCCGCATTCCCGGGCCGGGACGATGCGTTCACGGGGCGAAGCACGCACGAAGCGCAGAAGAAGCGGGACGGGATGACGGAAAAGCACTCTTTCTCTGCAAGGAGGAGGAAGAAACCTTCGAGGGCTGAACGGCGGCCCTCCCCGGATCGGGAACGCCCGCCTCACCCGCGCCCTTCCGGAGGAACGCGCGCCCTGAAAGGTTCTGCACCGCAGGCACTCTGCGGCGCAGGCGGGCGCTGCGTTCCCTGATGCGGAGCGCCTAGTCGAGCACTCTCATTTCATTGGGTTCCATGACCAGCGGGGTGCAGTCAGGCGCGTACTTCTTCAGGGATTCCACGAAGAGGTCGGCGTTCTGGGCCAGCACGGGGAAGGTGCGGTAGTGCATGGGCATGACCACGGGAGCGCCGAGCAGCGCGGCGGCCTTGGCGGCAAGCACGCCGTCCATGGTGAACACGCCGCCTATGGGCAGCAGCGCAAGGTCGAGCTTGAAGCGGTCGGCAATGAGGGCCATGTCGCCGAACAGGCCGGTGTCGCCGGAGTGGTAGACCGTGTGACCGCCGGGCATTTCGATGACGTAGCCCACGGGGGAGCCCGTAGCCGCGGAATGGAAGGCCTGCGTCATGGTGAGTCTGGCGCCGTGGGCCTCAAGGGTGCCGTCCACGTTGCCGCCCATGCCGTAGTTGATGATCTGCCCTTCCGGCACGCCGTGCTCTATGAAGTAGCCCACGAGGTCGGCAATGCAGTACAGGGTTGCGCCGGTGGTGCGCACGATTTCCACGGTCTGACCGAGATGATCGCCGTGGTCGTGGGTCAGGGCGACGATGTCGGGACGGGGGATTTCACGCCAGTTCGGCGCGAAGGGGTTGCCTTCAAAGAAAGGATCGAGAAGAACGGACACGCCGTTTTCACTGAGCATGACGTTGGAGTGGCCATACCAGGTAATGTGCAGCTGAGACATGATTCCTCCGTTGATGAGGGGGATGAATGGGGGGAACGTGCGTTCCCCGGGTTCTCTCCGGCATTTCTGCCGAAGGGGACGGTGACAGAGTTTTTCTTTTAATATCACCCGTGCGCATGGTCAAGCCATGAAAAGCCCGTCTTGACAAAAGCGCCGGTGCGGGCAAACCTTGCGGAAGCTTTTTTGCGACGCAAGGAGTCGTCATGCCGCGCCCGATCACGATTTTCATGCTCACGCTTTTTTTCTGTCTCGCTCCGCTTTCCGTCCTCGCGTTCGACGACGGGGTGGACGCTCTCAAGTTCTCCGCGCCCGACGGCTTCACGGAAATTGCGGATCACGAATCCGATCTTTTTCTCGACACGGAAAAAAACGCCGTGCGGCACGGCCGCCTCATAAAGATGTACCTGCCGCAGTACATGGCGCATCAGTACCGCTACGGCAGCCGCGACGCGGTGACGAGGCAGGTGCTCATCTGCGCGCTCGAGGGTCAGAGCCGCGCGCTCGACCAGAAGGACGCCGAGCTTCTGGCCCGCTCCACGGAGGGCCTTTTCATCGGCTTTTCGCGCATACCGCGCAGCCGCACGGACACGCCGGCGCAGGAAATGGAAAACCGGGAAAAGGCGCTTTCAAACGCGCTTTCCACGGGCACTCCGCTGCTCGTGGATTCGGTGCGGACGTCGAGCGCGTTTCTCTACACCAGCCTCATCCACTTCAACATGATCGAACGCGGTCCCAAAAGCTGGCTGTCCACGGCCATGGCCACGGCGGTGGTTCCGGTGAAGGACACCGTGCTCTTCGTCACGGTGACCTCCATACTGGGCAACGACAAGCCCGAACCTCATCTGGACTGGGTGAAGGAAACGGCCACGAACTTTGCGGACATGATCGTGCGCGGCAACAAAACGGAAAAGAAGTAGCCGCCGGCGTTTTTGCCGGGGCAAAGACTTGCCTTGCGGCGAAAAATAGGATAGAGACCACCAGCTACACATAATGCACACATCGGCAGCGGCCAGGGTTCCCGGGAGCGAGAGGCGCTCACGGGTGAAGGGCCAGGGGTCGATGTGGAAGACAAACCCTTTTTTCTCAAGGAGAATTACCATGGCTTACGTTACCATGAAGCAGATGCTGGAAACCGGCGTCCACTTCGGCCACCAGACCCGTCGCTGGAACCCCAAGATGCGCCCCTACATCTTCGGCGCCCGTAACGGCATCCATATCATCGACCTTCAGCAGACCGTGAAGCTGTTCCGCACCGCCCACGACAAGATCGTGGAAACCGTCGCCAACGGCGGCAAGGTGCTCTTCATCGGCACCAAGCGTCAGGCTCAGGAAGCCGTGGCCGCCGAAGCCACCCGCGCCGGTCAGCCCTACGTGACCAACCGCTGGATGGGCGGCACCCTCACCAACTTCGTGACCATTCAGAAGAGCATCGAACGTCTGAAGAAGCTCGAATCCATGTTTGCCGACGGTTCCATCAACCGCTACCAGAAGAAGGAAATCCTCAGCTTCCAGCGCGAGCTCGACAAGCTGAACCTCACCCTCGGCGGCATCAAGGACATGGACAGCCTTCCCCAGCTCGTGTTCATCATCGACCCGCATCGTGAAGAGATCGCCGTGAAGGAATGCCGCAAGCTCGGCATCCCGATCGTGGCCGTCACCGACACCAACTGCGATCCCGACGTCATCGACTACATCATTCCCGGCAACGACGACGCCATCCGCGCCATCAAGCTCTTTGTGAACGCCATGGCCGAAGCCTGCCTCGAAGGCGCCGCTCAGACCAAGGAAGTGGCCGATCCCGAAGCTGCCATGCAGAAGGCCGCCGAAACGGCCGAAGCCGCTGAATAACCCCTTTTATTTTCAAGGAGCAAGACAATGGCTATTACCGCTGCCATGGTAAAGGAGCTGCGCGAGAAGACCGGCGCCGGCATGATGGACTGCAAGAAGGCCCTCACCGAATGTGAGGCCGACGTGGAAAAGGCTCTCGACTGGCTGCGCCAGAAGGGTCTTTCCAAGGCCGCCAAGCGCGCCGACCGCGCCACCTCCGAAGGCGTGATCGCCTCCGCCACCAGCGCCGACGGCAAGGTTTCCGCCATCGTTGAAGTGATGACCGAAACCGACTTCGTCGCCCGCGGCGAAAAGTTCCAGGACTTTGCCAAGCACGTGGCCGAAGAAGTGGCCGCGAACAACCCCGAAACCCTCGATGCCTTCCAGGACAGCATGAACGAGCTCGCCGCCTCCACCGGTGAAAAGACCGTGCTCGGCCGCTTCGTTCGCATGAGCGTGGAAGGTGAAGGCGTGATCGGCACCTACGTGCACTCCAACGGCAAGCTGGCCGTTCTCGTGGAAGTGGACACCGACAAGCCCGCCGACGCCGCCGTGGCCGAATTCGCCAAGAACGTGGCCATGCAGATCGCCGCTTCCAATCCTCTGGCCCTCGACGCCGACAGCCTCGATCCCGCTCTTCTCGAGCGCGAGCGCGAAGTGTATCGTCAGAAGGCCCTTGCCGAAGGCAAGCCCGAGAAGATCATCGACAAGATCGCCGAAGGCGCCGTCAAGAAGTACTGCAAGGAAGTGTGCCTGCTCGATCAGCCCTACATCCGCGACGACAAGATGACCGTTCAGGATCTTCTGAAGGCCACCGCCAAGGCTGCCGGCTGCTCCGTCAGCATCAGCCGCTTCGTCCGCATCCAGCTCGGCGCGTAATCCTGCCCTCTGACGCGACTTTTGCGGAAAAGTCGCGTCCGTGAGCTTGAATCCGTCAGGAGTTCAGGATACAAGGGGAGAGAACATTCTCTCCCCTTTTTTATGCCCTTTTCACGGATGACCTATGGAAGACGCCGTACGACTTACCGCACTCATCATCACCCTGAACGGCGAAAGGCTGCTCGACAAGTGTCTTGAATCGCTTTCGTTCTGCGACAGGGTGCTCATCGTGGATTCCTTCAGCTCCGACAGGACGGAGGAAATAGCCCGCGCTCACGGAGCCATGTTCATTCAGAACAAGTGGCCGGGCAACGCAAAGCAGATACGCTACGGCATCGACTGGCTCGCGGCCAACGCGCCCACGAAGTGGGTGCTCATGCTCGACTGCGACGAGATCATTTCTCCCGAGCTGAAAAAGAGCATTCTTGCGGCGCTTGAGAACCCCGGCGACAAAACGGCGTTTTCCATGCCGCGTCGCACCTGGTATTTCGACCGCTTTCTCAGGCACGGCGGATGCTATCCCGACAGGCTGTTCCGTCTGTTCCTGCCCGAGGCCATACGCATAGAAAACAGCGGCGCGCATCAGAAGTTCGTGCCTGCGGGGCCGTACGGCGAGCTTTCGGGCGACATGCTCCACTACACCTACTGCAACTTCAGAAATCAGCTCGACAAGCTCAACGACTACGCCGAACGCGGCGCGCGCGACCTGGAGTCGCAGGGACGCAGGGGCGGCGTTCTTGCCGGGCTTCTCCACGGCACATGGCGCTTCATCGACATGTACGTGCGCAAGCTGGGCGTGCTCGACGGACGGGCGGGCTTTCTCATGGCGGCGCACACGTCGTTCTACACGTTTCTCAAATATGTCCGCATCCATGAGGGAGGCTGGGGCGCTCCCTACGATCACGGCCTTGCCGAAGCGGACGGTTCCACACACTCCGACCCCAGAAGAGGCTGACGATGAGCGAACTCAAATACCGGCGCGTGCTGCTCAAGCTGAGCGGCGAAGCTCTGGCCGGTGAAAAAGGCAGTGGCATAGACCCCGACACCGTGCACAGCATCTGCAAGGAAATCGCCGACGTGGCCAAGCTGGGCGTACAGCTTGCGCTGGTCATCGGCGGCGGCAACATCTTCCGCGGCCTTTCGAGCTCGGCCAAGGGCATGGACCGTTCCAACGCCGACTACATAGGCATGCTCGCCACCGTCATGAACGCCGTGGCCGTACAGGACGCTCTGGAAAAAATGGACTGCCCCACGCGCGTGCTTTCCGCCATAGACATCCGCGAGCTGTGCGAGCCCTACATTCATCGCCGGGCCATACGCCACATGGAAAAAGGCCGCATCATCATCTGCGCGGCGGGCACGGGCAACCCCTATTTCACCACCGACACGGCGGCGGCCCTGCGCGGCACGGAACTCAAGTGCGACGCCATCATCAAGGCCACCAAGGTGGACGGGGTGTATGACAAGGACCCCATGAAATACAGCGACGCGGTACGCTTCGATCAGCTCTCCTATGATGAGACGCTGCGCCGCCACCTCAAGGTCATGGACGCCACGGCCATCACGCTGGCGCAGGAAAACAGCGTGCCCGTCATCGTATGCAGCATGTTCGGCGGGCACATCAAACGCGTTGTCTGCGGCGAAGCGGCAGGCACCATTGTAAAGGGAGATTGACATGGATATCGAGACCTTGCAGCTCGACGCCGAAGAACGCATGGAAAAAGCCCTCGTCGCCCTCGACCGCGACTTCGGCAAGCTGCGCACCGGCCGCGCCACCACGAGCCTTGTGGACAACATCAAGGTGGACTACTACGGCACGCTCACGCCCATTCAGCAGCTCGCCTCGGTGGCCGTGCCCGACAGCCGCACCGTCACCATCCAGCCCTGGGACCGCAACGCCTTTTCTCCCGTGGAAAAGGCCATTCTGAAGTCCGATCTCGGCCTTACCCCCATGAACGACGGCCGCATCATCCGCATCACGGTGCCGCCGCTCACCGAGGAACGCCGCCGCGAGCTCACCAAGGTGAGCAAGAAGTACACCGAAGACGCCAAGGTGGCGCTGCGCAACATCCGCCGCGACGTGAACGACGCGCTCAAGAAGCTGGAGAAGGACAAGGAAATCTCCGCCGACGAGCTGAAGAAGGCCATGGACGACGTGCAGAAGCTCACGGATGCCTTCGTGAAGAAGGCCGACGCCAAGGCCCAGGCCAAGGAAAAGGAAATCATGGAAATCTGACGACGTGAAGGCCCGCGTCCGGCAGGAGAGCCGGAGCAAGCGGGCCTTCCGCGTCATGCGGGCGGGAGCCGGAAAAACGGCCCCGCATCAACGTGGAAAGGCGCATGGAACAACGACTGCCGCAGCACATTGCGGTCATCATGGACGGCAACGGCCGATGGGCCAGAGAACGGGGGCTCTCCCGCTCCGAAGGACATCTCGCCGGCGTGGACGCCGTGCGCACGCTGGTGCGCGAATGCCGGCGCAGGGGCATAGGGTACGTCACCGTGTATGCCTTTTCCAAGGAAAACTGGCAGCGTCCCGAAAAGGAAGTGAGCTTTCTTTTCGATCTGTTTCTGCGCTTCATGCGGCAGGAGCTGCCCGAGCTCATGAAGGAAGACATACGTCTCGCCTTCATCGGCGACAGGAAGGATCTGCCCTTTGCCGTGCGTCAGACGCTCGATCACGCGATCAGAAAGACGGCCGGCAACCGCTCCATGGTGTTCACGCTCGCCATCAGCTATTCCGGGCGGGAAGAAATACTCCGTGCCGCGCGTCAGGCCCTTGCCGCGCATCTCAGGCCCGAGGAGCTCACGGAAGAAGTCTTCCGCTCCTTTCTCTACGCTCCCGGCATGCCGGATCCGGATCTCATCATACGCACGAGCGGCGAGGAACGCCTCAGCAACTTTCTGCTCTTTCAGAGCGCCTACGCAGAGTTCTATTTCAGCTCCGTGCTCTGGCCGGACTTCGGCCCGGAAGAGCTGACAAGAGCCCTCGACAGCTACGCCTGCCGCACCCGCCGCTTCGGCAGAACGAGCGAACAGGTCGGCGGACAGACGACAACAGAAGGAAGAAATCATGAATGACAAGTTTCGCGCCGCGGGACTCGGCCTGCGGCTCATCACGGCGGCCGTGCTCGCGGCCGTTCTCATCGCCGCGTGGGTCATGGGCGGCTGGTACGTTTCCGGTCTTGTCGGCGTTCTCGCCCTCGTGGGACTGGGCGAATTCCTCTTTCTGTTCCAGCCCGAGGGCGGATGGGGCATGAAGATTCTCGGCCTTCTGCTCGGTGCGGCGTATCTTGCCGCCTGCGCGGCTCTGCCCTCCTTCCCGGCCGGTCTCGCCCTGGCCTTCTGCGCCATGCTCACGGCCCTTTACGCGCTCATTTCCTGGAGCCGTGAAAAAACGCTCGATCCTCTGCGCCGCGCCGCCGTCATCGTGTGCGGCATCGCCTACGTTCCGCTGCTGCTTGCCCCGGCCATGCATTTTTCCCGCTGGGAACAGCTTCTCGTGGTGCTTCTGCCCGCCGCATCCGACATGGCCGCCTACTTTGCGGGCGTAAGCTTCGGCAAGCATGCCATCTGGCCCGGCGTGAGCCCCAAGAAGAGCGTGGAAGGCTCCGTGGCCGGACTTCTGGCCGCCGTGGTCGTGTCCTGCGTCATGGGCCTTGCCTTCGGCAGCGCGCCGCTTTACGCCTTTGCCGCGCTCGGCGCTGTCATGGGCATCATGGCGCAGCTCGGCGACTTCTTTGAATCTGCTCTGAAGCGCGCCGTCAACGTCAAGGATTCCAGCCGTCTTCTGCCCGGTCACGGCGGCGTGCTCGACCGGCTCGACAGCATTTCCTTCTGCGTGGGCGTCTACGCCGTGGCCTCGGCTCTGTATCCCTTCTTCGCGCAGGCCGCCCAGTAGGACAGGCCCGAACGCTCCCGACGCGCGTTCACAGACTTTTCCGGCGTTTTCCGGCCCGTTCGGAAAACGCCCTTTTTCGGGAAGCCGGACAGAGTCTCTCTGTCCGCCCCCATCCTTTCAGAAAGAGTCCTCTTCATGAAGTACATCAGCAGCATTCCCGGCGAAAACGACGCCCTGCCCTTTCCCCGCCGCGTGGCCCTCATGGGCTGCACCGGCTCCATAGGCACAAGCACCCTGCGCGTGCTGGACGCCTGGCGCGACTCGGGCCGCTTCGAGGTGCGGGCGCTTGCCGCAGGACGGAACGTCGAGCTGCTCGCAAGACAGGCCGAAGAATGGCGTCCGCCCTTCCTCGCCGTGCTGGAAAAGGACGGTCCCCACGGCGTGGACGCCCTCGCCTCTCGTCTTCCCTCCGGCTACCGGCCGGAGATACTCTGGGGCAAGGAGGGCTACGCCGCCCTCGCCTCCCTTGCCGACGTGGACATGGTGCTCTCGGCCCAGGTGGGCGCGGCGGGCCTTCGCGCCACCGTGGCCGCCGCCCTTGCAGGCAAGACCATATGCCTCGCCAACAAGGAATCGCTGGTGCTCGCCGGGGAGCTCATCCGCAACCTCTGCCGCCGCACGGGCGCGGTCATACTCCCCGTGGACTCGGAACATTTCGCCCTGTTTGAAGGCATGGTCGGCCGCGGCGAAAACGACATCGCCCGCCTCATTCTCACGGCCTCGGGCGGCCCGTTCCGCACCAGGGACGCCGCCTTCCTCAAGACCGTGCGGCCCGAAGACGCCCTCAAGCATCCCAACTGGTCCATGGGCGCAAAAATCACCATCGATTCCGCCACGCTCATGAACAAGGGCCTTGAAATCATCGAGGCCTGTCATCTCTATCACATGCCCGCCAGGGACGTGGTCGTGGTGGTGCATCCTCAGTCCGTCGTGCATTCCCTCGTGGAACTTGCCGACGGCGCCATGATGGGACATTTCGCCGTGCCCGACATGCGCGTGCCCATTGCCGGATGCCTTTCCTGGCCTTATCTTTCCGATGGAAGAGTCACGGGCATCAGCGCGCTCGATCTCGCAAGAGTGGGAAGCCTCACCTTTGAAGAGCCGCGCCTCGACCTCTTCCCCTGCCTCGACCTTGCGCGCCGCGCCCTTGCCCAGGGCCACACCGTGGAGCTCAACGCGGCCAACGAGGTGGCCGTGGAGCGCTTCCTTGCCAGAAACATCGGCTTTACCGACATCCCGGCGCTGGTGAGCGACATTCTCGACGACGCCTCGGATGCGCAGAACTTCGAGCTCGCCGAAGGCCCCCTTGCCCCGCAGGTCGCCCGCGCGCTCGAGTCCGTGGAAAAAACCGACGCCGCCGCGCGAGACCGCGCAAGGCTCTGGCAGGCCTGAACAGGAACCCGCAGCCGAGTGCCCTTCCCAGGGGCCCCGGCAAACGCCGTCCCGTCCGGCCGCACCGGCGAAGGCGGCAATAAAACGGGCCGCAGCACCCGCGGGCGCGGAAAAACGCGCCTCTTTGCGGCACGTTCAACCTCAACGGGGCGGCCTTCGTCCGGCCCCATCGGGATACCATGCAGTCACTACTTCACTATCTTTCCTACTGGGACGCCGCGCTGGCCGTGGTGCTGGTGTTCGGCGGACTCATCTTCTTTCATGAACTCGGGCATTTTCTCGCCTTCCGCGCGTTCAAGGTGGGCGTCATCACCTTTTCCATCGGCATGGGGCCGAAACTGTGCAGCTTCAGACGCGGCAAGACCGAATACCGGCTCTCCTGGCTGCCCTTCGGCGGCTACGTGTCGGGCGTGGGCGAATACAGCAACGAGGTGGAAAGCCTCGGATTCACGCAGGAAGAAGCGGTCAACAACCGCCCCGCATGGCAGAGGCTCATCATCGCCTTTGCCGGGCCGTTCATGAACATCGTCATTGCCTGGCTCATCTACTGGGGCCTCACCCTCTCCACCGGCCTTGCCGTGCCGCTGCCGCAGGCGGGCGCCATCGTGCAGGGCAGCGCGGCCATGCAGGCGGGCATGCTGCCCGGCGACATGATCACCGCCATCGACGGCGTCGCCATCGACCGCTGGTCGCAGGTTCCCGAAACCGTGGGAGCCTCCGGCGGCCGCACTCTCCGTGTGGACGTTCTGCGCGACGGCAAGCCCCTCAGCTTCGACATGACCCCCACCAGAAGCGAACGCGCCAACATCTTCGGCGAAAAGGAAACCGCCTGGCTCATCGGCGTTCAGGCCTCGGGAGCCGTGCGCTACGAACCCAGGAGCTTCGCGGAATCCGCCGTTCTCGGCCTGCGCCAGACCTGGAACATGATCGACATCACCCTCACCGGCGTGAAAAAGATGATCACCGGTTCCGTGGCCGCCGATTCCGTGGGCGGGCCCATACTCATCGCTCAGATGCTCGGCCAGCAGGCAGAGGCGGGCATCGTGCCGCTGCTTCTGCTCACCGCCCTCATCAGCGTGAACCTCGGACTGCTCAACCTCTTCCCCATTCCCGTGCTGGACGGCGGAGCCATACTGTTCTGCATCGTGGAAATCATCGTTCGCCGTCCCGTGCCCGAAAAGGTGCAGGAATGGTCCATGCGCGTAGGCGCAAGCCTGCTCATCGCCCTCATGATCTTCGCCACCTTCAACGACGTCATGCGCTGGTTCAAATAAATGCGTGAACTTACTCTTATTCTCAATACTGCGGAAAAGCGCGTCCAGTTCGCGCTTTGCGAAAACGGCGCCATGCTCTGCGGCGAGGACTGGCTCGCCCAGCGCGGCGGAACCGAACTTCTCGCCCCGGCCCTGCGCGAAGCCTGCGCCCGCCTCGGCGTCACCCCTTCGGCCATTCGCCGCATAGCCTGCGTGGCCGGCCCCGGCAACTTCACCGGACTGCGCATAGGCCTCACCACCGCCTCAGGCCTCGCCCGTGCCGTGGGCGCAAAACAGGCAGGACTCAACTACCTGCAGTGCCTCGCCGCCAACGCCCCGGCCCTGCCCGGCGAAGAAGTCCTCGCCCTGACCAACGCCCGCAAGGGCCTCGCCTACGTGGCCCGCTTCCGCGCCGATGAAAACGGCATCCCCCAGCCCGAAGGCCATACCTTCCTGCTGCCCCTGCCCCCGCTGCCCGAAGGCACAAACCTCGGAGCGCCGAACTTCGTCATCGGCAGCGCCCTCACCAGCAACCTCGACTGCCTGAAGACGGCCCTGCCCCCCTCCGCCCGCCTGCTCGCAGGCCATAACGCCCCTGCCCTCGCCTCCCTCGTCGCCGTGGAACACACCATACGCTGGGACGAACAGAACGAGTCCGATATCCCCCCCCTCTATATGCGCGACTGCGACGCCGTCGAAAACCTCGACGCCATCGCCCGCGCCCAGGGCCGTACCCCTGAACTCGCCCACCAGGAACTCGAACGCCTCACCCACGCCCCCCTCGCTGAGTGAAAGGCAGAAAAGATATACCAGTTTATCTACTAACTACTGCAAATAGTTGTATAAAAATGCTCGAATATTTTCTTTTATTTTCTGTGATAGGCTTTTCTTTAAGATTTATATTTAAAAAAATTATATTTTTATCTGTATTATGTATAATAATTATAACCTTATTATGGGGATTTATTTATCCAAAATGGATGATTTTAACATGTATAGAACTTTTATTAGGATTTTTATTAGCTCATTATATAATAAAAGAGGAAGAAAATACTAACATATCAAATAACAAAGATAATGTATTAAAACAAAAAAAATTAAATATAGAGATAATAGAAATAGAAAAAAATAAAGAAAATCATGAAAATAATTCTCAAAAAATAATTAAAGAAAATAATTTACAGTTAGAATATAAAAATACTACAGATTATGATAAATATTTAATAAAAAATAGCATACAAGAGAGAAATATTGATTATTTATTTCACTTTACTCAAGAAAAAAATATTTCATCAATTTTAAAGTTTGGCTTACTCCCAAGAAGTATGAGTGCTTTTATCGGTATCGGTATAAACTATAATGATAGTCTTCGACTAGATAATAGAGAAGACTATAATAGTCTATCTATCAGTTTTCCAAACTCAAGAATGTTCTATAAATATAGAAAGTTAGGAGAAAATAAAGGTATAAATTGGGCTATTATAGTATTTAATCCTGAAATTTTATATTTAAAAACATGTCTTTTTTGTCAAACTAATGCAGCTAATACTAATATAAGAAATACAAGTGATATACAATTAAAAAATTTTTCTGCTTTTGAGGCACTTTTTAAAGACGAATTAAAAAGAAAAGAACTAAATCTTCCCAGTTCATATCCTACAGATGAACAGGCTGAGGTTTTAGTTAATGGTATTATTGAGCCAAAATATATACATTCTATTGCATTCAATAAAAAAGATTTAGTTTATAAATATAAATCATTATTTCCTGAATTTGATATACGATATGACAATTCAATTTATAATTCGAGAAGTTACTTTCTAAATTCATTATGGAGACAATAATGGCAGAAAGACCAGCCTACTTTGTAGATACTCAAAACAAAAGCTTAACTACTAAAGAGCTATTTAATTTTAAATGGCATCCTGGACTTTCAATTCAGCAAAAACAAAAGTGTATTTATGAGTTCCACACCTCTATACTACAAGTACATCCAAATGCAAAAATTCTCGAAATATCGACTAAGTCCTCAAATCCGTTAGGAAAAGCATTAAGTGCCTTTAATT
The DNA here is from genome assembly GCA_037230945.1 of bacterium. Classification (GTDB taxonomy): domain Bacteria; phylum Desulfobacterota; class Desulfovibrionia; order Desulfovibrionales; family Desulfovibrionaceae; genus Mailhella. The sequence continues at coordinate 41,615 of JAXUUT010000045.1, forward strand.
TATCCTTTTATCCTGCGAATTTTCATAAAAAAATAACTGTAGAAACTGCTTTTCAAAGCAGTAAAGTTTTCCTTCATGGTGGTCCATACATTGATTTATTAGATAAAACATCTTTAGATGCAAAAAAAGATCCCAGACTAAAAAATTCTGGTCAATTACAATATTTTATTTATTTTAATGAACGCTGGGAATTAAATCCTCCTACAAGCTTTTATGATTGGATTTATATCAATGCAATTATGCAAAACCCTCATTTAGTAAAAAATATTATCCAATATAATTGTTTTACTGATATTGAATTTAATCCTAATAAATCTATTAATTCTCAAGCAAAATCAGCAGCACTCTTTGTTAGCTTATATATAAAGAACAAATTATCAAATACTGAGCTATCAAAAAATACTTTTCTAGATATTATTACAATGAAAAAAGTAAAAATATCATATTCAACTACAAAGCAAGGCTCATTAATTTAATACCTATATAGAAATAAACATTACTCTGACTTATCTGAAAATCACTTCTTTTGACACGACTGTACGGCAAAGGCCGGACAAGATTCGGCCTATAGTAAATAGCTGCGGTAGCGCGTATCTACCGAGCACTCGACGCCCGCAAACGCCCGTCTGCTCCGGACACGCTGTACGGGCGCGAGGCTTGCACGACGGGCATGGCGTTTAACGGCGGGAGTGAATCCCGCCTACTTATGCCCGTCGGCCGGGCCGCTCGAAAGCGGCCCGGGGCCCCCGAGCGTTGAGAAACGGTTATTCCTTCGGCAGCGACGGTTTTCCAGAGCGTTGAACCAGCGCTCTCCCCTTAAAAAATCTGGAAATTCTTCCAACCACACCGGTGCATTCGCGAAGCGAAGCACCGGTCGGCCAGCCGCAGGCGGGCGCAGCCGCGCACGCCTGCACTGAGCGTGCAGC
>JAXUUT010000028.1:0-7398 GCA_037230945.1 bacterium
GGAGAAAATGGGATGCGGCTCGTTCTTCATGTGGTGGAACATCATTTCGAGGATTTCGTCCGCCGTGGGGGTGAAGGTCAGGCGGTCCTGCGGGGTGGCGCAGATGGTGGAATCCTCGTTCTTGTGGGAAATGCAGCCCACGCAGCGGGCGTTGCACACGCGCGAGGTGGGAATGGGCGCCTCGTAGCGGCCTATGGCAAGGTTCTTGGCCGCCGGGCAGCCGTACTTCAGCACGCAGTTCTGCATGAGGTGCTGAATGAAGCGGTTGTGCGGAAACTTCGCCATGAGTTCTCTGGCGGCCTTGTTGATCTTCTTCTGCGGAATGCCGGTGAACACCTGGCGGTGGTCTTCATCCACCTTTTTGGCGCACACGTAGAAGCGGTCGCCGATCATGCCCACGGCGGCGTAGGCGAAGAGCGGCAGGGTGGGGGCGTCGTCGTCGGTGACGTACACCGGGTGTCCGGTAAGGGTGTGCGCGGGCGCGATGAAGGCGGCCACGGCGAGTTCCTCGACTTCCACGGTTTCGCCGGTTTCGGGGTCGAGTCCGGCGGCGTGGCGGCCGGGAAGCAGGAAAAGTTCGCTTTCGGGAGGGAGCGGCATGAGCTCGTCCGGGCGCGGGAGCGTCCATTCGTTGCCCTTGCGGCAGAGCATGAGAAGATCGGGATCGTCGAATATCTGGCCCTTGTCGTCGGCCAGAAGCATGCGGGGACGGGGATGGGATGTGGCCATGATGGTTCTTGCGGCGCCGTGCGCCCTGATGATGGTTGAGTGCGGCCGCTTCTGCGGCGGGGCGGAAGGCACAGAGGCGGCGTTTTGCAGGAAAGTCGCCTCTGCCGGCGGAAGCGGAAAGAACGTGACCGGCCGGTCGTCATGCGGGGCGGAAGCAGAAGAAGCGCAGGCCCCGCGCGGCGCGGACTACTCTTCGTGTCCCTCGCCGAGAAAGCGGTTCCACAGACGGATGGCCGCGCCCTGGGACACGGCCCACTGGGTGAGCGCGCATCCGCACGGACACACGACTCTCCACACTTCGCTCCGATGACCGGCGGGAAGGCACGATTCCAGCTTCTGCTCGCGGCTCCCGCAGGAAGAGCAGGGAAGAATGGTTGGCAGGTAAGGCTCCGACATGAAGACCTCCTTCTTGCTGGAATGCGGCGGACGTTCGCCGGGCTTGGCGTGACGCGAATACTTGGGCGGGGCCGATGATAGCGCGCCCGGCAGCGTTATGCAAGGGCGGGACGGGGTCGCATCCGGCTTCCCGGGGGATGCCGGACGCGGCCGGATGCGCGCGAACTAGACTATGCCCGCCGTCTGGAGCGCCAGCATGACGAGCGGGAGCGACGCCAGCGACAGGATGGTGGTGGCGATGACGGTCATGGAAGACTCGGTGGGGCAGGCCTGATAGCGTTCGCCGAGAATGTAGACCATGGTTCCCGTGGGCATGGCGGACACCACGGTGCCCACGGCGAGGGCCGTGCCGGTGCAGCCTGCGGCGAAAAGCACGAGGAAGGTGAAGAGCGGCTGCAGCAGGAGCTTGGCGAGGCACACGAAGATGAGGTTCTTGCGGCTGAAGCTTCCGCCCATGCCGGAGGTGCCGGAGAGCTGGGCCGAGAGCACCATGCCCATGCCGAAGAGGGCGCAGGGAGCGGCGGTCGATCCGAGCATCTGGGTGATGCTGGTGACGGCCTTCGGCAGGGGAATGCCGGAGAAGCCCGCGCACGCGCCGACGATGGCGGCGACGATCATGGGGTTGTGGATGAGCTCGCCCACGAGCTTTTTGCCGATGTTGCGGCGTTCTCCTGCGTCGGAGGAGGAGAGAATGTCGAGCGAGGCGTCGGCGATGAGGAACACGCCGGAGTAGAGCAGGGCGCCGAGCATGCCTGCGGTGGCGGCTTCTTCGTTGTCGGGGAAGACCATGAAGATGAAGGGCAGGCCGAAGAAGGCGGCGTTGGGGAACACGGCGGCGAGGGTGCGTATGGTGGTTTCGAGACGGTGATCGCGCCACAGTCTGGAGAAGAAGAGATAGGCGATGAGGTAGCAGACGAGGGAACCGGCGAGCGTGGCCCAGATGAAGGTCGTGGCCTGACCGTCCATGGGAATGGAGCACATCTGCGTGAAGAGCAGGGCGGGCAGACTGATCCAGTAGACGAACTGATTGAGGCACAGGGCCATGGTGGGGGCGAGAATGCGGCGGCGTTCGGCCAGAAGGCCGAGGAACATGATGCCGAACACGGTGACGAGGGCGGAAAAGATGCCGTTCATGGGAAAAAGGGTCCTTGAAAAGTCTGGCCGGGCACGAGGCGCGCGCGACGGGATTTCTGTCGAAAAGGATCAGGAAAGGTGGGCGAGCGTCTGTGCGAGGCTGTGGTGTATGGCGCGAAAATGACGCAAAAACAGCAGGATGGCAAGAGCTATGACGAGGGCGCACAAAAGCATGGTGTGCGGAGCGCCGATGAAGTCGGCCAGGGCGCCGAAGGCGAGGCCGCCCACGGGACCGAATCCTGCGGTGCACATGATGTAGAGGCTGATCACGCGGCTGCGGCAGTCGTCGGAGGTGGTGGTCTGGCAGAGGGTGTTCACGCTGATGTTGGTGGAGGTGATGCCGAAGCCTATGAAGAAGGCGGCGGCGAGGGAGAGAAGAAGATGTGAGGAGAAGCTGAACACGATGAGGGCGAGGGCGGTAATGGTGGTGGTGCGCAGGAGGAAGGCGGGCACGTGCCTGAGCACGACGTGCACGGAAACGACCACGCCGCCCACGAAGGCGCCTGCGCCCACGGCGCCGAAGAGCCAGCCGAGCGTCTGGGAATTGCCGTTCAGAATGCCGGTGGAGAACATGGGAAAGAGCACGCTGTAGCACAGGCCGAAGGTGCAGAACACGGCGAGCAGACGGAAGATGTGGTTCAGGAAGAACTCGCTCTGCACGTGGCGCAGCCCTTCGACGATGTCGCCGAACATGCTTTTCTTTTCGGTGGGAGCGACGCGCTCGCGCAGGCGCACCTGAAAGAGCAGCATGTAGATGATGGGCAGATACGAGAAGGTTGAAATGAGGAAGCACACGCCCTCGCCCCAGAGATAGATGACGAGTCCGGCTATGGAGGGCCCGATGAGCTTGCTCATGTTGAAGGCCATGGAGTTGAGGGCCACGGCGCTTTTGACGGCGGCGGGGTCGGAGACCATGAGGGACACCGAGGACTGCCGTGCCGTCATGTCGAAGGAGGTGATGACGCCGAGAATGAGGCTGAGTGCCACGAGCAGGGGATAGTTGACGATGCCCGTGAAGGTCACGAAGGTGAGCAGGGCGGATTCGATCATGCAGAGCGCCTGCGTGGCGGCGAGGGCCTTTCGCAGGTCGTGGCGTTCGAGCCACGCGCCGGCCATGAGTCCGAGCACGAGAATGGGCGCGAGGTTCATGAATTCCACGATGCTGAGCAGAAAGGCGGAACCGGTGAGGCGGAAGACGAGCCAGCTCATGGCGAGGCGCTGCATCCACTGCCCGAGCATGGATATGGTCTGCCCCGTGATGAAGCAGAGAAACGCTCTGTGCGCGAGCGCGGGAAAGAGCTGACAGATGCTTTTCATGGAGACCTCGCATAAGTCGAAAGTATTTTTCAAGGCGGAATCATTATTGGGTGCAGAAAAATCTAACGAATTTTCGGCAAAAGGAAAAGACGGGGGGCGATTTGCGCGCAGAGGCAGAAAAAGTTCTGTGACGCCGGTGAGTTGAAGCGGGGCTTGCGGAAGGCGGGATGGCGGAGGCGGGCGAAGGGCGGAAAGACGGGGCGGACACGCGGCGCACGGGAGAGGGGAGTGGGAGGAGAGCGGGGCGAGAGGAAGAAAAGGGGTCGGGGAAAAGACTGGAAGGGGGGCGTCCGGGGAAAAGGCGTCTTGGGAAAGGTCCGGAAAAGCGCCGGAGGCTCTCCGGAAGAGACAGAACAGGGGAGAGGGCGGCGGAGAAGAAGCGCGAAGACGCCTGCGCAAGACGGAGCGGGCGCGCGGAGGGGCGCGGGACGCACGCAGGAAAACGGCGGGAAGAGGCCGGGACCCCGGCGGAAGCCGGGCCTTTTGCGGCATAAAAAAGCCCCGGCGTACCGGGGCTTTTTTTCAGGATGAGGCCGCGGAGGAAAGAACGGCCTCGGAGGGGCGGGGAGGGATCATCCCCAGAGCACGCGGCCGACCAGCGTTCCCGCCCAGGCCACGAGGTAGGCCACGGCGGTGTTGAACGCCATGCTGAAGAAGAGCCACCGCCAGCCGCCGGCTTCGTTCTTGAGCACCACGAGGGTGACGAAGCAGGGCGAATAGATGAGCACGAAGAGCATGAGCGAGAGGGCCACGGTCTTGGACCAGCCGGGATCGGCGGCCAGTCTGGCGGAGAGGGAATCCGGTTCGTCGGGATCGGTCTCGCCTATGGAATAGGCCGTTCCCATGGTGGAGAGAATGGCTTCCTTGGCGGCCACGCCGGAAATGAGGGCCACGTCGGTGCGCCAGTCGAAGCCGAGAGGCCGGAACAGCGGTTCCACGAACTGGCCTATGCGGCCGCCCCAGGTGTTGCGCACGGTTTCGGAGGCGAGGGCGTTTTCCTCGTCGGCCTTCGCGTTTTCGAGCGTTTCCTTCTGCGCGTTCAGCGAGGCGAGCATGGCCTGCATGGCGGCGACGTCGGCATTGCCTTCGCCTTCAAGCTGGGCCTTCATGGCGTCGATCTGCTCATTGAGGGGCGCGAGCTGCGCGTCGAGCGCGGCGATTTTCGCCTCAAAGGGCGCGGACTGCTCTTCGGTGAGCGCCGGGAAGGTGAGCGCCGCCCAGAGTATGACGGATATGGCCAGAATGACGGTGCCCGCCTTCTTGATATACATCCAGCCGCGTTCCCAGGTGTGCGTGAGAATGCTGTGCAGCGTGGGCAGGCGGTAGGGCGGCAGCTCCATGACGAAGGGCGTGGACGCGCCGCGGAACACGGTCTTTCTCAAAAACAGGGAGACGAGCAGGGCCACGGCCCAGCCGCACAGGGTGATGGCGAACATGATGCCCGCCTGATTGTCGGCAAAGAAGGCCGCCGTGAGCATGAGGAACACGGGAATCTTGGCGCCGCAGGTCATGAGCGGCAGGGTCATCATGGTGGCCATGCGTTCCTTTTCGCTGCGCATGGTGCGCGTGGCCATCACGCCGGGAATGGCGCAGCCGCCCGCAATGCCGCCCGCAATGATGAAGGGCATGACCGAAGAGCCGTGCAGTCCGAAGGCCCGCATGACGCGGTCGAGCATGTAGGCCATGCGCGCCATGTAGCCGCTGTCTTCCAGAAACGACACGATGAGGAACATGATGAGAATGAGCGGCACGAAGCTGAGCACGCCGCCCACGCCGCCTATGATGCCGTCCACCACCAGCGACTGCACCAGTCCTTCGGGCAGCACGCCGGTCATCATTTCGCCGAGCCAGCCGAAGAAGTCTTCCACCCAGCCCTGCGGATACGCGCCCACGATGAACGTGGTCCAGAACATGAAGTACACCACGCCGAGCATGATCACCGGCCCGAGAATGGTGTTGGTGAGCACCTTGTCGAGCCTGTCGGTAAAGGCAAGACGGTCCTTCGTGCTGCTTTTGCGCACCACGCCGCCCCGGAGCGCGCTGTTGATGAAGCCGTAGCGGTAGTCGGAAATGACGGCGTCGGGCGTGGTTTCCAGCGTGGAGGCAAGGTGCGAGGCAAGAGCGCTGCGTTCTTCTTCAAGCTTCCCGGCGGTTTCGCCGTCCGCGGCTTCCATCTGGGCGCGCAGCACCTCGTCGCCCTCGATGAGCTTCAGGGCCGTCCAGCGGGCGGGGTAGCGGGAGGTGAGGAGCTTCTTTTCCTCAATGATCTTCGTCATGCGCAAAAGCACGGGATCCACGTCCGGCCCGTAGCTTATGATGAGCGGTTCGGAAGGCTTCGCCGCTTCCTCCAGCGCCAGGGCAAGCGCTCTGTCGAGCCCTTCGCCGGAGCGCGCCACCGTGGGCACGGCCCGCACGCCGAAGCGCTCGGAAAGCCTGTCGAGGTCTATGGTCATGCCCGCCCTGCGCGCTTCGTCCATCATGTTGCAGGCGAGCACCACGCCCTGACCGAGTTCGCGTATCTGCACGGCCAGAAAAAGACCGCGCTCCAGCGTGGCGGAGTCGATGACGTCGATGACCGCGCGCGGCCTCTCCGCGGCATTTTCCGGAGCCAGCACGTCGCGCACCACCCGCTCTTCCATGGAATAGGGCGTAAGCGAATAGGTGCCGGGCAGATCCACGAGCAGCACCTTCTGCTCGCCGCAGCTCGTCCAGCCTTCCTTCTTTTCCACGGTCACGCCGGGGTAGTTGCCCACGTGCTGATGCGCTCCCGTCCAGGCGTTGAACGCCGTGGTCTTGCCGCAGTTGGGATTGCCCGCAAGCGCAATGCGCACGCCGTTCTTTCTTTCCTCTTCCGTAAGGGCGGCCTCGCCGGCAATGCCGCGTCTTTCACACATGGGACAGCTCATTTGACCTCCACGTCGACATAGTCGGCTTCACTGTTGCGCAGCGCTATGGTGGAACCTTCGATGCGCAGCGCCACGGGATCGCGCAGAGGAGCCCTGCCGACCACCTGCACCGACATGCCCGGCACGAGTCCCATGTCGCGTATGCGGCGTCCGAGTTCTCCGTGAGCGGTGATTTTGACGATGCTTGCCTCTCTTCCCGGGGCAAGCTGACGGAGATTCATTTGTGACATGGACTCCTCCTGATAAAAATGAAATTCTTTTTCAATTATTGCAGAAAAAATAAAATCCGAAAAAGGCCGAATGCCGAGAGTCCGCCCGTGAGCGGTCGCCCGCCGGAACGGGCATGACATCTCGTTCACATGACGGACAGACTGAAATTAATGAAACTGAAAACCATTGTCAACTTAAAACACGAAAAAAAGCGGAACGCAGACGGGCGTGGGGGAATCCGTGCGGAAAGTCGGAGAAGAAGCCGGGGAGGGGCGGAGCGGAAGGCAGGGAAGAGGGGGCGGAAGGGGAACGCCGGGAGCAGGCAGAAAAAAGGCAGGAAAGGCGGAGCCGGACAGAGGGAAAACGCGGAGGAGAGGGAAAAGCCGGGGAGAATGGAGACGCGGAAAAAAGGAAAAGCCGGAGAGAAGAAGCCGTTGGCGGAAGGCAGGGAGGGGAAAGCCGACAGCGCTCAGGCAGGGGAACGTCGGGGAAGGGGAAAACGTCGAGGGGCGCGTCAAAGGAGAGCGTCAGAAGGGAGTGTCAGAGGGGCGCATCAGAGGGGCTCTCCCGGTCCTGCCGGGAGAAGGACGGCGCGGTTATGCCTTCCGCAAGGCGCGCTGAACCGAAGGCAGGCGTTTTCCCGGAAGCCCTGATTCGCCTGCAGTTCTGCCGCGCGGCGGAAACGTGCGGCTGCGGGACGCTGCGA
>JAXUUT010000027.1:0-7229 GCA_037230945.1 bacterium
GAGATAATCTCCCCCGGGCCCCCATGTTTCGCCTTGCGGCTGCGCCGCGCGGCGGAGTCCGTGAGATTGCCGGAGGTCGGGCTTTGAAACAGCGGCAGGGCAGGGAGGAGTGACGAAAAGGCCGGAAGGCTCGGCTCACGCCGTTCGGGCTGCAAACTCAGTGCAGGCGTGCGCGGCTGCGCCCGCCTGCGGCTGCCGACCGATGTTCCGCTTCGCGGCAACATCGGTGTTGTTTGTAGGGATTTTCAGATTGTTAAGGGAGTGCGCTGGTTCAACGCGCTGGGAAACCGTCGTTGACAAAAGAACAGTCTTTTTCAACGCTCTGGAAAGCCGTCGTTGGCATGAACTGCCGTTTCTCAACGAGATGGAGGGCCTTCGTTTGCGAAGAACAACAGCCTTTCAACGCTCGGGGGCCCGCGACCTGCCTTCAGGCGGTCGCGCCGACGGCGGCAAGCAGGCGGAATTCACTTCCGCCGTTAAGCGCAGCCGCCGTCGTGCAAGTCCCGCGCCCGTACAGCGTGTCCGGGGCAGACGGGCGATGGCGTCACTCGGGCGTCTCTTGAAAACGGGAAGAGTTTCAGGCATGGACGCACAACGCCTGGATGACGTCTGTTCTGGTGGAGGATGCGCAGGCCGTGGCGCGCATGTGCACGACGACGGACGACACCATGCTGGCTCTGGACATGGAGCCCGATGAGCAGGGCGTGGGCTGGAGCATGTTCATGGCAGGTGAGGCGTCCGACGACATGAAGGTCTGGATGGCGGGCCGGAAGGAGGTGTTCCTTTTCGGGCGTATGCGCGTGGACAAAGGAAAAACATACGGCGTAAAATTTGAACTTTGCCTGCAGGACGACGCGCTTATCATTGAAATGCGGGGAGAGTTCCGCAACAAGTTTCTCCGTGAGGCCGTCAACGGTTCCCGGCTCCGCGTGGATGTCGATGCCGGAGACGGGAACATTCGCACGGCCATGTTTTCTCTGGACGGCTTTGAGGAGGCGCTGAACCGCTGCGTGGCGCTTGCCGGGCTCATCCGGAAATGGGATCGCACGGACGCGGACTTTTTCAGAAACGCCGGGCCGGAGGAAGAGTTTTCGTTCCGAAGGGACGGCATGCATGAATGACGGCATCGCAGTGTGAAGGGCGGCCGTCGTGTTTCGGGTCCGTCGTGTTTTTGTCGTCGGGCAGGCGGGGCAGCGCGGGCCTGTTCGGAAAGAAGCGGAGAGAGAGCATGAAAGTCACGGAACGGCAGATTGCCGAACGCTACGCGGCCATGACGGATGACGACCTTGCGGCGCTTGACCCGGCGAAGCTTACGCCCGAGGCGGCGGCGCTGCGGGCGCAGGAACTGAAAAGGCGCGGGCTCGCCGACACCCCGGCGCAGGAAGAGGCACGGGCACGGCAGGACGAGGCGCGAGAGAAGGCACTGAAAAAGAATTACGCCCGGCAGCTCACGGCCGTGGCGCTTGTGGCGGCGGCCCTGTTTGTGGAATTCGTGCTCGCCCGCATGGTGGAGCTGCCTTCGCCTGTGCGGGGCGGCATCATCGTGGTGTTGTGCCTGCTCGCGCTTTACGTGCTGCGGGGGAGAAGGTAGCCCGGCGCGCGCCGGGACAGGCGGATTTCCGCGTCCGGACGAACGGCCTTCCGCGTGTCCGGATGTCTTGCTCGTTTCCCCTGAATGTTGTGAAGGGCACGTCTTCTTGCGTGTGTTTCCGCCTTTCGCAAAGAGGCCGGGAGGCCCTGCACATTCCCCTGCGTCTGCCGGGAGCAGAGGAGCTCGTTGCCTCTGATCGTGGATGCGGGGCCGACGCTCCTTCGCGTGCGTCCGCGCTTTTCCCCCTCGTGTCGACCTCCCTCCGTCGCGTTTCTTCCGTCGCGTTCCCTTGTTCCGGCTCTTTCCTCTTTTCCGCGCGGACGGACAGTCGAGACATGAAACGTCTCGGAAAGAAGGATGGAGTTGAGGGGGGGGGAAGGAGGAAAAGCCTTTTCCCAGGGGGGGCGCGTCCCTCGATGCTCATTTTTACCCTATCCGTAAATAAGAGGGCATTTAAGGAAGGGGGACTTGATTCTTTCTGTTTGCGGGGTATAATCGCCCCACAAATGGCGGCCGCGGTCTGCGGCCGGAAGCCCCGCTTCCCCGAGGGAACCGGGAGTCGGCAGGCGCGCCGCGCCTGTTGCGTCATGTGCCGGACAAGGCGGGAGGAGAGGATCGCCTTGTCTCTTTGTTACATTATACCATGGTCTTATGGCCTTTTCCCCTTTGCAATAAGGAATTGGCGTGAATAAAAAGCATAAAGTGCTCATTGCCAACCGCGGCGAAATCGCGGTTCGCATCATTCAGGCATGCGTGAAGCTCGGGCTCGACTTCGTATGCGTTCATACGGCGGAAGACGTCTGTTCCGGTCACGTGGCGCTGGCCCGTGAAATCGGCGGCGAAAAAAGCCTGTATCGCATTTCTTCCTATCACGACGCCAACGAGCTTCTGAGCGTGGCCGACGAATCCGGCGCCACCGCCGTGCATCCCGGCTACGGCTTCTTCGCCGAGGACTTCCGCTTCGCCCGCAGAGTCACCGAACGCGAGCGTCCGCTTGTCTTCCTCGGTCCCTCGTGGCGCGTCATCCGCGACCTCGGCGACAAGATCAACACCAAGCGCCTTGCCCGTTCGCTCGGCGTGCCCACGGTGCCCGGTTCCGACAGGCCCATCTACGACGAGCTCGAGGCCGAAAAGATCGCCCGTTCGCTCTTCGACTTTCAGATGCAGCAGGGCATTGCCCGTCCGCTCGTGCTCGTCAAGGCTTCTGCGGGCGGCGGCGGCATGGGCATCGAGGAAGTGTACGACATCGACATGTTCCGCCAGGTGTACCGCCGCATCCGCAACTACGCCATGCGTCAGTTCAAGGACGAAGGCGTGCTCATCGAGCAGCGCATCAAGGACTTCAACCATCTTGAAGTGCAGGTGCTCTCCGACCGCACGGGTCGTCATCCCGTGCATTTCGGCACCCGCAACTGTTCCATCCAGTCCACCGGACGTCAGAAGCGTCTGGAAGTGGCTCCCGGCTTCGATCCCTCGTCCATCAAGTACGACTTCGACGCCGCGGCCCTTCTCGACGAAATCGTCATGCACTCGCTCAACATGGCCCGCAAGGTGGGCTACGACAGCGTGGGCACCTGGGAATGGATCGTCACCCGCGACGGGCAGCCCTTCCTCATGGAAGTGAACACCCGCATCCAGGTGGAAAACGGCGTGTCCGCCGCCATCAGCCGCGTGAAGGGCAAGGAAGTCGACCTCATCGCCGAACAGATCCGCACCGGCCTCGGCGAGCCGCTCGGCTACACGCAGGACGACATCACCTTCAACGGCGTGGGCGTCGAGTACCGCATCATTGCCGAAGACCCGGACAACGGCTTTGCCCCCTGGGTGGGCGACATCGACCGCTTCAGCTGGGACGAGCATGAATGGTGCCGCGTGCATACGCACGTTCCGCCCGCCACGCCGGAGCATCCCTACACCATTCCCACCGAGTTCGACCCCAACCTTGCCCTTGCCATCATCTGGGGCAGGGACCTGGCCGAAGTGACCGCCCACGGCCTCGCCTTCCTCGACACCCTCCGCCTTGAGGGGCACGACGGCAAGGGCCAGCCTTTGAAGTCCAACGTGGAATTTCTCAAGAAAAAAACGGAGCGCATGCTGCGTTTCTAGTTTCCTGTTCTTGTCAGGAAGGGATATGTTTTTATGATGGAATGGGAAAAGCAACTGCATCAGCTTGCCGACCGACTGTGTTATCTCAAGGATATCTTCCCCGGAAAGCACGAGGAGGACATCGCGCTTCTTGAGACCCGTCTTGCCGACATCCGCCGCAAGCTCGAAACCTGCTCCGCCGAAGAGGCGCAGGCCAAAATGACCTCCCTTGAGGATCTGTTCTTCTTCATGGAGTGCAAGCTTGAAGACAAGCTCACCCCCATGGACAAGGTGCGCATCGTGCGCCATCCTCACCGCATCTGTCTGCGCGACATTCTGGAAAACGTCTACGACAACTATACCGAAATAGGCGGACAGGGCGAACATACCAACGACCCCGCCATGGTCATTGCCCGCGCCTACATCACCCGCAAGCGCCACGGCAAGGTGTATCATCAGCCCGTGCTCGTCATGGGACACGAAAAGGGGCACGGCGAGGAGTTCCGCAACGGCGGTTCCGCCAAGCCCTGGGGCAACGCCAAGGCCAAGCATTACATGGGCGTGGCCGAAACCGAAGGCATTCCGATCCACGCCTACGTCTTCACCCCCGGCGGCTATCCTCTCGAGGACTACCCCGGCGCGGCCCAGCAGATAGCCCGCAACATCTATGAAATGGCCGGTCTCACCGTGCCGCTCATCGCCGTGTTCTCCGAAGGCGGCTCCGGCGGCGCCGAAGCCATTTCCCTCGCCGACAAGCGCCTCATGCTCTCCCACGGCTACTACTCCGTGATCTCCCCCGAAGGCGCGGCCGCCATTGAAGGCCATCTGCGCGGCGGGGCCCGCGCTTCCGCCGACCTCGTGGAGCGCTGCGCGCGCGATCTGCACCTCACCGCCGAAGACAACCTCAAGTTCGGCTACATAGACAAGATCATTCAGGAACCCGTGCTCGGTGCGCGTCCGTACCACTACGAGTTCTTCCGCACCATCCGTCAGGAAGTCATCCGCGCCACCGACGAAGTCGTGCTTTCCGCCCGCGGCTTCGCGCCCCTTCGCGCCGCCACGCTGCGCCGCTTCCGCGACAGGGAACTCAATCTCGACGAATTCTCCGTGCGCTGGGATCTTTCCCGCAAGGCGCGTCAGCGTCTCGTGGAAATGCGTCAGAACAAGTTCATCAAGGCCTCGCACCGTGAATGCCAGAACCGCCGCTCCATCATGGGACGCCTCGGCGATGCCTGGTCCGAACAGTGGTGGGAAATCTACAACCGCCTCATCTACGACTTCTATCACCGCAACCGCCGCACCTTCTCCAACCTGCTCGAGGAACTCGGCTCGGAATGGGAAATGCTCAAGCTGCGCGCCATGAAGCCGTGGAACAGGCTGCACGGCAGAACCGAAGAGCCCGCGGGCAACACCGAGGAGCTCACCACCCTTTCCGAATGGGAAGAGGACAACCACACGGGCTGGGCCTGGGTTTCCCCCAAGGCAAAGGAAGACCGCGCCGTCTCCTGCCCCTATTCCGCGCAGCGCGGCTGCATGGACATGTGGGCCCCCGATCTCTACAACGAGTTCGCCGGCGTGTGCTCCACCTGCGGGCATCACTTCCCCATGGAATACCAGTGGATCATGAACAACTGCTTCGACGAGAACTCCCTCTATGAGTTCAACACCGAAGTGGAAGCAGGAAACCCCCTCCACTTCCCCGGATTCGACGAAAAGATCGCCGCGGCCAAGAAAAAGACCGGTCTCAAGAGCGGCTGCATCACCTTTGAAGCCCGCCTCGACGGCGTGCAGGTGGTCGTGGCCATCCTCGTCGGTACCTTCCGCGGCGGCTCCGTGGGCGTGGCCGAAGGCTCCAAGTTCGTGGCCGCCGCCGACCGCGCGCGCCGCAAGCGCTATCCGTTCATCGTGTACTGCCACGGAACCGCGGGCATACGCATTCAGGAAGGCACCCACGGCGTCATCCAGATGCCGCGCTGCACCGTGGCCGTGCGCCGCTACATCGAGTCCGGCGGCCTCTACCTCGTGCTCTACGATACCAAGTCCTACGGCGGCCCCGTGGCCAGCTTCCTCGGCTGCGCCTTCTACCAGTTCGCCATACGTTCCTCGGACATCGGCTTCGCGGGCCCGGGCGTCATCAAGAACACCACCGGTCTCGACATTCCGCCGGATCACCACAACTGCTACAAGGCCCTTTCCCGCGGGCACATCCAGGGCGTGTGGGATCGCCGCGACGTGCGCGCCAATCTGCGCCAGGCCCTCGAAACCATGGGCGGCCGCAACCTTTACTATCGCTAGGGTGAAAGCATGAGAGACATTGCCGAAGTCATGGAAGAACTCAAGGCCGCGCCCTACACGGAAAGGGAGGTCTGCGCGCCTCACACCGGCGTCATCAGCTTCGCCGACGTGAACGAGGGCGACCGCGTGAGCGGCTTTACCGGTACCTGGAAGGAAATTCCCGGTACCCACATCGCCACCATTACCCGCGAGAAGAACCCCCGCAAGGTGCTCGCCACCGAACGCGGCGTGCTCCAGAAGCTCTATCGCGACCTTGACGGCTCCTTCGTGGAGGCCGGAACGCCCCTCGGCGTCATCCGCCACTACCTCACCCGTCAGGAAGTCGTGAGCAAGCTCCTCAAGGAGAGCCTCTACGCCTTCTGCGCCCCGGAACGCGCCAAGTACTACTTCGTGCCCGACGTGGACAAAAAGGTGAAAATCCTCGGATGCCGTACCGTGTCCATCCACGACGGCATGGAACTCTTCATTGTTTCCCGCATGAAGCGTGAAGTGCCCCTGTGCTACTCCGGCCCCGCAGGCATCATCTACGACGTCTACTTCGACCAGACAAAGAACGTCGACGCCGGCAGCCCCCTCATCGTCGTCTGCCCGCCCGAAAAGCAGTCCGCCGTCGAAGACGTCGTCGCCCGCGTCCAGAGCGAATGGAACGAGGGCGAATAACCCCGCTGACGAATCCTACAACGCCGCCGATGCCCCGCGCCTCGGCGGCGTTTCTGTAAAAGAAAAGGCAGGAAAGAGGAAAGGGACAGGCCGGAGCAGCCGGGGCCCCGCCCCGGACCCCGGAAAGGCAATGCGGGGGAAATAATTCCCCCCGCGCCCCCCTGTTTCGCCTTGCGGCTGCGCCGCGCGGCGGGAGCTGTCCGGATACCGGGGGCCGCGCTTCGAGACCGCGGGAAGGGCAGGAGAGTGGCGCAAAGGCCGGAGGTCTCGGCAGAGGCTTTACGGGCTGCCGAGTCAGTGCAGGCGTGTGCTGCCGCACCCGCCTGCGGTGGCCGACCGATGTTCCGCTTTCGCGGCAACATCGGTGTGGTTGGAAGGGATTTCCGGATTTTTAGGGGAGAGGGGAACCCGACGCTCTGAATAGCCGTCGTTGAGCGATGACAGCCGCTTCTTGAAGACATGGCGGGGCGTCGCCGGTAAAAAAAACAGCCGTCTCTCCACGTGCGGGGGAACGTTCGTTTGCCGCGGATGACGGTTTTCAACGCTCGGGGGCCCGCGACCAGCCTTCAGGCGGTCGCGCCGACGGTCATAAGTAGCC
>JAXUUT010000026.1:0-7160 GCA_037230945.1 bacterium
CATAAGTCCCGGATGAGCGGAAGGCGGCAGCTCCGTGACTTCCGGGAAGAGACCGAGCGTGTTGAACGAGGCCCTTACCGCATCTGCGGAGTCGGAACGCACGGTCACGTCCAGATATACGGGAAAATGCAAGAACTGTGCCAGTCTGAGCAGGCGGCCGCGTTCCTTGTCGGAGGCAATGCGCCCCGTGACGGTCACGCCGTTTTCCGTGCCGGTGACGGCAAGCTTCTCATAGCCGGCCTCTCTGAGAAGTTCGCGGACGCGTTCCTCCCGTGACGTTTCATCATTTCCGTCGTTCCAGGTAAACGAGAGCAGACCGAGAAGAACCACGGCAAGCAGGGCACCCGCCCTGCCGGCATTTTTGAAGGAACGCCGCAGGGCGGACGAGGCGGGAGCAGGTTCCTGCTCCGCACTTTCAAGAGAAAGATCCGGTTGGCGTGCGGTTCCGTCATTTTTTTCTGCCTCGGCTGCGTCCGATGCCAACGTTGTTGTCTGCGGTGCCGTTGCCTGTTCCTGCGTGTCGGACGGCGCGGGAGTTCTTGCATGAGAAAGATGGTCTTCCACTTCCTGCCATGCAGAGCTTCCTGCCGAAGCGTCATCCGTCCATGCCAGAGTCACGAGGCCGATCTGGAAGGGATGGCGGGGCGGCACGGACTGTTCCTGCTGAAGAGGAGAACCGGCAAACGATGCGGGGCCGTCCAGAGGCTCCAGAGAAAGCTGAGGGCCGTTCTGGTCTTCCGATACGCGGAGCACGGCATGACGGGCCACCAGAGAGGAGTCTTCAAAAATAAGGTCGCAGGAATCGTCGGTGCCGAGAACATAGGAACCCGGCGTCAGCGCTATTTCCGCACCGAGGTGGATGCCTGAAAAGACTCTGAGCGTCACGCCGTTCATTTACAGAGCCCTTTCCGAACCGGAGATTGTGGAGACCCTGGGCGTGCTGGAAGAGCGGGAGCATCCCGCGCCGCGGGGCTGGGCGGGAACTCGCGGCTCATAGTCCGCCTGCGTGGCGGCACGGTGGAAGGTGGGATCTTCCACCTGCGAGGGGACGTTGTTGTCGTTGAGCTCAACGATGCGGGGCGTGATGAGAATGAGGCGCTCCATGCGCTTGCTCTGCTTGGCCTTGGTCTTGAACAGATTGCCGATGACGGGAATGTGCATGAGCACGGGAACGCCGCTTTCATCCTCGCCCTTCTGCTCGTAGTAGTAGCCGCCTATGAGGAGGCTCTGTCCGGCGTTGACGATGGCCTGCGTATTGATTTTCGTCTGCTTGATGGGGGGGACGCCGCTGTTCGTGGTCACGCTGCTGCTGTTGTCCTGGTCGTCCTGCACGTTGACGGCAAGCTTGATGGAGGTTTCGCCGTTTTCGCGGATGATGTGCGGCGTGACGCGCAGGACGGTGCCGGCTTCGACCTTGTAGAGGTCCACGGCCTGATACCCCTGCACTTCCACATAGTAGGTAGTGGTGTTTTCCAGCGTCGCCTGAATGTTGTCCACCGTAAGCACCGAGGGGCGGCCCAGCACGCGGGCTTCGTTGTTTGCTTCCAGTGCTTGGATGCGGGCAAGGAAAAAGTCGCTGCCGTGCGTGTAGATGGTGGAGAGCGTCATTCCGGCGCTGTCTATGACGCCGGGAGAGGGCATGCCGGTGCCGCCCGTGGTGGAGCCGGAAAGGGTTCCGCCGCCGCTCCAGCCGTCGCTGTTGTTGCCCGCGCCCTGAAAGGCAATGCCGAGCTCCCGCTTGAAGTCCGTGTCGATGTCCACGATGGCGGCATGGATTTCCACGAGTTCCACGGGCTTGTCCAGATCCTTGATGACCTGGGCGTAGTAGGGCATGCGGTAGGCGGCGTCGCTCACGAGAACGGCATTGACGCGCGGATCGGCCATGATGCTGATGCTGCCGGTACTTACGGGCGTGGCCGCGGCTTCCGGCTGAGGAATCGTGCTTTCCACGTTGCCGAGGGCGGACAGCCCCTTGCCGCCGAGTTTTTCCACGGTGGCCTTTTCCTGCGTGACGCGCGTGCCCGAAACGGGGGAGCCCATGACCATGGCCCGGAGTATGGACGCGATGCCGGGAACGGTAACGGTCTTGTCCATGCTGCTTACGGTCATGTCTTCGGCCCAGGCGTGTTTAAGAGGGAAGACCCGCATGACGATCTGTTCCGTCTGCGAGGCTTCAAAGGCGGCTACGGCGCTGCGTATCTGATCAAGGTATTCCGGAGGCCCGGACACGGAAATGACGTCTCCCGCCGTTCCCAGAGCAGGCGGAAGCTGCGGGGAGAACACCGAGGAATTCTTGAGCGCGTTGTAGAGCTGCTTTGCCGTGCCTGTGCGGGGAGAGATGAAGGTTCTCGTGCTTTCCCCTGCGGCATAGAAATGCAGAGTGCGGCCCAGAGTATACCAGTTCACGTCAAAGGCGTTCTGCATTCCCGCAAGAAAGGTCATGGGGTCAACGTTCTGAAATTTGCCGCTCAGGGTGCCCTTGACGGCGGGAGAAATGGAGGCCGTATAACCTTCGGCCTGTGCGAAGCTCATGAGAACCGTGCTGAGTTCCTGATGATCGGCATAATAGGAAAAGGGATGCCGGAACGGTCCGGCTCCCAGAGCAGCGGCGCAGAAGCACAGAAGGCACAGGCAGGATAAAGCCGTCCGTCTGAGAGAGCGGAAGAGGGCGCGCCGGAAGGCGGAAGCATGAGAGAATGGCCGCATAGTCATCCTTGAAATGCCCCGTCGGAAAAGAAGCCGTCGAAGGAAAAGCTGAACGGCGACGTCCGTTGCGCCCCGGAGGCGGTGGAAGGCGCGGCAAGCTGCTTTTTCCACCATGCCAGATCGTTGAGAAAGTCGCGCACCTCGTCAGTCAGGGTGCTTTCCGAAACGTCTGCAAGGCGGAAGGTACGGTACAGCTCAAAGCCTCTTTCGCCGATGCTGAACACGGAACGGCGTGTTTTCATGCATCCCGCCGCAAGGGCGGCCATCCGACGGATGACGTCTTCCGCCTGCTCGTCGTTCTGCGCAGGGACGCTCTCAAGCACCGCAAGCAGGATGCCGGTGCTGTTTTCCAGAGAAAACAGTTCGAAGTCCAGGCCGCCTTCCAGAGAAAAGCGGAAAGCTCCGTCGTTGTCGGGAACTGCCTGTTTCCATCCCGCAGCCCGGGTGATGAGGTCGGCGGTCGGCTGAAGAGGCGACGTCATGGCATTCTCCTGAATTTTTTCCACTCTAGTGACTTTTGCCGATGGCTGTCAAATGCGTTGTGCGCCGGTCCGTGCGGGCGAAGTCGGGGGCATTTTCATTCGTGCTCCGGAGAGAGTCGCCCCTCTCCGGCACGTGGACCTCAGCCCAGAATCTTCGTTCTGGTCTGGTTCATGTTCTGCTGAATGGTGTCCTGTGAACTGAGGGCCTTCTGTATGAGGGCCTTGAGAGCCTCGTCCAGACTTTCCAGATTCTGCTGCTGGGCGCGGATGCGTTCCACGTCGGCTTCCGATTCCTTGAGGGCGGCGTCGTACATGGTGCTCACGCACTGACCTATGCTGCCGAGAATGCTGTTTGTGCCGTTCATGGATGAGTTGAAGGCCTGAATTCTGGTGGTAAGCATCATGTCGGCCTGCTGCCTGGCCAGTGTGGAGGCGTTCTGGGCCTTTTCCAGCGCGGCATTCATGGCCTGCTCGCCGACGATGGCTTTCGTTCCGCCGCCCGTGGAGGTTTCGATGGAGGAGTTGTAGGCATTCTTGGCGGTCTGTTCGCTGCTCGCGATGCCCTTGGACGTGATGCCTATGGAAGCCGCGCCCTGGGCTATGCTCAAAGCGCCGGTGACCACGCCCGTGACCAGCTGAACTACGGCCTTGTCGCGTATGGTGTCGGCCTGCTCCTCTATTTTGGAAACCATTTCCTCCGTCTGAACGGCGCGCATTTCGGCGTTCCGGCGGCGTTCTTCCGAGCTCATTTCCGTAATCAGGGCAAGGTAGGTGCTGCCGAAGGAGGGCAGGGCCACGGCTCCGGCACAGGAGGATTCCTTGCCGAGCGGCTTCGGCAGCAGAGCGCGGATTTCATCCACGGTCTCCATGAAGGAGAGCTTGCCGTTCTGTGAGGTTGCAAGGACAAGCTGTTCAAAGTCGCTGTCGGTCTTGCCCGTGGCCTTCGTGTAGGCGGTCTTCAGAATGTCGTACAGAGGCTGGTCGAATCCGACGAGATTGTTTACGCTGTCTATGGACATGGAAGCATCCTTTTCTCTGATCGTTCCGGTCAGGCCATGGCGGGCGAGGCGCCCAGAATGGCGCTCTGGGTTTCCGTGCATTCCCCGACGATTTCTCTGACTTTCGACATGAGGTCGTTGGCTCTCTCCATTTCCGATTCCACAAGATCGCGATCCATCTTGATGGCTTCGCGCAGGCGTTCCAGAATGGCTTCAAGCTCCTTGCTGTCGGCCTGGCTCTGCGAGATGTTGTAGTCGAACACGGCTCCGGCTATGGTGGCGGCGCCAGAGCCCATGCTCACCGCG
The DNA here is from genome assembly GCA_037230945.1 of bacterium. Lineage (GTDB taxonomy): Bacteria > Desulfobacterota > Desulfovibrionia > Desulfovibrionales > Desulfovibrionaceae > Mailhella. The sequence continues at coordinate 4,493 of JAXUUT010000026.1, forward strand.
CCGGAGGCAATGTTGGAAATTTTGGAAGCCATGCTTGTTATCTGGGCTGCCTTCTGGGCCGTCTGACCGGCGACGTTGGCAATGCTGCCGGCGCTGGAGGCAAATCCCGCGCCGAAGCTGACGGCTATGGACCCCACCATGAAGGCCATGTTCACGCCGAAGCCGAACCACTGGGCGGCTTCGTCGCTCATGCCCATCTTCTTGCCGAGCTCCGTGAATCCCGCGGCAAGGCTGTATTTTCCGTCGGAGGCGAGGGAAACCACGCTGTCCACGGTCATGGCCATGCCCACGACGCCTGCGGCAATGAGCAGGGGATTGCCCGTAAGCGCGCCTGCCACTATGCTGGCGGCTGAGGCAATGGCCCCCACGATGGCACCGATGATCTTGAAGGCCTTGAGAAAGGCGTTGGCCACGGACTTCTTCTTCATTTCTTCCAGGCGGTCGGCGATTTCCTGAAGTTCCTTCTCGTTGATTTCCGCCTGCTGTTCGCCCTTGAGCTCCAGACTGGCCACGCCGTCCCGGCAGGCCTGGCGGCGCACGTCGTCGCCTATGGCGTTGAGGAGCGTATCAAGGGAAAGAGCGCTGGAGGAAATGGGAAGATCGGGTATGCCGAGCTCGGAAAGCAGCGCCTGCAGTTCCTGCGCCGAGGAATCGGGCACCGCGGAGTTTGCGGAGGCGCCGGATCCGGCTTTGGTGGCTCCGTCGGTCACGGAGTAGAAGCCTGGTCTGTTTGTACTGTCTATCGTGTTGAAATCAACCATGATTTACTCGCTTGCATTAAGCATGGTAAGCAGCGCACGGGCTTTTCTGTGGCAGTCGGCGTGCTGGGGATTCGTTTCCTCTCCCAGAGTGAGCAGCCCCTTGAGAGCTCCGATGGCGTTTTCTTTGTCGCCGAGCTGAATGTAGCACTTGGCGGCAAAGAGAAACGGCAGGGGATTGCGCAGAAGGTCCACGGTTCCTGCCATGGCATAGGCATCGATGGCCCCCTTCAGATCTCCCTGCGCCTGACGGCAGCCGGCAAGACCGAGCCAGAACCGGTCTTCCTTGTGCCTGTAGAGGCACAGCGCCTGAAACACGGTGCCGGCATCGGCAAAGTTGCCAGAGGTGTAGAGATTGTAGGCAAGCGCATAGAGGCCTTCTATCTGCTCGTCCGTTACGTTGCACACGTCGCCGATGCTGGCGCCCTTGTTCAGCGCATTGATGATGGCGGCAATGTCGTTGTCACTGAGAGGCGTGGATTCTGCCATGATATTCCCATCCTGAGAATGAAGTGTTTTTTAGGAATGAACAAAGGCTGCCGGTCGGTCTACTGGCCGCGGGCGAGATTCGTGAGCGTCTGGTTGGCGTTGGAAATCTGCGTGTTCGCGCCCTGCAGATAGGAATTGTACTGACCGATGAAGTCCTGCAGGTAGACCATGAGGGTCTGCGTCTTGTTGCCGATGGTCTCCTGATAGTTGGTCAGACTTTTCAGCGCGTAGTCCCATTCATCCTTGCCGAGAATGTAATCCTTGTCGTTGTTGGGAAAGCTGAGTCCGCGTTCGTTCATGAAGTCGACCAGTTCCTGCGACATGGGGTAGCAGTCCTTGCCCGTGGTTGTGGTGCCGCTGATGCTTTTTTTCCCCACGCCCTTGCCGTCTTTCCCCTGCTGCTGGCAGTTGCGGGCCTCTTCAACCATTTTGGCGCACAGTTCCTGCTCTTCCTGAATGTCTTCGATCTGCTTCATGTAGCTCTCGGCCTGGGCCTTGCATATTTCGGACTGGGCGAGCTGGAGCTTGGCGAACATCATCTGCACGCTGCCCGTGGGGCCGAGGTCGATGGTGTCCATGATGGAGGAGAGGGAACTCATATTGTTGACCTGAGACATGAAAGAATCCTTATGCAAAAAAACGGGAAAAGAAGGTTTGGAAGAGATGGCTGCGGGGCGTGCGCATTACTGGCCGCGGGCGAGGCTCGTGAGCGTCTGGTTGGCGTTGGAAATCTGCGTGTTCGCCCCCTGCAGATAGGAATTGTACTGACCGATGAAGTCCTGCAGGTAGACCATGAGGGTCTGCGTCTTGTTGCCGATGGTCTCCTGGTAGTTGGTCAGGGACTTGATGTTGTAGTCCCATTCATCGGCATTGTGGGTTTCATAGGTGCCCGTCAGATCGAAGGACAGACCACGGTCATTGAAGAAGTCGATCATCTCCTGAGGCATTGTCGTGGCGGTATTCTTGGTCTTGGCGTCGTTCTGGAGCTTTCTGGCCTGTTCGATCATGTCGGCGCACAGTTCCTGTTCTTCCTGAATGTCTTCAATCTGCTTCATGTAGCCCTCGGCCTGGGCCTTGCATATTTCGGACTGGGCGAGCTGGAGCTTGGCGAACATCATCTGCACACTGCCCGTGGGACCGAGATCTATGGTGTCCATGATGGCGGAGAGAGAAGTATCGTTATTGACCTGAGACATGAAAGAATCCTTATGCAAAAACGAAGAAAGAAGGTTTGAATGAGACGAACCGGTGGCGGGGCGTGCGCATTACTGGCCGCGGGCGAGATTCGTGAGCGTCTGATTGGCGTTGGAAATCTGCGTGTTCGCGCCCTGCAGATAGGAATTGTACTGACCGATGAAGTCCTGCAGGTAGACCATGAGGGTCTGCGTCTTGTTGCCGATGGTCTCCTGATAGTTGGTCAG
>JAXUUT010000049.1:0-7049 GCA_037230945.1 bacterium
GGTAGACCATGAGGGTCTGCGTCTTGTTGCCGATGGTCTCCTGATAGTTGGTCAGGCTTTTCAGGTTGTAGTCCCACTGATCGGCGCTGTGGGCGTTGTCGTTGCCGTCCGTGTCGAAGGACAGTCCGCGATCATTGAAGAACTTGACCATATCGTCGGGCATGGTGGTGCACTTGCCGGTGGTCTTGGCGTCGTTCTGGAGCTTTCTGGCCTGTTCGATCATGTCGGCGCACAGTTCCTGTTCTTCCTGAATGTCTTCAATCTGCTTCATGTAGCCCTCGGCCTGGGCCTTGCATATTTCGGACTGGGCGAGCTGGAGCTTGGCGAACATCATCTGCACGCTGCCCGTGGGGCCGAGGTCGATGGTGTCCATGATGGAGGAGAGGGAACTGGTATTGTTGACCTGAGACATGGTGGTATTTCCTTTTGAAGTAAGAATGCCGGTCGGAACAAGGGCAACGTTCAGACGGTCATGCCCCTGCGGCGGGAGCGGCAGGAAGGAGCGGACGAAGTTCCGGCAGAGAGCTTTGCCTGAGCGGGTCTGGCCTCGCCTTCGCGCCTTGCCCTTTCCGTGGCGTCGGCCATGGCGCTTCTGAGCTCGGGCGTCACTTCCGATTCGGCCACGGTGACGGTTTCAGTTTCGGAAATGCCGAGCGCCTTCTTCTGCTCGGCAAAAACACTGTTGAGTCGGGAAAGCTCGTCGGCAAGACGGGCAATTTCCTGTTTCTGATTCTTGAGATCCTGTTCGGTGAATGCCATGTTCAAGCTCCTTCAGAATGGATGGGGGGAAGGCAGAACGGTTGCCGCAGCGCGGCATTTGCCATATGTTATGCAAGAAGCGTGCCAGCGATGAATATCCGTATTTTCAGGGCAGAAGAAGAAAATGCCGGATGGTATTCATGTTCAATGTGCCAACTTTTTTGGCGTGCATGGGAATCGTGTTGCCATGACTTTTTCTTTTCGTCATACTACCAGAGCCGTCTGGGGATTGCAACGGTAAAAGCTTGTGGCGCAGCAGATCATGTCTGCTATGGCATATTTTTTGCATATATGCGTGATACGGAGGAGCTCATACCATGGCCATAGATTCCATATCCGGTTCGTTCCAGGCGGGAGGCGTCGTGCATCAGGCGGAAAGCCCGGCAGTCCGCGGCAGTTTCATGGGAAATGCCGTGGTTCAGGTTCCTTCGCCGGAATCCCTGCTCGCCGATGCCGCCGAGGAACTTTCCTTTTCCGCCGACACCACCGACGACTTCGAGCTTGAGGAACGCAGAGAACGCGACAAGATAAAGAAGTCTGAAGAGGAGCGCGTGAAGCTCTATCAGGAACTCATGCACGAAGCAGGCAAGAGCGAACAGCTTGGCAGCCTGCGCGACAGTCTGCGCAGTCGTGCCGACTCGCGGCGCGCGCTGGACAAGGCAAGGGAATATTTCCCCGATCCTTCCGATGCATGGGCGGCGCTCATGCAGATGCGGGAGGAACTTCGTGCGGAGGGGGCCGACAAGGCGCTTCTCGGCGATGTGGAGGCCGCTCTTGCCGAGATGGATGAGAAGGAAGGGCCCGCGGTGCGCGCTGGCATTCAGGGCGCACTTGCCGCCGCCGGCTTCGGCGATCTCGGAGGCAGCGATGAAATGCGAGACTTCTACCGCCGGACGGTCTGCGGTTTTTCTTCGGTGAATGACGTATTTGCCCATGTCATGGAGAAGTACGGCGGCGACTTCGACAGAGCCATGGACTTCCTTTTTTCGGCCCTCAGTGCCGACATGGCTGCCGATGTGCCCAGCATGGGGATGCGGCATCTGGAAAGCGTGCATGATGCGCTCGGCAAGGTTCGTCTGACGCAGAGCGCCTACCGCCTGTGCGAGGCCATGATGGACCGCTGGAGCCGCGTGCACGGGGTGAAGCTCCGGGAAGGAGGACTCACGGCTCTGGAACTGCTCGGCGACATGGTGGGATTCCGGGAAAAGCGCTTCGTGGGGTCCGCGCAGATAGACGGCATTCTTGCCAAGGCCGGAGCGCCTGATATAGAAAGAGAGGTGCTTTTTCTTCAGGAACTTCTGAACACGGCAAGAAAGTTTCCCGTGGCGCTTTTTGATGACGAGCAGGGCCGCATGAAGATTCTCGATGCCGTTCAGGAGTCCGTGGACCGGGCCATAGAGCGCGAAGACGAATACCTGGCGAGCCAGGAAGGGTGATGGCCATGCTGGATTACGAAATTGAAGCCTTCGGACGCAGACTCGGACTGGATTCCCTTGCATTTTCTCCGCAGGGAGTCGTCTGCCTGAACATAGAAAACGTGGGCAGTCTTTATTTGGAAAAAGCGGAGGGGCGTGGAAGAAGCGAGCTGCTTGTCTATGTTGCTGCGCCTCTGCCCGTGCCTGACGGCGGCGCGACGAGACGTCTTCTTGAACTTTGCGATTACAGGCACGGCCATGCGATGCCTGTCTTTGCCGGGGCTTTTTCCGACCGTGCCGTGCTGCTTACGCGCATGGAGGAGGCTTCCGTGACGGCTGCGGGCATTGAAAATGCGCTCCGCATGCTGGCGGAGCTGCTGCATGGTGTACTCTGATGCCGGACAAGCGCCTTTGTCAGCTTTTGCCGGAAACGTTTTCAGGAGCGTGAACGATGCCTTCACCCATTAATCTTCTTGATGCTTCTCTGGGTATCCAGAATGTCATGGACATGCCCGATTCCGGCAATCTGCCTCGGGCGCGGGAGCTTGCTTCAAACGCCCTGAACGAGCCCGGTCTTGAAGAGCTGTACGCCCCGAACAATGCCTGGCAGATCATGGAACGTGCGCTTTGTCCCGATGTCGGTGACGGTTCCATGCTGAGCCCGGAAGTGTTTTCCGAAACGCTGCAGTCCTGCGTGAGCGCTCTGGAAGACAGCGCCGATCCGGTCGTGCAGGACATGGTTTCCCGAGAACTCCGGCCGCTTCTGCAGAACGGTCAGCTTCTTCAGGCCTATCTCGGGCTCATGATAGGAGGCTGACATGGCGGCTCTCAGGGAAAGTCAGAGACGCGCGCTCCATGTGCTCGCGTACATGATGCTGCGCATGGGGCAGGAGGAGCGGGCGGCACGTATTTATGCCGCGCTTGCGAGCCTTGCGACTCCGGAGAATCCCGACAGGCTGGCGCTTGCGGGAACGGCGGCCGTGGCCATCAGCGAGGGCCGGGGGGCGAAGGCGCTGGAGGCCCTGCGAGGAGCCATGGCAGGCGCTCCGCTTTCTTCCCGTCAGGCCGTGCTGCATCTCATGAAGGCACAGGCGTTCTGGCTGGAAGGCAGAAAGGAAGAAGCCCGGGCTGCTCTGGATGAATATTTGTTTCTTGCCGGGGGAGGAAAGAGCGCATGAGTCTGATGGACAAGGCATCGCTCGGAGTCAGGCTCATGACTCGTCACAACGACATAACCATGGTCATGCTGCTGGTCGTCGTCGTGGCGCTCATGATCGTGCCTCTTCCCACGCCGCTTGTGGATACGCTCATCGGCGTGAACATGACGCTGTCGTTTCTCATGCTCATGATGTCCATGTACGTGAAGACGGCGCTGGACTTTTCTTCGTTTCCCACCATGCTGCTGTTCACCACGCTTTTTCGCGTGGGGCTGAACATCACGACGACGAGGCTTATTCTGCTGCAGGCCGACGCCGGTGAAATCATCTTCACGTTCGGTGACTTCGCGCTGGGCGGAAACTTTGTCGTGGGCGCGGTGGTCTTCATCATTCTGACCATCGTGCAGTTTCTCGTCATCGCCAAGGGCGCGGAGCGCGTGGCCGAAGTGGGCGCTCGCTTTACCCTGGATGCCATGCCCGGCAAGCAGATGTCCATAGACGCCGACATGCGCGCCGGCGTCATCGACATGGAGGAGGCGCAGAACCGGCGCAACCGCGTTCAGCTTGAAAGTCAGATGTACGGTGCCATGGACGGCGCCATGAAGTTCGTCAAGGGCGACAGCATTGCCGGCATGATCATTGCCGTGATCAACATCGTGGGCGGCACCATCATCGGCATCACGCAGCACGGCATGACGGCCGGCGAGGCCATGCACACCTACGGCATCCTCACCATAGGCGACGGACTGGTTTCGCAGATTCCGTCTCTTCTGGTTTCCATTTCTGCAGGCATTCTCATCACCCGTTCCGGCGACAGCGACGACAACGTGGGCACGCAGATAGGACAGCAGTTCTTCGGCCAGCCCAAGGCCTTGCAGATGGCAGGCGCCCTCATCTTTCTTTTCGCGCTCATTCCCGGCTTTCCCAAGCCTCAGCTGTTCACGCTCGCCTTTGCCGTGGGCGGCTTCGGTTATGTGCTGGAGCGTCTGGCTTCGGCGCCTGAAAAGCCCGACGGCAAGGCGGAGCTTTCCCGTTCCCTTGCGCCCGCCGCGGAGAAAAGGAAGCCTCGTTCCGCCTCAGGGCCGCAGGACGACTTTTCACCCACGGTGCCCATCATTCTGGACATCGCTCCCGACATCGGCGAGTCCATGGACTATGATTCGCTCAACGATGAGCTCTCCAGGCTGCGCCGAGCCCTGTACTTCGACCTCGGCGTTCCCTTCCCCGGCATCAACATCAGGCCGAACGCCTCGCTTCCCTCGCTCGGCTATGGGCTCAATCTCAACGAAATTCCCATGGCCCGCGGCAAGATGGAAAAGGGCATGGTCATCGTGAGGGAGAAGAAGGTCAATCTTGATCTGCTCGGCGTGACCTATCTGGAAGGGGAACCGTTTCTGCCGGACGTGGAGCCTTTGTGGGTGAATGAATCCGACATGGAACGGCTGGAGCAGGCCGGCATAAGCTGCATGCCGCATGCCCGTATTCTGGCCTATCATCTCTCTCTGCTGCTTTCCCGTCATGCCTCGAGCTTTCTCGGCATGCAGGAGAGCAAGTACCTGCTCGACCGCATGGAAGAACGGGCTCCCGATCTTGTGCGCGAGGTGACGCGGCTTCTGCCCGTGCAGCGCATTGCGGAAATCTTCCAGAGGCTGGTCCAGGAGCAGATTTCCATTCGCGATCTGCGCAGCATTCTCGAGGCTCTCATTGAGTGGAGTCCCAAGGAAAAGGACGTCGTCATGCTCACGGAATACGTGCGCAGCTCCCTGAAGCGCCAGATAAGCTACATGTACTCCCGCGGGCAGAACATGCTTCCCGCCATTCTCATGGATCCTTCTCTGGAGGAGACCATTCGCAAGGCCATACGGCAGACTTCCGCCGGAGCCTTTCTGTCGCTTGATCCCGACACTTCCCAGCGCATCGTGAAGGCTGTCGGCGAAGCGGCGGGCAAGTACCGGGGCAGCACGCAGAAGCCCGTGCTCATGGCCTCCATGGACATACGCCGCTACGTGCGCCGTCTCATCGAGTCCAAGTACTATGAGCTGCCCGTCATGGCCTATCAGGAAGTGACGCCGGAAATTTCCGTACAGCCCGTCAGCCGCATCCGGATATAGGGAGGAGGCATGAACAGCATTGCCATGGACTATGCCTCTCAGGCCCTTTATCTGGTGCTTGTGATTTCTTTGCCTCCCATTGTCATCGCTTCCGTCATAGGTATAGTTCTCAGCCTTGTGCAGGCGGTGACGCAGTTGCAGGAGCAGACGCTTTCCTTCGGCGTGAAGCTCATCGCCGTGGTGCTTACCCTGTTTTTGCTGGGAGGCTGGATGTCGGGGGAAATACTGCGCTATGCCGATGAAATCTTTACCCGTTTCTATCTGCTCTGAGCGGTTCTGGCGAGCGGACGAAGCGTGTCGGCTGGAGGAAGCTGAATTTTGGATACCGGTCTGTTCTGGGGATTTTCGCCGCAGCAGCATCTGCTGGCGTTTCTTCTGGGAACGCCTCGGCTGTTCATGCTGATGCAGACGGCGCCTTTCATGGGCGGCACGCTGGTGACCGGGCAGCTTCGCTTCACCATCGTGCTGGCCTGCTATCTGGTGCTGCACCCCATGCTGCTCGGACAGCTCCCCGCATGGGAGGGGCTCACGCTCGCATCCGGTCTGCACGTCGGCGTGCTCATAGTCAAGGAAGTCTTTCTCGGCATGCTCATGGGCTTTCTCGCCGGCATGATGTTCTGGACGCTTCAGTGCGCAGGCTTCTTCATCGACAACCAGCGCGGCGCGGGGCAGGCCACGGAAACCGATCCTCTGGCCGGGGAGCAGACATCTCCCACGGGCTCCTTCTTTTTTCAGAGCGCCGTGTACGTGTTCTTTTCCACGGGCGCTTTTCTTACCTTTCTCGGCGTGGTCTATGCCGGCTACGAATTCTGGCCGGTGACAAGCGTGCTGCCTGCGGCTTTTTTCAAAAATCCATCGCTGCCCCTGTTCTTTGCGCAGAAGGTGAGCGACCTTGCGCTGGACATGATGCTTCTGTCCGCTCCCGTGGTGGTCGCCTGTCTGCTGACCGACATTTCCCTCGGACTCATCAACCGCTTTGCCTCTCAGCTCAACGTGTACGTTCTGGCCATGCCCGTAAAGAGCGGACTGGCATCGCTGCTGCTCATTTTCTATTTCAGCATGCTCATGACCGGAGCGGTGAGCATGTTTGATTCCTTCGGCTCGGATTTGCGCTATCTGCAGGTACTTCTGCCATGAGCGACGAAAAGACGGAACAGCCCACACCAAAACGACTGCGCGAAGCCCGGGAAAAGGGCGACGTATGCCGAAGTCAGGACATTGCCCCGGCGCTCACCACGCTGGCCGTGGGGGTGTATCTTGCCGCCAACGCCCAAAATATTTTTGCCCTGCTTCGCGACATGGTGTCGCTGCCCATGGACTTCATGACGCTGCCCTTTGAGGAAGCCATGGCCAAAGTCGTGCCTCTGGTCATTCAGTCGTCTGTCATGCTGGTTGCGCCTGTGGTCGGCCTGGTCATGGGCGTGGCCTTTGTGGGAACGCTTGCGCAGACGGGTGTTCTGTTCGCCGTCAAGGCTGCCATGCCCAAGCTGGAGAATCTGGATCCCAAGAAGTGGTTTCAGAAAGTGTTTTCCATGAAGAACCTGTTCGAGCTCGTCAAGAATCTCATCAAGGTCGGCGTGCTCGGCGGCGTGGTATTCTTCATTCTC
>JAXUUT010000025.1:0-6928 GCA_037230945.1 bacterium
GAGGCCGGGGACGGAGGGGCTCGCCCCGGCAGGGGCCGAAAGGCGAAGAAAAGAACGAGGGAAAAAACAGCAGAGGCCGGGGACGGCGTGACGTGCCCCCGTCCCGCGGGCATCAATGTCTGCCGACTGCCTGCGGGAGCCCGTCTGCCTGCGGGCGTCCCACGCGCGGGCTCCAGAGGTCGTCCATGTTCCTGCGGTCGCCACACACACGCGGGCTCTGGAAGTCGTCCGCCTTCCTTGCGGTCGCCCCCGCGGGCTCTGGAAGTCGTCCGGGCGGGACGCGAGGGGACGGAGCGTTGAGAAGACGCCGGAAAACACCGGAAAAGCGCCGTATTTCCGGACGCTGAGCAACGGCCACATCGCGGCCACCGACTGGCCGCCGCGCCATGGAAACAGCGGCAGGCGACAAAGCCGTGCGCCCTGAAAGACGCCGCGCGTGCCCCCTCCCCTTTGCGCTGCCTCCCCGGCAGGGGCCGCCTTTTTTTATGGAAAAAGCACGCGGAAGACGGAGAAAGCGGGACAGGGAAAACGCCTGAAACGTTTCTTCGGCCGAGGCTCCGCCCTCCGCAGAACTTTTCATGCACGGTTCCGGCATCACGCCGGAACATCCGCCCATGCCATACGCGCGAGGCGGAGGCCGGGGACGGAGGGGCTCGCCCCGGCAGGGGCCGAAAGGCGAAGAAAAAAACGAGGGAAAAACAGCAGAGGCCGGGGACTGCGTGACGTGCCCCCGTCCCGCGGGCATCAATGTCTGCCGACTGCCGGCGGGAGCCCGTCTGCCTGCGGGCGTCCCCCCCGTAAAATCCGGAAGTCATCCGCCTTCCTGCGGGCGCCTCCCGCGGGCTCTGGAGAGCGTCCATCTGCCTGCGGTCGTTCCCCCGTAAATTCCGGAGGTCATCCGACTACCTGCGGGCGTCCGCGCGGGCTCTGGAAGTCGTCCGCCTTCCTGCGGTCGTTCCCCCTGCACAGGACGACGTCCGCGCTATTCCCCCTGCTCTGCCCTTTCTGCGGCACTTTCTGCGGAGCGGTAATCGTTGATGAGCTTTTCGAGGAGTGCGTCGAGCTTGCCGAAGTCGATGGGTTTTGAGACGTGGGCGCTCATGCCTGCGCGGACGGTTTCCGCAATATCCTCGGCAAAGGCGTTGGCGGTAACGGCCACGATGGGCACGACGCGGGCATCGGGGCGCGACAGGGCCCGTATGCCTTCACAGGCCTGACAGCCGTTCATCTCCGGCATCTGCATGTCCATGAGCACGGCGTCAAAGTGGAACGGGGCCGAGTTCCGGAAAATGTCGAGGGCTTCGCGGCCGCTCCAGGCCTTTTCCACGCTCACGCCCCGGGCAGAAAGCAGCTCTTCGGCCACCTCCATATTGATTTCATTGTCTTCTGCAATGAGAATGCAGCGGCCTCTGAGAAAATCGCCCTGCCGCGGGGAAGCCGTCTGCCGGACAGATTCGTGGCTTTCGCCCTCGTGCACCATGCGGAAAGGCAGAATCACGGTAAATGTCGTGCCCTTGCCGGGCGTGCTGGAAACCACGACGCTGCCGTTCAAAAGTTCCACCATGCTTTTCATGATGGGCATGCCGAGCCCCGTGCCGGTGACGGGCCGGGAAGACACGCGCGGATCCCGCGAATAGGGCTCGAAAATTTTAGTTAGAAATTCCGGAGACATTCCGATGCCGGTATCGGTAACGACAAACTTGTACTGCGTGTAGTCGTTCTGATTCACCTGCGAGATGTCCACGGAGATGGAATCGCCCTTATTCGTGAACTTCAGCGCATTGGAGAGCAGGTTGTTGAAAATGCGGGTCATGTGGAAGGGGTCGCCCATGACAAGGCTCTGCTCGATGTTCCAGGAGACCTGAAAGTTCTTTCCTTCCATGTCGGCCTGAATTTTAAACGGACTGAAGCACTCTTCCAGACATTCCCGCAGATCCAGGCGTTGCAGCTTGAGTTCCACTTTGCCCTGCGCGAGGCGGGACATTTCCAGAATGTCGTTGACGAGCTGAAGCAGGTGCAGGCTGGACTTTTCTATTTTTGCAAGATAATCCGCGCTCTTTTGCGGGTCCTGCACCACGGTTTTCGCCACCTTGGTCAGATTGATGACGGCGTTGAGCGGCGTGCGCATTTCATGGGATATGTTGCTGAAAAATACCTGCTTGGCCTTGTCGCTCTGCACGGCCTTGTTGAGCGAGTTCACGAGCAGCGTATGCTCTTCCAGCTGCTTCTGTTTTTCCGCCTCGATTTCCCGGAAGCAGAGAATGACTTCCTGACTGTCCATGGAATCGAAATGAATCGCCCGCACGCTCACCCAGTGGCAGACATCGCCCATGTGCAATCTGAAATCGCCGCCGAAATCCTCGATCCGATGCGCCACGTGCGACCGTATGCTCTCCAGAGAAAACTTGTCCAGATACTCCTGAAGAAAGCCGGACTGCAGCTTTCTGCAGACCACCTGAAGCAGATCGGCATAGGGGCCGGTCTGTGCCAGCCTGCTTCTCATGGAGTCGGAACACTTGATGATCTCATATCGCTCATGAACATAGTCCACGCGATAGATGGCATAATACCGGTTGCCCAGCGCCTGCACGGCCTCGTTGCTGCGCGCAATGCTGCGCTGATTGCAGATGTTGCGCCAGGTGATCATGGCCATGCCCGCAAGCAGCAGCACCACCACGGAACAGAACAGCCACACAAAGGAATCAAGATCCCGCAGGATCAGACTGAACGGTATGGTGAGCATGGAAATCCAGCCGTTGGGCATCTCGTAATAATAGACGCCGCGCCGCTCCCCGTCCATGTCGACGACGCTGGTGGCATAGCCTGCCAGCTCGTTTTTCTTGATGCGCTCAAAAAGGCTCTTCACATAGGTCTGCACCACTTCCTGCGGATATTCGCGGGCCGTTTCCGAAAAGAGCAGCGTTCCCTGTCTGTCGCAGAGAAAAAACGAAATTTCTTTGTTTTTGCCCGCTATGTTACTGGAAAAACGTATGTTTTCAGGGAATATGTCAAAGGCCAGAACGGCCCCCGTGCCGCACTTTCTGGCAATGGTGATGACGGGCTTGTGATAAATGGCATCGGTGTAGGCCTCGGTAAAGATGACGCTGTCGGGATTCTCCATGGCCTGCCGATACCATACGGCGCTGCTGAAATCGTAGGTGTCGTCCCCGTCCCACGGATTGAGCGCCACGACGGAGTCCTTCGAGACAAGATACGGATCAATGGTCTTATCCCCGAGAAGATTCTGCATCTGCCTGAAAAAATCCATCATCTTCTCTTCGACTTCCTGCGGTTCGCTGTTGTCCACAATGGTCACGCCGAAGGAAAGAAGCACGGAATAGAACTCAAAATTGCTCTGCTGTTCCAGAGAGTAGGTACGCGACAGATTGTCTCCGAAGCTCTGGGCATTCTTCAGGAGATTCATCTTCATGATCTGATAGCCGATGAAGGAAAACATCAGCATGACCACGAATATGGAAATGCTGAACGTTGCGCTTCTTGCAACATACGATATGCTTTTTGCTGGACTCTTCATTGTTTCCCCGCAGGATGAACGTCATCATGACACGCCATCATGAACAGCCTGTGACGGCACAACATCTTTCTCCGACGCTCTGAACAGCCGGCGCCTGATTGATTTATGACAGCGCCGGCGGTCAATGGTAGCCACTTTACAGGCAAAATCAACTTATATTCTCAAGAGCGAAAAGAGAACGGGCCCGCATGAAACATATTTCCGGCCTGTTTCGCCATCTCTGCGTTTCCTGCGTTTCTTGCCTTTTTCCTTCGGTTTTTTATAGAAGGAGGAAAGGAGGTCACGGCCATGAGCGAGACAGAAAAGGCTGCGCCGCGTTTCATTGAGGTTCGGGGAGCGCGGGTGCACAACTTGAAGAACGTGTCGGTAGACGTGCCGCTGAACGAGATCGTGGCCATTGCCGGGGTATCGGGTTCGGGCAAGTCGTCGCTGGCGCTCGGGGTATTGTATGCCGAGGGATCGCGCCGGTATCTGGAAGCGCTTTCGACGTACACGCGGCGGCGCATGACGCAGGCGGCAAGGCCGCAGGTCGACGAGGTGCTGCACGTTCCCGCGGCGCTGGCGCTGCGTCAGCGGCCCGGCATTGCGGGCATACGAAGCACGTTCGGCACGGGCACGGAGCTTCTGAACGGTCTGCGGCTCATGTTTTCGCGGCTGGCAAGTCATCGCTGTCCGAACGGTCATTACGTGGCGCCGTCCCTCGCGGTGGCGGCGGGAAAGCCGCTGCACTGTCCCGAGTGCGGGGCCGAATGGTTTGCGCCGTCGGCTGAGGAGCTCGCGTTCAACAGTCAGGGGGCGTGCCGCACGTGCAACGGCACGGGCTTCGTGCGCACGGTGGATCGTTCCACGCTGGTGCCGGACGAGTCGCTCACCATCGACGAAGGCGCCGTGGCGCCGTGGAACTCGCTCATGTGGTCGCTCATGACGGACGTGTGCCGCGCCATGGGCGTGCGCACGAACGTGCCTTTCCGCGATCTGACGGATGCGGAAAAGGCCATTGTCTACGACGGCCCGGCCGAAAAGAAGCACATCTTCTACAAGGCGAAGAGCTCGAATCAGGCGGGAGAGCTCGACTTCACCTACTACAACGCGGTGTATACCGTGGAAAACGCGCTGGCCAGGGTCAAGGACGAAAAGGGCATGAAGCGCGTGGAAAAATTTCTGAGGGAAGACGTATGCCCCGACTGCGGCGGCACGCGGCTCTGCGAGGCGGCACGCGCGCCCCGGCTGCTCGGCCGCTCGCTGGACGAGGCGTGCGCCCTGAGCCTCGAGGCCCTGACCGCCTGGGTGAAAACCGTGCCCGACGCGCTTGACGAACCCATGCGCCCCATGGCCCGGAGCATTGCGGAATCCTTTGAAGGCACGGCGCGGCGTCTGCTGGAACTCGGTCTCGGCTATCTGTCGCTCGATCGCGCCGCCTCCACGCTTTCCACCGGAGAGCGGCAGAGAATGCAGCTTGCCCGCGCGGTGCGCAATCGCACCACGGGCGTTCTGTACGTGCTGGACGAACCCTCCATAGGCCTGCACCCGTCCAACATCACCGGACTGACCGGCGTGATGCGCGACCTCGTGGCCGACGGCAACTCCGTGCTGCTCGTGGACCACGACGCGCAGATTCTCTCCTGTGCGGACTGGATCATAGAAATGGGCCCGGAAGCCGGAGAGAGCGGCGGAAACGTCATTGCTCAGGGGAGCGTGGCAGAACTCGCCGCCTCGCCCGCTTCGCGCATAGGCCCCTTCCTCGGAAGCGGCAGACTGCGGCGCCTGCGCCCCCGCGTGAGCGATGACGCCATGTTCGCCCTCGGCGCCATCCACCTTTCCACAAGCGCCGTCCATACCGTGCGCCCGCTCGAGGTGGACATTCCCAAAGGAAGGCTCACCGTGGTGACCGGCGTTTCCGGCTCCGGCAAAACCACGCTCGTTCTCGAAAGCCTGGCCCCGGCCCTGAACGCCCTCGCCCACGGCGAAAAGCTCCCCGAACACGTGCGCGACGTGCGCGCCGAAGGCATAACTCAGGCCAGGCTCATCGACGCCAGCCCCATAGGCCTCAACGTGCGCTCCACCGTGGCCACCTACGCCAACGTGCACGACGAACTCAGAAAGGTCTTCGCCCGTACCCCCGACGCCCGCGCCCTCGGCCTCAAGGCCGGAGACTTTTCCTACAATACCGGCAAACTCCGCTGCCCCGTCTGCGACGGCACCGGCATAATCAGCCTCGACGTGCAGTTCCTGCCCGACGTGGACGTGCCCTGCCCCGAATGCCGCGGCTCCCGCTACGGCCGCGACGCCGACAGAGTGTTCTACAGGAACAGGGCCGGACAATCCTGCACCATGCCCCAGCTCATGGACATGGACGTGCGCGAAGCCCTCACCGCCTGCGCCGACCTCAGGCTCGTGCGCCAGCGCCTCGAAACCCTGAACTCCCTCGGCCTCGGCTACCTCACCCTCGGCGAAGAAACCCCCAGCCTCTCCGGCGGCGAGGCCCAGCGCCTCAAGCTCGCCGGCGACATGGGCCGCGCACAGAACGACTCCGTCTTCATCTTCGATGAACCGACCATAGGCCTCCACCCCCTCGACGTCCAAACCCTGCTTCGCGTGTTCCAGACCCTCATAGACAACGGCGCTACCGTCGTCGTCATCGAACACGACATGGACGTCATGGCCAACGCCGACTTCATCATCGACATGGGCCCCGGCGGCGGCTCAAAAGGCGGCACCATCGTCGCCACCGGCTCCCCCGAACGCATCGCCGCCACCCCGGAAAGCCTCACCGGACAATACCTCGCCAGAAGGCTGTGAAGAGAGGAAAGGCAGAAAAGACAGAAAAAGGCAGAAAGGCAATGCGGGGGAAATAATTCCCCCCGCGCCCCCCTGTTTCGCCTTGCGGCTGCGCCGCGCGGCGGGCTCTGTCTGAACGCCGGACGCAGAGCTTTGAAAAGGCAGGAAGGGCAGAAGACGTGACTATAAGGCCGGAAGGCTAGGCTCGCGCTGTTCGGGCTGCAATCTCAGTGCAGGCGTGCGCGGCTGCGCCCGCCTGCGGCTGGCCGACCGGTGCTTCGCTTCGCGAATGCACCGGTGTGGTTGGAAGGATTTCCAGATTTTTGGGGAGGAGAGCGTTGATTCAACGCTCTGGGAAGCCTTCGTTTGCGAAGGACAACCGTCTCTCAACGCTCTGGGGCCCCGGGCGACGTCAGGAGCCCGGCCGGTGGTCATGAATAGGCGGAATTCACTTCCGCCGTTAAATGAAATGACCACCGTACAAGCCCTGCGTCCGTACAGCGTGTCCGGGGCTGACGGGCGGTGGCGTCACTCGGGAGAAGGAAAATGTCGGTCATGAACAGGCGGAATTCACTTCCGCCGTTAAATGAAATGACCACCGTGCAAGTCCCGCAG
>JAXUUT010000067.1:0-39223 GCA_037230945.1 bacterium
GCGGCGTTATCGGCCGTTACTGCGACCAGCCCGAAAAGTTCCCCGGCGTGGCCCATTTCCATACCGTCCGCGTGGCTCAGCCTTCCGGCAAGTTCTACAGCACCGAATACCTGCGCGGCATCTGCGACATCTGGGATCTGCGCGGCTCCGGTCTGACCAACATGCACGGTTCCACCGGCGACATGGTGCTCATCGGCACCCAGACTCCTCAGCTCGAAGAAATCTTCTACGAACTGACCCACAAGATGAGCGTCGACCTCGGCGGTTCCGGCTCCAACCTGCGTACCCCCGCCGCCTGCATGGGTATGTCCCGCTGCGAATACGCCTGCTACAACACTCAGCTCGCCTGCTATCAGCTGACCCAGGACTACCAGGACGAACTGCATCGTCCTGCGTTCCCCTACAAGTTCAAGTTCAAGTTCGACGGCTGCCCGAACGGCTGCGTGGCCGCTATGGCCCGTTCCGACTTCGCCGTCATCGGTACCTGGAAGGACGACATCAAGATCGATCAGGAAGCCGTGAAGGCCTATGTGGCCGGTGAAGAAGGCTTCAAGCCCAATGCCGGCGCCCACTCCGGTCGCGACTGGGGCAAGTTCGATCTGCAGAAGGAAGTCATCGACCTCTGCCCGACCCACTGCATGAGCTGGGACGGCAGCAAGCTGTCCATCGACACCGCCAACTGCGTGCGCTGCATGCACTGCATCAACACCATGCCCCGTGCTCTGCACGTCGGCGACGACCGCGGTGCCTCCATTCTCGTCGGCGCCAAGGCCCCCATTCTCGACGGCGCTCAGATGGGCTCCCTGCTCGTTCCCTTCATCCCCGCGGAAGAACCCTTCGACGAAATCAAGTCCGTCATCGAAAAGATCTGGGACTGGTGGATGGAAGAAGGCAAGAACCGCGAACGTGTTGGCGAAACCATCAAGCGTCTCTCCTTCCAGAAGCTGCTTGAAGTGACCGAAATTCCGGCCATTCCTCAGCACGTCATCGCGCCCCGCACGAACCCCTACATTCTCTTCAAGGAAGAGGAAGTGCCCGGCGGCTGGACCCGTGACATCGCTGCTTACCGTCAGCGTCACCTGCGCTAATCAGAGAGGAGAGCAAAAATGGCTTTTATTTCTTCCGGTTACAATCCTGCAAAACCCATGGAAGGTCGTATCTCCGATATCGGACCCCGCAAGTACGACTCCTTCTTCCCTGAGGTCATTGCCAAGAACTTCGGCAAGTGGCTGTACCACGAAATTCTGGAACCCGGCGTGCTCATGCATGTGGCCGAAAGCGGCGACAAGGTGTATACCGTCCGCTGCGGCGGCGCCCGTACCATGACCACCGTGCACATCCGCGAAATCTGCGAAATCGCCGACAAGTACTGCGGCGGTCACGTTCGCTGGACCACCCGTTCCAACGTGGAATTCATGGTGACCGACCTTGAGACCCTCAAGGCCCTCAAGGAAGACCTGGCTTCCCGCAAGTTCGCCGCCGGATCCTACAAGTTCCCCATCGGCGGCACCGGTGCCGGCGTCACCAACATCATCCACACGCAGGGCTGGCTGCACTGCCACACCCCCGCCACCGACGCCTCCGGCCCGGTGAAGGCTCTGATGGACACCGTGTTCTCCGACTTCCAGAACCATCGTCTGCCCGCCCCCGTGCGCATCTCCCTGGCCTGCTGCCTCAACATGTGCGGCGCCGTGCACGTGTCCGACATCGGCATCGTGGGCATCCATCGCAAGCCCCCGATGATCGACCAGGAATGGGTTGATCAGCTCTGCGAAATTCCTCTGGCCGTCGCCGCCTGCCCCGTGGCCGCCGTGCGTCCCGCCAAGGAAGACT
This sequence comes from bacterium, assembly GCA_037230945.1. Taxonomy (GTDB): domain Bacteria; phylum Desulfobacterota; class Desulfovibrionia; order Desulfovibrionales; family Desulfovibrionaceae; genus Mailhella. The sequence goes on from JAXUUT010000067.1 coordinate 1,834, forward strand.
TCAACGGCAAGAAGATCAACACCGTGGCCATCAAGAAGGAACGCTGCATGTACTGCGGTAACTGCTACACCATGTGCCCCGCCCTGCCCATCTCCGATGGCGAAGGCGACGGCGTCATCATCATGGTCGGCGGCAAGATCTCCAACCGCATCAGCCGTCCCAAGTTCTCCAAGGTGGTCGTTTCCTACATCGAAAACGAACCGCCCCGCTGGCCCACGCTGTGCGCCACTGTGAAGCGCATCCTCGACGTCTACGCCGAAAACGCTCACAAGTACGAACGTCTGGGTGACTGGGCCGAACGTATCGGCTGGGAAAAGTTCTTCGAACTCACCGATCTGGAATTCACCCCCCAGCTCATCGACGACTTCCGCGAACAGGCCTACTTCAGCTGGCGTCAGTCCACCCAGTTCAAGTTCTCTGAACTGGCCGCCGAAGCCTACAAGGGCGCCGAAGCCCACGCTGAAGCCTCTGCCGCCGGCGTGACCGAAGAAGACAAGGCCCTGGTGTACAACTGGCTCGTCGAAAAGACCAGCAAGCCCGGCGCCAAGACCAAGTTCTACTTCAACCAGTTCCTCGAACTGTTCCCCGGCGCCAGCCCCCGCAAGGTCAAGAACGTCCTCACCGCTCTGGTGGACGACGAAAAGGTGGCTTACTGGTCCTCCGGTTCCACCACCATGTACGGCCTCAAGGGTGCCGGCAAGCAGGGTGCCACTGAAGAAGGCGAATAATATCGCCCCCGCGTAAGGCGGGATTCCGACGGGCCGCTTTTCAGGCGGCCCACGGCACCTTTCCAGCAAGCTGGAACTTCAAGGGGAAGAACTTTCGGGTTCTTCCCCTTTTCCTTACCCTTTTTCTCCCCTTATCCATGAAGCAGCCACGACTCGTCATTTCCGGACTCTCCGGCGGGAGCGGCAAAACGCTGGTTTCTCTCGGCCTCTCCCGACTGTTCCAAAGGCGCAATCTTGCCGTTCAGCCCTTCAAAAAAGGACCGGATTACATCGACTACGCGTGGCTTGCTCTGGCCTCGAAACGGCCCGCCGCCTGCCTCGATCCCTACTTTCTGGATGACGGGCAACTGCTTCGGCAGTTCTGCCGCGTCTGTGCAAGGCACCCCGCAGACCTTGCCGTCATAGAAGGAAACCGCGGACTCTTCGACGGCCGCGACGTGGAAGGAACCTGTTCCACGGCCCACGTGGCGCGCCTGCTCAAGGCCCCCGTGGTGCTTACCATGAACTGCGCCAAGATGACCCGCACGGCGGCCGCCATCGTGGCCGGCATGGCGAATTTCGAGCCCGGCCTGCATCTTGCCGGCGTCATGCTGAACAACGTGGCCGGAGAGCGTCACGGCGCCATGCTCCGCCGGGCCATCGAAAGCTATACCGACATTCCCGTACTCGGCATTCTGCCGAGGCTCGGCAAGAATCCCCTGCCCGAGCGGCACATGGGCCTTTCCCTGAACACCGCCGACCATGAGACGGACGCCGTGCTCGACAGGCTTGCCGACATGCTGGAAGAGCATGCCGATACCGACGCGATCCTGTCCCTTGCCCGTTCCGCGCCCGAACTTGATTATCTGCCGAACACGGATTCCGCCCCGGTGCGGTCCTCCGCGTCAAAGCCGCTCATCGGCTACGTGCAGGATCGGGCCATGTGGTTCTACTATGAAGAGAACCTCGAAGCTCTGCGCGATGCGGGAGCCGGCCTTGTCCGTCTGGATCTCTTCGATGACGCCCCCTGGCCGCAGCTCGACGGCCTCTATCTCGGCGGAGGCTACCCGGAGCTCTTTGCCGACGAAATCAGCGCGTCTCCCCACCTTTCCGAGATTCGGGCCCTGTCTCTGGCGAACCGCCCGATATACGCCGAATGCGGCGGCTTCATGCTGCTGTGCGACGCTCTCATTCTCGAGGACGGCACACATCCCATGGCCGGACTTTTTCCTGCCCGCCCCCGCTTCTTCCGTCGTCCTCAGGGCCTCGGCTATGTGACCGCACGCGTAACCGCCGACAATCCCTTTCACCCGAAGGGAAGCGTGTGGCGGGGGCACGAGTTCCACTATTCCCGCTGTGAATGGCCGAACGCCCCGAAACCCGCCTGCTGCCTCACCCTCTCGCCGGGCGTCGGCATGTACGAGGAAAACGGCATCCGCTTCGACGGCCTTCTTGTCCGCCGGACATTTGCCTGCTGGACTCACCTCTTTGCGCCCGCCGTACCTCACTGGGCAAAAAACTTTGTTGAGGAATGCAGGACGCAGGGGAGTTGAGCGGGAGAAGAAGAAAACCCTTTTGAAAAAGGGCTTTTCTCCTTCCCCCGCCCCCATCCTCTTTCCGAAAACTTTTATCGGAACAACGGGTAGTCGTATGGCCAGGAGCCTGAACGACAATGTTCGGCAGTTCTGCCGGGGCATTTTCACGCAGGCAAGTTTCGGGCATTGAGGACTCTGAAAAAGCAAAGGCAGAGGCGCCCGCAACACGGGCGGCGTTCTGTTTCCGCTGCTTCCGCTTCCGTGCCGAAATGCTAACAAGGCGGGCCGCTTTGGCTTCCGCAGATACCGAAGATCTAAAAAAAGCGTCCGGGCGGGGAATTCCGTCCGGACGCTTTTTTTAGAAGCATGGGGGAAGCGAGATTTGCGCTCTGCGGGGCCTCGTCTACCCTCAGCCGGCGGAAGCGCTCCGGCGTCGGAACCCCCGCCGCTCCATGCGGCGTCCGAGCCACGCCCAGAAGCAGGAAACGCCGAGGTACATGGCCGCGGTCACGATCCAAAGTTCAAAGGTCATGCGGGAAACGGCCATGACCTCAAGGCTCTGAAAGGTGAGCTCGGGAAGGGAAATGGCCGAAGCCAGCGCCGTTTCCTTGAACACGGAAATGCACTGCCCCGTAAGCGGCGGCAGCATGAGGCGGAAGGCCTGCGGCGCGATGATCCAGCGCATCTGCTGCCATCCGTTCATGCCGAGCGAGGCCGCGGCGTCCCACTGCGTCTTGTCCACGGCCTCCAGCGCACCACGCACGATTTCCGCCACATAGGCCCCGGAATACAGTCCCAGCGTAAGCACGGCAGCGGCCATGCGATCCGTCTGACCTGCCGGGGCAAAAAGCGAGTCGCACAGAGACTGCGCCCACGAAGGCAGAGAGGCGACGGCAGACTCAAGCTGAAGAAACGGTTCCGTGAAGAAGGAGCCCGCAAAAAAATAGACGAGAAAAAGCAGTACCAGAGGAGGCGTGTTGCGCAGCACCGTGATGTAGATGGCGGCAGGCCATGCCGCAAGGCCCCGCTGATTGGCGGAAAGCGCCCCCACAAGAGCGCCGGACGCGAGCGCGACCACAAGAGACCAGAAGCCGAGCCGGAGCGTGCCGAAAAGCCCCGTAAGGAGCATTCCCGCACGCCACGAACCGGAAGCGTCGCGCGAAACGATGTACGGAAGCATCGCTCCCCAGTCCCACTCATGCCGCGTCACGCTCGCGGAGCGCCAGCAGAACGCCGCAACAAGAATCACGGCAGCAAGCGCCAGCACGAAGTCCCAGGAATTCAGCGCGCGCCAGGAACGCTCCCCGACATAACCGGGAATGCGGTTCAGTTGAGCCTGCTCTGCCATGCGTCCGACTTGAACCAGTAGTTGCGGCGATCCTGAAGCCAGCCTTCCTCTTCCACAAGGCGAATCCAGCCGTCGAAGACGTTGAGCGTGTCGAAGTCGCCCTTGGGCACGGCAAAGGCCACGGGCTGCATGGCAAGGCCCGTTTCAAACTTCTGCACCAGCACGTCGCCGTGCTTCAAGGTTTCCATGGCGGGCAGAGGCGCGCTGGACACAAAGGCATGGGCCCGGCCCGAAAGCACTTCCTCCACGGCGGGAGCCTCATCGTTGAACATGCGCAGCGAGGCCTTCGGGAAGAGCTTTGCCGCCGCGGCAGCGGCCGTGGTACCGGTACGCACGGCGATGATCACGTCTTCCCTGTTCAGATCCTCAAGCCTGCCGATGGATGCCGACTTTTCCCTGTTCAGGGTCAGGTCCACATAGGCGTGATCATAGGGGATGGAAAAGTTCACGGACAAAAGGCGCTGAGGGGTGATGCTCATGCTGCCGATGATGACGTCGAACTTGCCGGAAAGAAGCGCGGGAATGATGCCGTCCCAGCTCGTGGGCACAAGCTGCAGCTTGACGCCGAGATCAGAGGCCAGGCGATCCGCCACGTCGATTTCAAAGCCGATGTACTGGCCCTCCTTGTCCTGCATGGCCCACGGAACAAAAGAGGAGAAACCCACGCGCAGCGTGCCGCGCTGCACGACCTTGTCTATGACGCTGTCGCGCGAAGCCGCGTGTCCGGAAAAAGGCAGGCAGAAGGCCAGCGTCAGCGCCAGAAGAAAAACGGTGAAAAAGCGTTTCATGATTGCTCCTTTCGTTCCATGAGCCGGGCAGGAATGCTGACCAGCGACGTGAGAACGAGGTAGACGGCCGCGGCGAGCAGCCACAGTTCAAAGCTCAAAAACGTGTCGGTAATGACCACGCGCGTGCGCATGGTAAGGTCGGCCACGGCAATGGCACTCACAAGCGAAGTGTCCTTGATGAGCGATACCATCTGTCCGGCCAGCGCGGGAAGGGACTGCCTGAGCGCCTGCGGAATCACGACGAGTCTTGCCGCCATGCCCACGGGCATGCCCAGACTCATCGCCGCTTCCCACTGTCCGCGCGGCACGCCCATGATGCCGGCGCGGAAAATTTCCGCAATGTACGCCCCCTCGAACAGCCCGAGCGCAAGCACCGCCGCCGTGAAGGGGCCCACGCCGAGCACGGGAGCAGCCACGAAGTACACCATGAAAAGCTGCATGAGCAGCGGTGTGTTGCGCAAAAGCCCGAGCATGAGCGTGGAAAGAAGTCTGGCCACGGGAGAAGCCGAAAGACGCATGGCGGCAAGCAGCGCTCCCCAGACAAGGGACAGGGCAAGAGAAGCCAGCGTAAGCTGAAAGGTCACGCCGAGCGCCTCAAGAAGAACGCCGGGGCGGAACTCTCCCTCATCCCATACGCCCACATAACGCCATACCCGATACCACTGCCAGCGGTACTGTTCCGAAGCCGTATCCACGAACCACCAGACAAGGGCGAGCATGAGGGCGAGCAGAAGCAGCGGCCTCCACAGGGCTCTGATGCGCTGCCTTCGGGCAAAAACGACGCAGGAATCGGGCATGGCTCCCCCGCGCTTTCGTCAATGACTCAGGGAGGTCTGCTTCAGCGAAGAGCCCTCCTCCAGCTTCCGGTGAACGGTGCGGCTGTCCGCCGCTTCCGTCATGGTGGACTGCCCCTGCATGAATTCCATGACGTTGGTTTCCGCCAGCTCTCCGCCCGACGCATCATTGCGGACGGTCACGCGGCTGTAGACATGATCAAGCACCATGAGCACATACGGCTTGAGCACGGGCGAGGTCAGGTCGATGACGACGAGATAATATTCCCGAAAACGCTGCGGGGTGTCGGCGTATCCCACGCGGCAGTTCACCAGCCAGTCGTCGACGCCGTCGTTGTTCCAGTCGGTCACGGCCACAAGCTCCAGCGTCACACGGCTCATGCCCTGCTCGATGACGGCCCTGTTGTCCTCAAACTTCACCTTCGCGTCGGGCGTGAGCATGGCCCGGAACGTAGGCGCCACGGCCAGTCTGGACCCGGGGAAGCGAAAGGCCGGGGAAAGTCTGTCCACCAGCGTCTTTCCCGCGTCGGAAGGACGGGAAGGAAACATGGGAGAATACCAGTCGCCGTTCTTGTCCACCATGTTCTTTTTCAGCATCACGGGACGCATGGCCCGGGACATGGCCACAAACTGCCCGCCGTCCAGGGCCTCCACCATGCGGCAGTTCTGCGGAGCGCATCCCGCAGCAAGAGAAAGACAGGCCGCCAGCGCCAGGCCGGCATAACGCTTTTTCATGATACTTCCTTCCTTATGAGACGGGCGGAACGTCGAAACGCCCCCCCCTGTAAAATCGAATGATCCGTGAAACGCGCCGACAACGCCGACGCTCCCTGAAAACGGAATGGTCGAGCCCCCGCCAGGCAATGCGACGACGCGCGATGACGGGAGAGAAAAACGATGACGGCGCATCAGCCCGGCGTCATCCCCGCGACGCCCTGCCGGAAGAAGTCTTCACGCCGTTCTTCGGACACAGCGGCGCAAGCTCGCAGGCATCGCAGGAGGGGCTTCGCGCCGTGCACACGTCACGCCCGAACCAGACCAGCCGGTGATTCACATCTCCCCATTCCTCGCGGGGAAAAATTTTAATGAGATCCTGTTCTATCTTCACAGGCTCGGTATTCTTCGTAAGTCCCAGACGGAAGGAAAGCCTTTTGACGTGCGTGTCAACGGCCAGCCCCTGATTGATGCCGAAACCGCCCCACAGCACCACGTTGGCCGTCTTTCTGGCCACGCCGGGCAGCGTTATGAGCTCTTCCATGGTATGGGGCACTTCGCCGCCGAAAACCTCGGTCACACGTTTTGCCGCGCCGAGCAGGTTCTTCGCCTTGCTGTGATAAAAGCCCGTGGGGCGTATCACTTCTTCAAGTTCTTCCTGCGTGGCCAGAGCCAGCGAGGCCGGATCGGGCCAGCGACGGAACAGCCCGGGCGTTATGGTGTTCACGCGGGCGTCGGTGCACTGCGCGGCCAGCACCGTGGCCACCAGAAGTTCCCACGGGTTTTCATGAACGAGCATGGTTTCCGGCACGGGGTAACGCTTCTTCAAAAGCGCCAGTATGGCCATGGCACGGTCTGTCTTTTCCGTCCTTCTCATTGCTTCTCTCCAGAATACTCGTCCGTTCCGGCGGCAACCCCCACAGTTTTGCCGGGCATTCCCGAAACGTTGCAGACCATGACAAGAACCGGCGCGTGCCTTCCGCTGTCTGCGCGGGAAATCATCCTATTTTCAACAGCGCAAATCAACAGTTATTTTGTTCCCGGCATGCCGCGCGCCTCGCGAAAAAAGCCACGCGACAGCGCGGCCTCTCCTCCATTCGTGCGCAACTATTTTGATATCAAATTATCTAAAGAAACACAAGCCGCACGCTCCGTCTTCCTCCGAAAGCCTACCGCCCCCCAAAAACACCGTCTCCCCCAAGCGCCTGCAACACTGTTCCGTGAGCCTTTCTGAAAACGACCGGCAAAGGTCAGCGCGCATTCCGCCCGGCAGAGGCCTCCTCTTCGCCCGCTCTTCCGCGGAACTCTGTCCTCTCCCCGCGCCGAAGGGGAAGACATACTTGCAAACCCTCCATCCTGCCGTTAAAAACAGAAGAAACGCCATGCCGAACGGCATGGGAACCTACCTACGGAGCCATGCATGATTCACCTTTCCGGTTCTCTCGCCTTTGACCGCATCATGACCTTTCCCGGCCACTTTGAAGATCATATTCTTCCTGAAAAGCTGCACTTCCTGAACGTTTCCTTCCCCATCGACCGCCTTGAGGAAAAAATGGGCGGCACGGCGGGCAACATTGCCTATTCCCTTGCGCTGCTCGGCGAACGCTCCGCCATTTACGGCACGGTGGGCAAGGACTTTGAAGGCTACGGCCGCCGCCTTGCCTCCATGGGCATCGACCTTTCCGGCATCAAGACCGACGAAAGCGACTTCACGGCCTGCTGCTACATCATGACCGACAAAAGCAGCAACCAGATCAACGCCTTCTCTCCCTCGGCCATGAAGACGCCCGTCTTTCCGGAAAAAACGCCTGCCGTGAACAAGGGAGACTGGGGCCTCGTGGCTCCCGGCAATGTGGATGACATGGTAAATCTGCCCGCCTTCTACCGGGAGCACGGCATTCCCTACATCTTCGATCCCGGCCAGCAGATCACCGTGCTCGGCGGAGATCAGCTCACCTCCGCGCTTACCGGCGCACACGTGCTCATAGGCAACGACTACGAAATCGACCGCATCGAAAAACTGACCGGCTTCACCCGCGAATCCCTGCTCGACCGCGTCGAATTTCTCATCGTCACCTTCGGCGGCAAGGGTTCCGTCATTCTGCACAAGGACGCCCGTCCCTACGAGGTGCCCGCGGTGCCCGTGGAAAACGTGTCCGATCCCACCGGCGCGGGCGACGCCTACCGTGCGGGCCTGCTCAAGGGACTGCACCACGGCATGGGCATGGCCTTTTCCGCCAGACTCGGCACGGTGACGGCCAGCTTCTGCGTGGAGCAGTACGGCACCCAGCTTCACACCTTCACGCAGGAAGAATTCCAGACCCGCTATGAATCCTGCTTCGGCCCCATGCCCGTGCTGAACTGATTGCTGCTTCAAAACACGCGAACGGCCCGCGCGCAGCCTGCGCGCGGGCCGTTTTTCATGCCCTTTTCACGGAGAGACGCAAGACGCTCCCGCCCCGGATGCGTGCAGCCTAGCAGTGCACGAAGCCAGATCACGAAAGCCGACGGCGATGCCTCAGCGCGAGGCGTCCACGTCCACAAAGGTGAACCGGTCCACGTCGAAGAGGCCCCGGGCCGTGAGCTTGAGACTGGGAATGACGGGCAGCGCCAGAAAGCTCAGCGTCATGAAGGCATCCGCCCCTTCCCATATGTGGTAGTGCGACGAGGCAAGGGCCAGAAGTTCGTTCAGCCTTGCGGAAACCTCCGCGGCCGGTCTCTCGCTCATGAGTCCGCCGACGGGCAGCGGAAGCTCGGCGATCACCCGGCCCCCCGACACCATGACGATGCCGCCCTGCATCTTCTCCACCTCGCGCACGGCGACAAGCATGTCCGCCTCGCTGTCGCCCGCCACCACGATGTTGTGCGAGTCGTGGGCAATGGTGGTGGCGATGGCCCCGTTCTTCAGGCCGTATTTGCCGTCGAGCAGGCCCACGCCCATCTTTCCGGTGGCATGATGGCGTTCCAGCACGGCAATTTTCAGAAGTCCGGGATTGTCGGCAAGCTCCACCTCGCCGTCCGGCCCCGTCTTCACGGAACGCTGCAGGCAGTCCGTGATGAGGGAATGGGCACGAAGACCGATGACTCTCGCCCTTCCCGAAGGCACGCGCACGGAAAACGGACGCTCCGGCAGCGGGGCAAGCTCCACGCTGGAGCACAGATCTCCGGCGTCGCGCACGGGCAGAGCCCGCAGCATGCTGCCTTCTTCGGCCACAAGCTCGCCCTTTGCCCAGCAGGAAAGCACCCGAAAATCCTTCAAATCCTCCACAAGCACAAGATCGGCGCGACGTCCCGGCGCAATGCCGCCGCGGTCTCTCAGACCGTAGCATTCCGCGGCATTCAGCGTGGCCATGCGCACGGCGCTCACCGGATCAAGCCCGAAGCGAACGGCCATGCGCACGTTGTTGATGACGTGTCCCCTCTCAAGAATATCGGAGGGATGCCTGTCGTCGGTGCAGAAAAGACAACGGCGCTGATTGGCCGGCGTAAGTCCGGGCAGAAGGTGCAGAAGATCCCGCGAAGCCGAGCCTTCGCGCAGAAGCACATACATGCCGCAGGCCACGCGCGCTTCCAGCTCCGCCACCGTGGTGCATTCATGATCGGTGCCTATGCCGAGGGCCGCGCAGGCCTCCAGCGTCTCCTCGGACACCAGAGGAGAATGGCCGTCTATGACCTTGCCCGCGGCACGCGTCACGGCCATTTTTTCCAGCACGTCGTCATCTCCGGCCATGAGGCCGGGGACGTTCATCATTTCCGCAAGACCTCCCACTCTTTCCTCGGAAAGCAGCGGCGCGATGTCTTCGGCGCGCAGCACGGCCCCGGCGTCCTCCACGGGAAGCGCAGGCACGCAGGAAGGCAGCATGATGCGCACATCGAGCGGAAGATCCTTCGACGCCTCCAGCATGTAGCGTATGCCCTCCATGCCCTTCACGTTGGCGATCTCATGCGGATCGGCCACCACGGTAGTGGTGCCGAAGGGCAGCACAAGCTCGGCAAAGCGCGCCGGGCAGAGCATGGAGGACTCAATGTGCACATGGCCGTCGATAAGACCGGGCAGAAGCCAGCGGCCTTTGCCGTCCACGACCTTCCTTGCTTCAAAGGGACCAAGGCCGAGAATGCGGCCCATCCCCATGCTCACGGAACCTTCCCGAATCTCTCCGCTGAACACGTCCACGATGCGCACGTTGTCGATGCGCACGTCCGCGGGCTCGCGGCCCGTGACCATGGCCCAGAACTGCTTATTCATGCTGTCCCCTTGTCTGTGTGTTTTTCATGCGGATTTCCCTGTCTACAAGCTGTGCGAGCAGAAGGGACATCACCGTAAGTCCGGCTCCGAAAAGAAACACGGACTGATAGCCGAAGCTCGTCCACATCCAGCCGCCGACGGCGGGAATGGTCACGGCGGGAATATGGTTGATGGTCTGGGCAATGGCCATGTTGGGCGCGGCGTCTTCAGGGAAGGCAATCTTCTGGAAGAAGGTGCGCACCGCAATGGAAAAGTTGAAGGTCAGACTGTCGAACACATAGAGAAGCACGATGAGATACTCGTTCTTCGTCGTGGCGTAGCCCATGAATATGATGAATGCCGCAATGTATTCTATGGTCATGAGACGCCGTTCGCCGAGCCGGTTGATGATCTTTCCCACCATGGGATTGAACAGCCAGTTCACGGCATAGTTGAACATGAACATGAGCGACACGCTGCGCACGGAAAAGCCGAACTGCTCCACCATGAGAAACACGGCGAACACCGAAAACACGATGCGCCGTCCGCCCATGAGGAGATTGAGCACGTAAAAGAGCCAGTAGCGCTTCTGCGGAAGCATTCTTTTGCGCTGTCTGGGCGCGCTGCTTCCCGTGAGCGGATGGACGAGTCCGAGAAATCCGAGCAGAAGTCCTACGGCTCCGGGCACGAAGAACAGCCACACAAAGCTCAGCTTTTCGGAAAAGATGAACACGAACACGGAAATCATGAGACTGCCGCCCGCCACCAGTCCGCGGAGCCGTCCCATCACGATGGGCGTCTGCCTGAGGTCGAAGTGCTGTATGGCCAGCGAGTTGTTCATGGCCTCGAAATAATGGAAGCCGAAAGACATGAGCATGCTCGTGAAGATGATGGGCACGAAGGAGGGAAAAAAGCCCGTGAGCATGGTGCCGAGTCCCGCCGCCATGACGGAGAGCGCCGCCAGCCGATGCTCCTTGATGAAAAAGAGAAAAAGAATGAGCGTGACGCCCATAAGGCCGGGCAGCTCGCGCAGACCCTGCACAAGACCGCTTTGTGCGGGGGTAAGCCCGGCGTAGTTCACCACGAAGTTGTTATACAGCATGGTCCAGCCCTGCATGGCCACCGTGGAACCGAAGTTGAGCATGGCCATGAAAAGCAGCACGTGTTTTTTTGATGCGGGAAGACCTGTAAAAAGCGCCATTGTTCACCTGACCTCATAAGAAATAAAGTTCAGGTGTAAGCCTTATCCGCCGTTGCGTCAAAGGTGTGCGCACACGCTTCCCCTTCATGCCGCCTCTCTGAGCCGTCTGTTCTGTCGGTGAGAGAAAAAGACAAGAAAAAGGCAGCATTGCACCTGTCAGCCGCAGCCTGTCGGGACTACGACATAACGACTCGAACATCTGACACCCTGAAAAGGAGACTCATCCATGAAAGATGTCGTAATGCTGACCGGAGCCGGACAAATAGGCATGGCCATAGCCAGACGCACGGGGTACGGCAAAAAAATCATCGTGGCGGACAACAAGGAAGAAAACGCGAGGAAGACGGCTGCAATTCTGCTCGACGCCGGATTCGACGCGACTGCGGCACACGTGGACATTGCTTCCCGCGACTGCGTTCTGCGCCTCATCGACGGCGCTCTGTCCCATGGCAGGCTCGTCACGTTCATAAACGCCGCCGGCGTATCGCCGAGTCAGGCTTCCATTGAAAGCATTCTCGCCGTGGATCTGTACGGCACGGCCATGCTTCTTGAAGAAGTGGGAAAAGTCATTGCCGAAGGCGGCGCCGGAGTCACCATTTCCAGCCAGTCCGGCCACAGGCTTCCCGCCCTGGGCGATGCCGTGGACGAAGAGCTTGCCCTTACTCCTGCTGACAGGCTGCTCGAGCTTGACGTGCTGCGACCGGAAAACATCCGTGACAGCCTGCATGCCTATCAGCTTGCCAAGCGCTGCAACGTAAAACGCGTCATGGCGGAAGCCGTGAAATGGGGTGAAAGAGGAGCGCGCATCAACTCCATTTCTCCCGGCATCATCGTCACGCCTCTTGCCGTGGATGAATTCAACGGTCCCCGCGGCGACTTCTACAAGGACATGTTCACCCGCTGCCCCGCCAAGCGTCCCGGCACGGCCGATGAAATTGCCAACGTGGCGGAACTGCTGCTGAGCGAAAGAGGCGCCTTCATCACCGGAGCGGACATTCTCGCTGACGGAGGAGCGACGGCCTCCTGGCGCTACGGCCCTCTGCGCCCGAAAGTCTGAATTCGTTACTCCTATAGTCTGTCAGGGCATGAGTATTTTCCCTCTCATTCATGACAACTCATAAAAAAGCCTCTACCTATTGGAATGGGAAGGCGCAATTCCGCGCCGTCCGCAACAAAGGAGAGGCATCATGGATCCACAGGTGGAAGCCCTGCTGAAGGAACAGATCAACCAGGAACTCTACTCCGCCTACTTTTATCTGGCCATAGCCGGATTCTACCAGGGCAGGAGTCTGGACGGCTTCAGTCACTGGTTTGAAGAGCAGGCGCGTGAAGAACAGGGGCACGCCCTGAAATTTCTGAAATATCTTCAGGACAACAGAACAGCCGTGGAATTCGCCCCCATTGCGGCCCCGATTACGGACTTCAAGGACAACAGGGAACCGCTTGCCGCCACGCTCAGACATGAGCAGCACATCACGGAACTCATTCATGCCATTTACCGGGAAGCCCGCGACGCCGACGACTTCCGCACCTGCCAGTTCATGGAATGGTTCATTGCCGAACAGGGAGAAGAAGAAAAAAATACCGGAGACCTCATCGCGAAATTCGATCTTTTCGGCGAAGACGCGCGAAGCCTGTACCTGCTGAACGCCGAGCTCAAGGCAAGAGCCTAGCGCGCCGACCGGAGACGGCGGATCGGTACATGCCTGCAGAAGCTCGGGCACACGGGCATGAAGCGAACGCCTCGCCCCTCGGAACAGACAGAAAAGGGAGCGGCTTCGGCCGCTCCCTTTTTTCATATGTCCTGACGGAACATGGCCGTCTGACACGCCTCCTGCCCGTCCGCGTTTCGGCCGAGCCGACAATCAAAAGCGGCGCGTCTTCAGGCAGTCATCGCTCCACGTCTTCCAGAAGCCCCTCTCCCCGCACAAGCTCGCGCAGAAAGGCGTTGTTGTGCCCGTGCCCGGAGCAGGAAACCGTGAAGTCGCCAAGCAATGGACGGCCAAGCATGGCCATGTCGCCGATGAAATCCAGCATCTTGTGACGCACGAACTCGTCGGGGAAGCGCAGCCCCTCCTTGTTGAGAACGCCGTCGTCGCCCACGACCACCACGTTTTCCAGCGAACCTCCGCGGGCAAGACCGCGGCTGTGCAGATATTCCACTTCCTTCAGAAAGCCGAAGGTACGGGCGGGAGCCACTTCCTTTTCAAACGTTTCCGGCGTGACGGTCAGGGCAAAGTGCTGCTCGCCGATGACAGGGCTGGGAAAGCGAATGGTGTAGTCCACGCGAAATCCGTCGAAGGGACGGGCCACAATGGATTTTCCGTCCTTTTCCAGCGAAAATTCCCGCGTGAGCCTGGCCACGCGCCGGGGCGCGCTCTGCGCACGAAGCCCGACGCTGAGCAGGGCATCCACCACGACCATGGCCGAACCGTCGAGAATGGGAGCCTCTCCGCCGAAAACGTGCACTTCCACGTTGTCCACGGCAAGGCCGTTCAAAGCGGCGAGCACGTGCTCTATGGTGGAGACGCTCACCTTGCCGTCGGTGACGGTGGTGGCAAGTTCCGTGGTGCTCACCGCTTCGGGACGGGGCGAGAGCAGATGCACGCCGTCCTCGGAATGAATATGAAAAACAATGCCGGAGTCTTCCGCAGCAGGTCGGAACTCCACGCTGACTTCATGACCGGAATGAAGGGAAATCCCCTTGCATCTGACAGTTCCGCCAAGAGTGGTCTGGGGCATGACGACAATCTCCCAAGCGCCCGGCGGAACATTCCGCCGCGGCTTCCCCGGTAAGGCCGGGGGTTTATACGCCAGAACGCCTCACCGCGAAAAGATATCGATCCTTTCCGGCAAGGTCGCGTCCCGTGCGCATATCCATCCAGTAGGCGTCCGAACACAATGCCCGGCACGCTTCGCCCTGAAGGTACCCATGCTCCATGAGCAGCAGGCCGCCTTCCTTCAGCAGGGCGCGGGCCGCCGCTTCCACTGCGCGGGGATGTTCCAGACCTTCCGGTCCGGGCACGAGCGCAGAGCGCGGCTCAAAATTCCTGACGCCGGGATCAAGACCGGCATATTCTTCTTCGCTTATGTAGGGAGGGTTGGAGACGACGAGGTCGAAGCTGCGGGGAGCAAAAGGCAAGGGCTCCGTAAAGTCGGCCTCAAAAAACGTCACGGCCTCCGCCGCACCGTGCCGTTCGGCGTTCTTCCGGGCCACGGCCAGGGCCTGCGGCGATATGTCCACGGCCGCTCCGCGCCACGTGGGGCGTTCCGCCGCGAGCGTCACGGCAATGCAGCCGCTGCCGGTGCCGAGATCGAGAAAGCGGACATCCCTGCGGGCATGAAAAAACTCCAGCGCCTCTTCCACAAGATGCTCCGTTTCGGGGCGGGGGATCAGCGTGCTGGAGTCTACAAGAAAATCACGACCGAAAAATTCTCGACGGCCCAGGAGATAGGCTGCGGGCTCGCCGGCAAGACGACGTTCCACAAGCGCGTCAAGTCGTGCCCCGGCCTCGGGGGGGACCGTCTCTTCGGAATGGGCCACAAGCGCCACCTTGTCTATGCCGAGCACATGACAAAGCAGAAGAGCGGCAACCGCCGCCGGAGCTTCCGTTCCGGCAAGCCGGGCCGTCGCGCGTATTTTCCATTCACGTCTGGTCATAACGTCACGAATATAACACAGGACAGGGGGCAGGACAAGCAGCCCCTGCGACGTCCCTGTTTTTCTCAGTTCTTCCGCACGTCGCTGAAGCTCGCGCAGAAACAGGCGTACCGGCGCAATGCCGGCACTGAGCCCACGGGCAAAAGCCCTTTCCGCCGATCCAGGCCCGACGCGCCGGAAAGAGCGCCTCCGGAAAAACGCCCTTTCCGACACGCCGCCTGCTCATATTCCTTCGGAAAATCCGGCATCCTCGGGAAGATCCCTGCGCGAGGCTTCCGTTCTGGCCAGCTCGTCGCAGCGCTCGTTTTCTTTGTGCCCCGCGTGTCCCTTGAGCCAGTGAAAGTGCACCTCATGACGCGAAAGCAGCGGAGGCATTCTCTTCCACAAATCCTGATTCTTCACGGGCTTCTTTGCCGAGGTCAGCCAGTTGTTGCGCAGCCACCCCGCAAGCCAGCGATCCTTGATGGCCTTCGCCACATACTGGGAATCAGTATAGAGCTCGACGATGCAGGGTTCCCTGAGCGCGCCGAGCGCTTCCAGCACGGCAAGAATCTCCATGCGGTTGTTCGTGGTACGGGCAAATCCGCCGCTCATTTCACGACGCGCCGGGCCGTTTGCTCCCTCGCAGGTGAGCACGGCGGCCCAGCCGCCCGGGCCGGGATTGCCGAGGCAGGAGCCGTCGGTATGAATGGTCACCGTCTTCATGGCCTACTTTCCTGCCGCGCCTTCCGCGGCACGGCGGGCATCGGCGACGTGCTCCTTGCCGTTGTTGTGCAGAAGGTACTGCGAAGTATAGTAGAAATCCATGAGTTCCCGGCGCATGGCTGCCGCTCTTTCCGGCTGCTCGGCGGAAAGGTCGCGGGCGTTGTTGTCCGGGGTGCGCTCATCGAGACGGTACAGGGCATTGCCCGAAGGACGCACGGCATACACATAGCCGTCCCCGATGAGATAATGCACGCTGTCGGTATCGCTGATGAAAGCCACCGCATCGGCATCATTGGCGGGATCGAACAGATTGCGGCCCAGGGTGTTGGTATAGAAATCCAGTCCGGCAAGGTAGGCCATGGAAGGCAGCACGTCGGGCTGAATGTGCGGGGCCGGATTCACGCCGGGCTTCACCTGTCCGCCCGGCGCATAGATGAGAAGCGGCACGTGCCAGGCCTGAAGATTGCAGGCGCGCACGGCGGGCGTGATGTTGGTGGAGTTGAAGTTGAGTCCGTGATCGCCGAAGATGACGAACACCGTGTCGTTGAACCACGGCTGCTTCGAGGCCTTGTCGAAGAAGCGGCGCAGAGCGTGATCGGAAAGGTGCAGGGAACGATATTCATCCGCGTTCTCGTAGCCGTACCAGGCAAGGGCCTCGGGCGACGGATCGGGCGGGGAGACATAGCCTTCGTTGTCGTCGGGAATGGTGTAGGGGCGATGGAAGGAGGCGGACTGGATGACGGAGATGAAGGGCTTGCGGCTGTTCGAGAGCACATCCACGGCCTCGCGGAACATGGCGATGTCAGACACGCCCCACACGTCGGTATTGGGGGCTTCCCAGGCCGATTCCTCCAGAAGATGCAGATCCTCCACGTTGTGCTGAAGCATGCCGCGGATGTTGGCCCAGTTGGCGTTGCCGCCTATCATGTAGTATTTTTCGTACCCCGAGAACTCGTTGAGCACGGAGGACTGATCCACCAGCTTGGGATTGCGCGAGGTGGTGCCGCCGGAGTGATTCACGTCCGGCACGCCGCTTATGGTGGTGAACACGGCTCTTGCCGTGGTGCGCGTGGGTGCGTAGAAATTGGGGTAATACAGACACTTGGGAGCAAGTTCCTTAAGGAACGGCGTAGGGTCTATGTCCTTGCCCAGCGATGCGGGCATGGACGGCGCAAGGGACGTGCGCTCCCAGCAGAGCGACTCCATGATGAGAATGACGATGTTCGGACGCTTTGCCATGTCCCTGCCGGGGAAGTGCCGCACGTAGGTGAGGGGGGGCGTTCCTTCCGGCAGGCGCAGATATTCGGCCATGCGGGGCCATGCCTCGCGGGTGGCCTCCACGTTCGGAGGTATGGCCTTGCCGTAGTTGCGCGTGTCGTACAGATTCTGGATGGGGTTCACGGCAAGGATGGCGATGTTCTTGTCGGCGCTGAAATAGGCATTGCTCCAGCGCAGGGGGAAGAAATTGGAGCTTATCTGTCCGTAGCCCACGATGAAGAGCATGACGAGCGAGAGCACCGTGACAAGGGCGCGCCACTTGCGGGAGCAGCCTTCGCCTCCGCTTTTCGGACGGATGGGAAAAGCCGCGTGGGAACGCAGGAACCTGGTCAGGATCCACACGTACAGCGCAACCGCCGCAGCAAAGGCGATCACGATGACGATGACGGGATAGCTCTGCCACACCATGCGCACGGATTCGGAAGGATCTTCCAGAAAGACTCTGGCGCCCATGTCGATGTGCTGATGCAGATAGAAGAAAAATCCGAAGTCGAAAATATAGACGAGCATGGCGCCCGCGGCCATGAGCCCCGTGACGAGACAGAGCACGCGCCGCGCCGCGGACGGCCCCTCCTTGGAAACGGCGCGCTCAAGACGGGGCCAGAGCAGGCAGAAGGCCAGAGGCAGCGTCATGAACACCGCCATGCGGGCGTCGAACTTGAGACCGATGTAGAGCGCATGGGGAATATGGCCATGCTCGGTGATGTCGGGCAGAAGAAAATGAAGAAGCGCCAGTCTGGCGACAAAGAAAAGCGCCGTGTTGAAGAGAATGAAAAGCGCTATGTCCACAAGCGGCTGGAAGGCCGAAAAAAGAGTGCGTCGAGAACTCATGAATGCTCCTTGGACGGAAAACGCCGCTCATGGGCGCCTTCCGCAAAAGAGGCTACACGCGGTCGGCGTACAGCCGTTCGAGAAATTCTTCCATCACGTCGTCCATCTGACTGATGAACTGCGTCAGCTTGAAGGTACGACGGCAGGAGGAGCACTGCATGTACGCTTCATGGCAGGTGCGGCGTATGTCCAGAGGTTTGCCGCATTCCGGGCAGGTCAGCGTGGTTCTTGCCTCGCGGGGTGCAAAATAGAAGGCCATGATGTCTCCTGGATGAATTTTTCAAGGGGGCCGGAAAACGTCCGGCAAACGTGCGGTCGAAAACGCCGCTACAGGGCCTGACGATAGCGCAGCGACTGGCGCAGCGTCTCCCTGTCCATGTACTTCACTTCGGCGCCCAGCGGAATGCCCTGGGCAAGACGGGTGACGCGCACATCGGGAAAGCGGGCGCTCACCTGTTCCTTGACGAAGGTGGCCGTGGCCTCGGCCTCGGCCGTGGCGCCGAGGGCAAGAATGAGCTCCTTCACCCTGCCTTCGGCAAGACGGGAGCGCAGACGGTCCATTTCCAGCGTTTCGGCCGGACTGTGGTCGAGGGGCGCGAGAAGACCGCCGAGTATCATGTAGTAGCCCTTGTAGAAATTGCCCTCCTCCATGGTGAGCATGCTGTCCCATTCGGCCACGAGGCAAAGCTGACTTTCGTCGCGTTCCGGATCGGAACAGATGGGGCAGGGGTCGGAATCCGAAAGGCCGCCGCAGCGGCTGCACAGATGGAGGGTGTCCCGCAGCTCGTACACGCCCTTGCCCAGCCGCCGGACTTCGGCTTCGGGCCACTTGAGCAGGGTCATGGCGGCGCGCATGGCGGACTTCGGCCCGAGCCCGGGCAGACGGGCGAGCTGGTCCACGAGATTTTTCAAAGGTTCGGGAATACGCTGCACGTAAACGTCCTTGGTATGTCAGAAAAAACAACGTCTCTCCCGAGGAGAGCCCCGGGAGAGACTGCCCGCATGAAGCGGGAAAAAGGGAAGCTTGCTATTTGACGAGATGACCGAGACGGCTGAGCCGCGGCGTATGGGTATCGCCGTCCCACGACCAGTAGATGCGCCAGGCCTTGCCGTGAATGTAGGAACGCGGCACGCAGCCCCAGGCACGGGAGTCTTCGGAGTTGTCGCGGTTGTCGCCCATGACGAAGTAGGAATCCTCAGGAACGGTCACGGGCCCTATGTTGTCCAGTCTGCCGATGACGTCGGGATAGAGCTGCTGAATGTAGTCTTCCTTCACGGGCTCGCCGTTGCGGTAGAACTGCTTGTTGCGCATTTCGATGACGTCGCCGGGCAGCCCCACCACGCGCTTGATGTAGTCGGTGCCGGGGTCGCGGGGATACTTGAACACGATGATGTCGCCGATCTTGGGATCGGCTCCGCGGAACAGATACTTGTCGGTAAAGGGAATCTTCACGCCGTACACGAACTTGTTGACCAGAACATAGTCGCCTATCTGCACGGTCTGAAGCATGGAGCCGGAAGGAATGGTATAGGCCTGAAACAAAAAGGTGCGGATGATGAGAGCCAGCACCACTGCCACGAGCAGCGCTTCGCCGTAATCGTATAAAATGGACTTGCCTTTCTTTTCAGAGGATTCGGACATGTTCGTCACTGGCCGAAGGCCGGGTTGAAGTACAAGGGAGAGGGTCGGGAACGAGCGGAGATTAGCACGGTGGGAAAGGACGCGCAAGGCGGCGGATTCCTTCTCTGTACGAGATTTTTTTCGTCTCCGGCACGCGACGTCCGTTTTTGGTCTGTTTTTGGCACGAAAAATGCATCGGAAACAGCATCGTTTCCGACACCTCTTACCAAGGATCGTCCATGACAGACATGTTTTCTCCCCTCCGCATAGGCAGCCTCTTGCTGAAAAACCGTTTCATCATGGCTCCCATGGAAAACGGCATGGCCCACAAAGGCGGCAAGGTAAGCGAACGACTCATACGCTTCTTTGAAGAGCGCGCACGCCGGGACGTGGCGCTCATAGTCACCGGTTCCATAGCCGTGTCGCCGGAAGGCGCCGGACTGCCCTCTCAGCTCGGCATTTACTCCGACGACTTTGTGCCCGGACTCTCCGCGCTCTGCCGTGCCGTGCACGATGCCGGAGGCCTCATAGGCGCGCAGCTCTATCATGCCGGCAGGCAGGCCACCGAAGCCGTCACTTCTCTTGTGCCCCTCGCCCCCTCAGCCATTCCCTGCGCGGCCGTGAACAGCCACCCGCGGGCCATGACCAGGCAGGACATGGATGACATGACAGACAAGTTCGTCGACGGCGCGCGCCGGGCTCTTGAAGCAGGCTTCGACCTTGTGGAGGTGCACTTTGCCCACGGCTATCTGCTGCACAGCTTTCTCTCTCCCCACAGCAACAAACGAACCGACGAATTCGGCGGTTCGCTGGAAAACCGCTGCCGCTTCCCCATGCGCGTGCTGAACGCCGTGCTGCACGAGGTGGCGGGACGCGTGCCGGTGAGCATACGCATTTCCGCCGATGAATTTCTGGAAGACGGCCTTCACTTCGACGAGGTGCGCGTCATCTGCCGCATGGCGCAGGACGCGGGCGTGAGTGCCGTGGGCGTCTCTGCGGGCAGCTACGACGCCCTGCCCCGCAGCATCCAGCCCATGTTCATACCGCAGGGATTTCTTGTGCCCTACGCTGAAACGCTGAAAAAGGAACTGTCCGTGCCCGTCATCGTTGCGGGAAGGCTGAACAGCGCAGAGCTCGTGAAGGACATTCTGACCGAGGGCAGGGCCGATGCCGTTGCCATCGGCCGCGGCCTTCTGGCCGATGAAGATTTCGTACGGAAAATGAAGAACGGACACTGGGAAGACATACGCTACTGCGTGGCCTGCAACCAGGGCTGCGCGGACGGCATCATGTCCGGCAAGGCGGCGGAATGCCTCGTCAATCCCCGCTGCTCCTTCGAAGCGGAACGAACCATTGAGCCGAGTCCCCGCCCCGGACGCGTGGTGATCATAGGCGCGGGCCCCGCAGGCATGGAGTGCGCAAGAGTGGCCGCGCTGCGCGGGCACAGCGTCATCATATGCGACGCCAAGGACGCCCCAGGCGGCAAGCTCGAAATCGTGGCCGCTCCTCCGGAAAAGGACTCCTTCCTGCTGCTTGAGCGCTACCTGCGTACCCAGCTGAAGAAGCTGAACGTCACGCTGGTTTCCGGCATCGTCACCTCGCCGGAAGACATACGCTGCCATCATCCCGACCACGTGGTGCTCGCCACCGGAGCCAGACAGACGCTGCCGCCCGTTCCCGGCATGGACAGGCCGCTCGTCGTCATGGCCGAAGACGTGCTTTCCGGCGCACGGGAAACAGGACGCGACGTGATCATCATAGGCGGCGGTCTGGTGGGTGTGGAAACAGCCCATTTCCTCGGCGCAAGACAGCGAAACGTCACGATTCTGGAAATGGCCGACGAGATCGCCCGCGGCTGCGGCGTCACGTTTCTCGCGCACATCCGCAGCACGCTTCAGGAATACGGAATCTCCGTGCACACCGGGGCCGTCGTGGAATCCGTCACCGATGAGGGCGTTGTCTGCAACGGCAGCCTGATGCACGCCGACACCGTGGTTGTCGCCGCCGGATACCGGTCCGACACCTCTCTGCTGGAACCTCTCCGGCAGGCCTTCGGCACCGTGCACGTCATCGGAGACGCCAGAGCTCCACGCAAGATACAGGATGCCACACGCGAGGGATTCCTCTGCGCATGCTCACTCTAACCCATGGAGAATCATCATGATCATTGACTTTCGCGTTCGTCCTCCCTACGAAGGCAATCTTTCTCTCGGCATTTTCGGCAACTGCTGGACTCCTCCCGCAGATCCCTGCGAAGAACTGTTCACCACTGCCGGAAGAGAGCCCATTGAGTCGGCCGACCGGCACTCAGTGCCCCTGCTTCTCAAGGAGCTTGAAGAAGCGGGCGTGGAAGCCTCCGTTCTCATGGGCAGGGTGAGCGAAGTAGGCACGTCCCACGCCTCCACCACAAACGACGACGCCCTTCGCCTGAGCCGCGAACATCCCGGAAAATTCTTCCCGTTCGTCGCGCTGGAGCCCCGTTCCCCTCACGTCATGGAGGAGCTGGAACTTCGCCGGGGCCAGGGCTTTGTCGGCGCCTGCATCGACCCGAGCTTCAGCAATCCCCCCCTGTACGCCGACGATCCCCTCATAGATCCCATCTATCAGTACTGTCAGGATCACGGCATGATCATGTCCATCATGCAGAGCGGGCTTTACGTCAAGGATCTCACCTATACCCATCCCATTCACGTCCAGCACGTGGCACAAAAGTTCCCCCGTCTGAAAATCGTGGTGCCCCATGCCTGCTGGCCCTATCTGGAACTCATGACCGGCGTGGCCATGATGCATCCCAACATCTGGCTCATTCCCGACTGCTATGTCTACATTCCCGGAATGTTCGGCGTGCGGGACTTCGTGCATACCGCCAGCACCCTGCTCCGGCATCGTGTGCTCTTTGCCAGCTCCTATCCCGTCCGCGGCATAGCCCAGAGCGTAAGGCTGTGGAAGGAGCTGCCCTTCACCTCCGAGGCTCTGCAGCTCACCATGCACGACAACGCCGCCCGACTGCTCGGACTCTGAGGATTGCCATGGATGCCATCAGAGAACTCGCATCGTTCGTCTGCAAAACGTCCTTCACGGATCTCCCCTGCGCGGTGAGGGAACACGACAAGATGCTGATTCTGGACACGCTCGCCTGCGGCCTGGCGGGATCCGCAGCGCCGGGCTGCCGGGAACTCGTCCGCTGGGCGAAGGAAACCGGCGGAGCTCCGCAAGCCACCATGCTGGTGTTCGGCGGGCGCGTGCCCGCCGTTCACGCGGGCATGGTCAACGCCACGCTCTTTCAGGCGCTGGACTTCGACGACACGCACGACAGAGCCATCGCCCACACTCACTGCACCTGTCTTTCCACGGCCCTCGCCGTTGCGGAGAGCCTCGGCAAGGTCGACGGCAGGCGCTTTCTTACGGCCGTAGTGCTCGGCGCGGAAGTCATGGGACGCATCGGCCGCAGCATCAGCGCGCCTCTCACCTTCAACCGCACGGGCACGCTGGCGTACTTCGGCGCCGTGGCCACGGCAGGCAAGCTCATGGGGCTTGTGGAGGAAGAACTTGTCGCCGCCTTCGGCATCGCCTATGCCCAGACAGGCTCCACGCTGCAGTCCAACGTCGACGGCGCGCTCGTCAAGCGAATGCATCCAGGCTTTGCCGTGCGCAGCGGCATTGCGGCCTGTCAGCTCGCCGCACTCGGCGTCACCGGCCCCGTGAACGTTCTGGAAGGGCCCTACGGCTACATGGCGCTCTACGAAAACGGTGAGTACAGCCGAACGGACATGCTGCGCGGTCTCGGAACCGAATGGGACATACTGCACATCGGACTGAAGCCCTATCCCTGCGCGCGAGACGCGGCAGGAGCTCTGGAGGCGGGCATTCTGCTCCATGATCAGGGCGTGGACTTCCGCCGCGTCAGAGCCATGGACATCGCCATGCCCGAAGTGGCCTGGCGCGTTTCCGGCAAGCCCTACGACGCCATAACGGGCAACCTTGTGGTTGAAAGCATACTGAGCGGCGCATGGTGCGGGGCCCTCGGTCTGATCCGGGGCGACGCCACGCTGAAGGACTTCACGGCGGAAGGCGTGCAGGCTTCCGAAGTTCAGAAGCTGGCCCGCAAGGCGACGCTGAGGGCGGACACGACCGCTCCGGCCGACGCCATGGTTCCCGTGACCATGACCGTCACGCTGGATGACGGAAGCACGCGTTCCGCCGCATGCCGGGAGCTGAAGGGATCCTGGAAAACCCCCATGACACAAAAAGAAGCGGAACATAAGCTGCATGCGTGCGCAGCCTCGTGCCTGCATCCCGTATCCGAAGAAAGGCTGCGGAAACTTGTTCGCGTCATCCAAAGTCTGGAAGACCGGGAAAACGTCGTCGAGATTGTCGAACTCATGACGCCCGACACCATCTGAACCTGTTGTCGACGCCGGCTTCTCCGCGCCGGGGCAGGCATGGCCGCAGCAAGCTCCGTGCTGCCCTGCCGCAGCAGACAGGGGGCCGGCCGACGACAGGCGCAACGGAGA
Source organism: bacterium (assembly GCA_037230945.1). Lineage (GTDB taxonomy): Bacteria > Desulfobacterota > Desulfovibrionia > Desulfovibrionales > Desulfovibrionaceae > Mailhella. Next base: position 25,756 of record JAXUUT010000067.1, read on the forward strand.
CTGCATGAAAGAAGACGTCCCTTTTGTCACTGTGGACCTGAAGCGCTGCACGGGCTGCGGCCTCTGCGCAAGAGCCTGCCGCCGCTTCATTTTCGAAATGTCGCCGGAAAGCGGCAGAAGCACCGTGCGGCAGGACAGGACGCCGCTGTGCATGCACTGCGGCCAGTGTCTTGCGGTCTGTCCTTCCTGTGCCGTGCGACTGGACGGCATGACCGGTGAAGATCTGCCGGAAGACGACGGAACAAGCATTGCTGCGGGCCTGCTTTCCTCCTTCATGAGGCGCAGGCGCTCCACAGGATGCTTTTCCCGCATGGCGCCCGGACGCGACCTGCTTCTTGAAGCCCTGGCGGATGCGGCCTACGCGCCCTCGGCCTCAAACCTGCGCAGCGTGCGCTGGAAGATCATCGACGAGCCGCAGGCGCTCGAGCATCTCCGGCAGGAACTGCTTCCCTACTACCGGGACGGCAGCACCGAAACGGCGCGCAGCCACTACCAGAACGCCGAAGAAGGTCTCGACAGTCTGCTGCGGGGCGCGCCGTGCGTGATTCTGGCCATGGCTCCCGCCGACGCTCCGTGGGGCTGCACCGACTGCGCCGTGGCCGTCAGCCATCTGGAACTCGCCCTGCTGGCCCGCGGCATCGCCTCCTGCTGGGCCGGAAGCATCGTGCAGGTGGCCCGCAGGTGCGCGCTGACCAGCCTCCATCTTCCCGAGGGCTACGCGGCACACGGCGCGCTCATGGCGGGCTATCCGGCCGTGCGCTGGCGCAGAGTGCCCCGGCGCAGTCCGGGCCGCGTGCTGTTCAACGACGACGACATCCTGTAGAGGAAGGCGGCCTCCGTGGCCGCCTTCCTCTACAGGCCCATCTGGATGAAATTCTTCTCCCCGCCGTCCGGGGCGTCATAGGTAAGACCATATTTTTTGAGCTTGCGCAGCACCGTGGTCTGATCGCACCCCAGTACCTGCGCGGCCTTCCTGCTGGAAGGGTATTTCAGCATCGCCTGAGCAAGCAGCTTCTTCTCGCAGTCCTCCGTGGCCTCCTTCAGCGTCATGATTTCTCCCTCGCCCTTCTTCTGAAGCGCATCGGTAATATACTGGGGCATGAACTGCGGCCCTATGATGGCAAACGGACACAGCGCCACGGCGTGTTCAACCGTATTCTCCAGCTCCCGCACGTTGCCCGGCCATGAATAGGCGTGGAATATCCTTTGAACGGCCTTGGAAAACTGCTTTTTCGTCTCGTACTTCTTGTTGAACTGCCCGAGAAAGTGCCGCGCCAGCGGCATGATGTCCTGATAGCGCTCCCTGAGCGGCGGAATCATGAGCTTGATGACGTTGAGCCTATAGTACAGATCTTCCCGGAATTTGCCTGCGGCCACCATTTCTTCCACAGGCTGATTGGTCGCGGTAATGAACCGGACGTCGAGATTGATCATCTTCTTGCCGCCGACCCGCAGTATCTGCCTGTTCTGAATGCAGCGCAAAAGCTTGACCTGCACGGCGAGCGGCATGTCGCCGACCTCATCAAGAAAGATGGTGCCGTGATTGGCCATTTCAAACAGCCCCATCTTTGAGGACGTGGCGTTGGTAAACGCACCCTTTTCATAGCCGAACAGCTCGGATTCAATGAGATTTTCAGGAATGGTCGCGCAATTGATGACCACATAGGGCTGATTGGCCCGCCTGCTGAACTTGTGCAGCCGGTAGGCTATGCCGTCCTTGCCCACGCCCGATTCTCCCCGGATCATGACCGTGGCGTCACTGCGCCCGAGTCTTTCAAGCGACTCCATGATGGCGCGCATCTGACTGCTCACCGCTATGAAGGGCTCCTTCAGCTTTTCTTCTATGCGAATGCGTGAGGAATCTTCCTCCTCCACGTCTTCAGCTCTGTCCCCGGCAGTGTCGCCCAGTATGCGGCTTATGCCGATGACACGCCACAATTTGCCGTTTTCCTTGAAGAAAGGATAACAGGTAATGGAAACCTTCCTGCCGATTTTGGTTACGCACTCGGCCTTGCTTATCTCGTGGGTGCGCAAGGTTTCCGGCAGGCTCTGACCGCTGGCAAGACCCGTTTCCACAAGCTCCGTGGAGTTGTGCCCGAGCAGACTTTCAGGATCGACGCCATACTGCTCCCTGACGGCCTGACTGGCGTACAATATGCGGCCGTCATCCGAGTTTATCCATACGCCTACATGCTGGTCGTCGGCCAGCATTTTCAGCATTTCCAGATTCCGGGCCAGAAAATCTTCCACAGTATCCATTGCTCGCGGCTCCTCGTTGAGGACTCTTTTTATTTTGAGGTTTTTTTACCTCACCATTTTTACGGGCATATTCCATTCTATACAAATAATATATTGAAATATTATATTTTTTATAAAAAATAACATATATTTTTTTGAGGTTTTTTTGCTGATGAAAAATGGCACAAATTGTATGAAATTATATTTTCTTATTTATTATCAAATAATTAATATAAAAATACGGGTATAAAAAGTGATGCATTTATACCTCATTTTACCGGCAACGGCAAGATCTCCGGCCTTTTTTCCCCCGGCAAGCCACGGCAAAATCCCCTTCTTTTACGGCAATCCTCATCCCATGCTTTTTTTTTCACGCGTTCAAAGCGCAAGAAAACATGGCATGTTTCTTGCATAAATAAAAGTACAGCACCTTATTGACGACTCCATACCGGACGTTTCTCCCTTCAACATATCAATATCTGGATGTCAGCATGATTATTGATTTCAGAGTAAGGCCGCCAATTCCAAGTTATCTTGAATCCGGAGCTTTTGAAGTCTGGGAAAATCCCCTCTCTCCATACCGCAATCAATGGGAAGGAAGAATAAAAACTCCTTCAATGAGCGGTGACATGAATGCATTTGTCCGTGAAATGGAAGAAGCCGGCATTGATATCAGTGTCATTATCGGACGTATGACCAAAGTGCAGGATAAAGGAAGAGGCAACGTTACCGCCGACGACCTTCATGCCATCATCCGGCAGTATCCCGGAAAATTCGTGGGCATGCCCGCCGTGGATCCTCTGGCCCCCGACGCCATGGAGCAGATAGAACGCGCCGCCGACATGGGCATGGTCGGTATATGCATAGAGCCGTTCTGGAGTTCCGAGCCCATGTTCCTCAACGACTCCCGTCTGTTCCCGCTCTACAGGAAAATAGAGTCGCTCGGCCTCATGTTCACCACCACGCTGAACTTCAACTGCGGCGAAAGCACGAAATGGAACTCTCCCTATCATGTGGAGCAGATAGCCATGGCCTGTCCCGACATGCCCGTGCTCATCACGCACGCCTGCTGGCCCCTGCTCACCGAGCTCATGGCCATAGCCGTGCGCTACCCCAACATTTATCTCATTCCCGACTGCTACTTCTATTTTCCCTTCATCGACACTGCCAGGGAACAGCGCATCATGTACAATCACATGCTGCAGAATCAGGTGCTGTTCGGCAGTTCCTATCCCATCCGAGGATTCAGGCAGTCCGTGGAACTTTCCCTCGAACAGGGACAGTGGCTCCCCGGCCCCAGGGAAAAATTCTTCTGGAAAAACGGCGCCAGACTGCTTCATCTTGAAAACGCCTGACACCATGAAATCATAAGACCTTCATCCGCAAGGAGCACATCATGATCATCGACTTCCGCATTCGTCCTCCGTTCAAGAGCTTCCGGGAAACCGGTCTGTTCAAGGCCTGGAACAATCCGCCGAGCTCCGGCGCCTTCGCCCTCATGGCCGAGGGTCGTGAGCCCGTCATTTCCGCGAAGACCGGAGACTACGGACAGTTCATGGCGGAACTTGACGAAGCAGGCATTGATCTCGGCGTCATCGTCGGCCGCTTCACCAAGACCAGCTCCGTCGGTTCCGGCAACGTCACCCCCGAAGAAATTCTGGACTTCATGAATCTGTATCCCGGCCGCTTCATGGGCATGCCGGCGCTCGATCCCACCGCTCCCGACGCCCTTTCCCAGATTCGCCGCATGAAGAGTCTCGGCATGAAGGGCATCTGTGTCGAACCCTTCTGGCTGGACAAGTGCTACCGTGTCAACGATCCCTGCCTCATGGACTTCTACCGCGCCGTTGAAGCCGAACAGCTCACGCTGGTCATTACCCTGAACTGGCTCTGCGGCAACGACACGAGCTGGAACGAACCCAAGGACATCGAGGACATCGCCATTGCCTGCCCCAATCTGAACATCGTCGTGCCCCACTCGTGCTATCCCAAGCTGGTGGAGTTCATGGCCATCATGGTGCGGTATCCCAATATCTACTCTCTGCCGGACAGCTACTTCTACTTCCCCTTCATCAACACTGTGGACGATCAGATACTCATGTATAATCATATGCTGCAGGATCAGGTGCTGTTTGCCAGTTCCTACCCCATCCGCGGCGTGGGCCAGGCGCTCAGAGAATCGCTTGATCGCCCGTGGATGCCTGTTCCCAAAGAAAAGTTCCTCTGGAAGAACGCGGCCAAACTTCTTGGCATAGACACGGCTTCCGCATAATGCCGGAACGGGGATCCGGCCGGAACGGATCCCCGCCCGCACTCCATCGACGCCCAACCGAAAAGACTCCGAGGCATCCATGAAGGTCATCGCATTCAACGGCAGTCCACGAAAGAACTTCAACACCGCAACGCTCCTTAAAAGCGCTCTGGAAGGCGCCGCCGAGGCGGGAGCGGAAACTTCGCTCGTCCATCTGTACGACATGTCCTTCAGCGGCTGCCGAAGCTGTCTGGCCTGCAAGAGCAGAAGTCGCCCGCGAACGGGCCTCTGCGTGCTTGAAGACGCCCTGACGCCCCATCTTGAAAAAGCCCTTGAGGCCGACGTCATTCTGCTCGGCAGCCCCATTTACTTCTACACCGAATCGTCTTCCATGAGAGCCTTCATGGAACGCCTGCTCTTTCCCGTCACCCGCTACGAAAAAGAGCGCACTCTTCTTACCAGAACCATAAAAACCGCGCTGTTCTACACCATGAACATCACCGAAGAGGAAGTGGCCGGGCGCACGCCGCCGTTTCCGGAACGCTTCTCCCTCTCCGTCGTCGAACAGTCGGCCTACTTCATGAAGCGAGTTTTCGGTCACTGCGAAACGCTTCTCTGCACCGACACCATGCAGGTTCGGGATTACAGCAAATTCCACATGGAAATCTACGACGGCGCGGCCAAAAGGTGGCGGCACGACGAGGTGTTTCCCCTCGACTGCCGACGAGCCAGAGAGCTCGGACGCCGTCTCGCCTCCCCGGTTTCCGACCTGCCAGACAAGGAGTCTTCATGAACAAGCTTCTGCAATGTCTGGACACCGCCATCAAACGCATCGGCGCCTGTCTTCTGATCATGCTCATTGCCATTTCCTTTCTTCAGGTCGTGTTCCGCTACTGCTTCAACAACGCACTGAGCTGGCCCGAAGAGGTATGCCGCTATCTCTTCATAGCCCTGGCCTATGCAGGCGCGGCGCTCACCATGCGCAGCGACGGCCATCTCCGCGTGGACGTGGCGCTCAGCTTTTCCGGCCCGAAGATGAAAAAGATCTTTAACGTCATCACGCACGTATGTTCCATCTTCTACTGCACTGCCTGCGCGTACCTCTCCTACGACATGATGCTTGAAGTCAGGGAAATGGAACAGCACGCCTCCAGCATAGACATGGAGGTATGGGTTACCTGGATACCCATTCCCGTCGGTTTTATTCTCATGAGCTTCTATGCGGCTCTTCTGCTGATACGAACCGTCACGAACAAACCCGCCCCGGCTGAAACGGACTAAAGGAGCCTCTATGGACCCCGTTCTCGTCACCATGTTCTGGGTGCTTATCGTCGGGCTTGCTCTCACTCTGCACATAGGCACCGCCATAGGCCTTTCCGTCCTTGCCGCCATCTTCGTCGGAGACCTGCCCTACGCCCTGTTCACCCAGAAGCTGTATACCACGTTCGATTCGTTTCCTCTGCTCGCCCTTCCGTTCTTCATCTGCGCCGGCGACATCATGCAGCGCGGCTCCATGGCCGCATCGCTGCTCAAGCTCGCCAAGACGCTTGTAGGACACATCACCGGCGGCCTGTCTCTCGTTTCCGTTCTGGCCTGCGCGTTCTACGGCTCGCTCTGCGGCTCTCCGCCCGCCACCACCGCGGCCATCGGCGGCATCATGATCCCCGCCATGCAGAAGGAAGGCTATCCGCGCAGCTTCTCCACCGCGGTCAACACGGCGTCGGGCACGCTCGGGGCGCTCATTCCGCCGAGCACCGTGCTCATCATCTACGGCGCCACCGCGGGCGTGTCCATCGGTGATCTCTTCATCGCCGTCATTCCCACGGGCATTCTCACCATGCTCGTCTTCATGGGCGCAAGCGTGTTCATCGCCGCCCGTAACGGCTACGGATTCAAGAGCTCCCGTGCCGGAGCGAAGGAACGCCTCGCCGCCGTCTGGGAAGCCAAATGGGCGCTCATGGTTCCCGTCATCGTGCTCGGCGGCATCTATACCGGCATCACCACCCCCACCGAGGCCGGCGTGGTGGCCGTGGTATACGCCCTTTTTGCCGAAACCTTCATCACGAAGACCATGACCTGGAAAAAATTTCAGGAAATCCTCTTCTCCACGGTCAAGACCACCGGCATGATGTTCTTCGTCATCACGGCCGCGGGCGCTCTGGGCATCATTCTGGTGTACTTCAACGCCGACGCCGTTGTCGCCGACCTTCTGAACGGCATCACCACCAACAAGCACGTGCTCATGTTCCTCATCGTGACGCTGCTCATCATCCTCGGCACGTTCATGGAATCCGTGGCCATAGTGCTCATCATGACCCCCATCCTTCTGCCCATGATGGTGCAGGTCGGCATGGATCCCATCCAGTTCGGCGTACTCATCGGCTACGGCGTGGTTCTCGGCAACATCACGCCTCCCGTGGGCATGAACCTCTATGTCGGCTGCGCCATCGGCGACATCTCCTTCGCCCAGCTCAGCAAGGCCATACTGCCCTACATCGTTTCCATGGTCGTCGTGTACTACGTCATAGCCTACGTTCCCTGGCTTTCCCTCTGCCTCGTCAGATAACACCGCATCACAAGGAGTCCTTCATGAACAGACTGTTCCGCCTCTCCTGCCTGTGCCTCATGGCTGCCCTCATCGGAGCATCTCCCGCTCAGGCCGCTCCCATTCCCGTCAAGATCACCACCCATGCCACCACCTCCATGGCCATCTGCCGCTCCCTCGAAACCATGAAAAAGTATGTCGAGGAAAAGACCAACGGCAAGTACCGCATCGACATCTATGACCAGTTCAAGCTCGGCACCATGGAAAGCGCCTATCAGGGCATGCAGCTCGGCATGGTTCACTTCCTTGTGGAAGGCCCTTCCAATCTCAGCAACTTCATGCCCATCTTCGCCATGTTCGACCTCGGCTACATCTTCCCCGACGCCGACACTGCCGATGAAGTGCTGAGCGGTCCCGTAGGCAAAAAGATTCTGGCCGCCGCTGCCAACAAGGCCGTCACTCCCCTGACCTTCATCCGCTACAGCAACCGCAACATCTACCTGAACAAGCCCGTGCACAGCCTCGCAGACCTCAAGGGCGTCAAGGTTCGCGCCTCCTCCTCGCCCGTGCACATCGCCGTGCTCAAGGCCATGGGTCTCAATCCCACACCGATGCCCGGCTCCGAAGTGTATACCGGCCTTCAGCAGGGCGTAATCGACGGCGTCGACGTGGACATCACCTACCTTGTCAAGGGCAAGTGGGACGAAGTATGCAAGTCCGTGGTGTTCACGCAGCACACCTATCTGCCCCAGGTCATCTACACGTCCACCAGATGGTGGAACAACCTGCCGGAAGCCGATCGCGCCGTCTTCCAGGAAGCTCTGGATCTCTATGTGCAGGAACAGCGCAAGAACATTCTTGAAGACGAGGCCGAATGCATGCAGGCCATCAAAGACAAGAATCTCAGCGTCTACACTCCCACTGCCGAGGAACTTGCCACACTCAGGAAGAACACCTCCGAACTCTACAAGGAATTCCCCAAGATCGACGTCGATCTTCTGAACGAACTCAAGGCCGAAGTGGCCCGCGTCGTCGCAGCAAAGAAGTAATCCCGTCTCAGACTTCCTTCCGAAGGAGTCATCGTCCCGCGCGATGGCTCCTTCGCGCGTTCCCGTCTTCCGCATTCCGCTGTTTTTTCCGGTGGTAATCTTCTTCCGATTCCTTGCGCTGCTTGCACGTGCCAGGCAAGTGTGGCAAATTGGTCACGCATTCCAAAGGAACGGAGAACTTTCCATGATTCAGATACCTCAGGGCTTCCGTCTCGGCGCGGCCAACGCCGATTTCCGGGGCAAGCATCTCGACCGCAACGACCTTTCCCTCGCCTTCAGCGACGTGCCCGCCACCGTCGCGGGCGTGTTCACCACCAATCTTTTCCGGGCCGCCCCCGTCCTCGTATCCGAGGAGCACATCAAAAAAGCCGGCGACAAAGGCGTGCGCGGCGTGCTGTTCAACTCCGGCCAGGCCAACGCCTGCACCGGCGAGACCGGCAGGGAAAACTGTCTGCGTACGCTCGACATGGTGAAAGACGCCCTGAAGAACGCCGGCGTGAACGTGTCTTCGGACGATCTTCTGCCCGCCTCCACCGGCGTCATCGGAGCGCAGATGCCCATGGACAAGTGGGAAGCCGCCGTTCCCTCCCTCGTGGCCTCCCTCGGCACGGTGGACATTGAAGGTCTCGCCCGCGCCATGATGACCACCGACGCCTATCCCAAGATGTCCGGCCGGGAACTTGCCCTTGAAGGCGGAACCGTACGTCTCGCCGGCGTGGCCAAGGGCGCGGGCATGATATGCCCCAACATGGCCACCATGCTTTCTCTCGTCATGTGCGACGCCTCCGTGGACCCCTCCGCCTGGCGCGCCATGTTCCGCCGCGCGGCAGACGCCACGTTCAACCGCGTGAGCGTCGACGGCGACACCTCCACCAACGACTCGCTCTACGGCCTTGCCAACGGCGCTTCCGGCGTCGCCGTCAGGGAAGACGAACTTCCCCTTCTGGAAAAGGCCCTCACCGAAGTGCTCGGCGAGCTTGCCTACATGCTGGTCAAGGACGGCGAAGGCGCCACCAAGGTCATGCACATCCACGTCACGGGGGCCGCCTGCGACGAGGATGCCGAAAAGGTGGCCCGCACCGTGGGGCATTCCCAGCTCGTGAAGACGGCCATGTTCGGCCGCGACCCCAACTGGGGCCGCATCGTGGCCGCCGCAGGCCGCGCGGGCGTGAACTTCGATCCCATGGCTCTGCGCGTGACGCTGTGCGGCGTGGAACTGTTCCGCAACGGACGCCCCACGGACCTCGACTTCGACGCCCTGCTTGAGGAACCGCTCAAGAACGTGGATCTGCCTCTCGACATCGTGCTCGGAACCGGCCCTGGCGAAGCGCGTCTGCTCGCCTCCGATCTTTCCCACGGATACGTGTCACTCAACTCCGACTACCGCTCTTAAAAGGCTCACGGCATGGTCATAGGCGTTCTCACCGTGGAATACGCACTGCACGGCAACGACTCGCTCAAGGGCAAGCGCCGCGTGGCGAACAGCTTGAAGCAGAAGGTGCGCAACACCTTCAACGTCGCCATAGCCGAAGCCGGCACCGAGGAATCTCTGGTCAGGCTCCGGCTGCAGGTCGTGTCGGTAAGCAACAGCGAACGGCACATGCAGTCCCGCATGGACAAGTGCCTGCTTATGATGGAAGCCGTGTGCGAAGAAGAAATGGTCTACAGCGACCTTGAGTTTTTCTATGACGACTGAACATACTCCCGTTCCCGAAGAACTGCTCTCCGCTCTGCGAAGACACAAGCGCGTGCTCATTGCCGCGCACGCCCGCCCGGACCCCGACGCCATGGGCTCAAGCCTCGCCATGGCCTGGGCGCTGCGGGCCATCGGCGTGGACGCGCTCGTGTTCAACGAAGACGGTCTGCCGCCCTTCCTGCGCTTCCTCACGCTTCCGGGGCCCGTGCTCACGAATCTCGACAGCCTGCCCTGCGATCCCGACCTCGTGGTCTGCCTCGACTGCGGCGACAGAGCACGTCTCGGCGAGACCATTCAGCCTCTGCTCGACCGCGTGCCCAGCGTGAACATCGACCATCACCTCGACAATCCGCTCTTCGGCACCGAGGCCAACTGGGTGGATCCCGGCATGGCCGCCACGGGCGAGCTTGTGGCGTATATCGCGAAAGCTCTTCGCGCACCTCTGCAGGGAGCGCTTGCCGAGGCGTTGTACGTGGCCATTTCCGCCGATACCGGAAACTTCAGCTACGGCAACACCACGCCAGGAGCCCTGCGTCTTGTGGCTGACATGGTGGAAGAGGGCCTCGACCTGCCGAGGCTGCGCGAAGCCATGGAAAACAACTGGACCGAAGCTCGCCTGCGCCTGTGGGGCCGCATCATGCAGAAGGTCCGCATTCTCGAGGACGGCAGGCTCGCCGCGGCGCTCATCACGCTTGAGGACATGAAATCCTGCAACGCCGGCCGCGAGGACTCCGAGGGCATCGTGGAACAGCTGCGCCGTCTTTCCGGCGTCCGCGTGGCGCTCATGCTGCGCGAGGAGGAAAAGGACGGCAAGGTTCAGGTCAAGGCCAGCCTCCGCTGCTCCGGCAAGGACAACGTTCAGAAAGTGGCCGCCCAGTTCGGCGGAGGCGGACACCGCAACGCCGCGGGAGCCACCATCGCCCTCGACGCCGAAAAGGCGCTTACCGTCATGCAACCCTATATCCGGTTCGTGTGGAACCGGCTTCAGTAAAGCATCTCCTGCGGGCCGCTGCACGCGGCCCTTTCCGGATTACTCCCATGAAAAACATACGCTTCCATAAAATGCACGGCTGCGGCAACGACTTCATCTTCATCGACAACAGAGAGGCCGAAGTAAGCGTGCCGCAGATGGCTTCCTGGGCCGTCATCCTGTGCAACCGCAAGACGGGCATAGGCGCCGACGGTCTGCTCTTCCTCGACAGCACCCCCGAAGGCCGGGAAGGCGACTTCATCTGGCATTTCTACAACGCCGACGGCTCGCGCGCGGAAATGTGCGGCAACGCCTCCCGCTGCGCCTCCTGGCTTGCCGTGGATCTCGGGCTTGCCGGACGCACGCAGTGCTTCGGCACCGATGCCGGGCTCATCCATGCCGAGGTGGACGTGGAAAACATGCGCTCCCGCGTGGAGCTCACCCATCCCGAAGGCATGGTGCTGCACACGCCGCTTGAAGCGGACGGCAAGACCTGGGACGTCAACTTCGTGAACACCGGCGTGCCGCACGCCGTCATCGTGTGCGAGGACTGCGACAAGGTGGACGTGGACCGTCTCGGACGCATCTTCCGCTATCATGAACACTTCGCCCCCAAGGGCACCAACGTGAACTTCATCACCGTCACCGGCAGGGACGCCATCCATGTGCGTACCTACGAGCGCGGCGTGGAGGGAGAAACGCTCGCCTGCGGCACCGGCGCGGCGGCTTCCACTTGTATCGCTCATGCACTTGGCTTGACGGACAGCTGCGTCAATGTCACTACTTCAGGTAGGGAACTCTTGGGCATTGAACTTCAGGGCGACTCGGTCTTCCTTTCCGGAGCCGTGGCCCGCGTCTTCACGGGCGTTCTCGATCCCTCCATGTTCAGCCTTTTGAAATTCTGACCGTCCGGGGCCCAGTCGTCTGGAAATCTCTCTTCATTCAATTCATCCCGCTCGGAGAAAAACATGTTTCACGGTACGATAACTGCTCTGCTTACCCCGTTCAAGAATGGCACCATCGACGAAGAGGCCTACCGCGCCCACATCGAGTGGCAGATCGAACAGGGCGTGAACGGTGTGGTGCCCTGCGGCACCACCGGCGAATCCGCCACCATGACCCATGCCGAACATGAGTCCGCCATCCGCATCTGCGTGGATCAGGTGAAGGGACGCGTCCCCGTCATCGCCGGCGCAGGCTCCAATAATACCGTAGAGGCCATCAGCCTGACCCGCTTTGCCAAAAAGGCCGGCGCCGATGCGGCCCTGCTCATCTCCCCCTACTACAACAAGCCCACTCAGGAAGGCATCTTCCAGCACTTCAAGGCCATCAACGACGAAGTGGCCCTGCCCATGTTCGTATACAACGTGCCCGGCCGCACCGGATCCAACGTGCTGCCCGCAACGCAGGCCCGCATGGCCCGCGAACTCGAACACGTCATAGGCTGCAAGGAAGCCACCGCCAACCTGGTGCAGATCTCCAACATCCTTGAACAGTGCCCGGCAGACTACATTCTGCTTTCCGGCGACGACTTCACCGTGCTGCCCACCTACGCCGTAGGCGGCAAGGGCGTGATTTCCGTGACGGCCAACGTGCTGCCCGACATGATGTCCGCCCTCACCGCGGCCTGCGAGCGCGGCGACTACGAGGAAGCCCGCCGTCTGCACTACAAGCTCGAACCCATGAACCGCGCCATGTTTGCCGAGAGCAACCCCATCCCCTGCAAGACCGCGCTGTCTCTCATGGGCCGCATGGAACCCGACGTGCGTCTGCCGCTCTGCAGCGCCAGCGAAAAGACCGTCGCCCTTCTGCGCGAAGTTCTCGCCTCCTACGGCAGAATCTAGCTTCCGGCTCCAGGTGAAAGGCTTCGGGCGTCTCCCCTTCCGGGAGACGCTCTTTTTTGTTCCCGGGACACATCCGCCACACCTTGCCCCCGACCCGCCTTTTCGTCTTTCCGCAGGCTCAGTCCCGGCGAAATCCGCCGTCCCATGCCCGCCAGGCTTTGCCCAGGCACTAAAACGTACCGGTCACTTCCCCTCTGTCCTGCATGGCAGCCTTGCATGACAGAAAATCGCATGGAAAAACAAAGGGAAAGATCATATTTTCTTCATCTCTGAAAAATTCTTCATTCTCTTATTAGGAATTATTCTTGACAAGAGGACGATTCATGCCCATACTGTCTTCAACGACCATGTCTAAGGAGCGGCGATTCCGCCGCCGCTCCGAGTTTTCTCCCATAAAGGAGTTGACCATGCAGTACAATACCCCCGATCAGCTCAAGGCCTTCAGCCGCCTTCCCATAGAATGGAACCTCGATCCTGCCGACGCCGTGACCCTGTACCTTGAATGGGGAAACAACGACTGGAGGGCCGAGCATCCGCCCGTCCGCTCCAAGGACGACTTCGCCCACTACTTCGTGCTCGACAACTGGACCGACCATCCCACGCTGCGCCTTGTCATGCGCAATTCCGAGGCCACGGAAGATTTGTGGGTCTATCCTCTTCCCAAGGAACTTGAAGGCGACTTCAGGCAGGAATTCGGTTCGCTCAAGGGCGTGTTCATGCCCTCCGATCCCATGAAGGACTGGCTGAAGAAACAGCTTTACGCTGCGTAGTCATTACGCATCCCTCGACCTGGGCCCGCCGGAACATCCTCCGGCGGGTCTTTTTGGTTAAAAGAAAACCCCCAGCTAGGCTGGGGGTTCCCGAAAACTTATAGT
>JAXUUT010000095.1:0-39082 GCA_037230945.1 bacterium
CCCGGGCTTCATCCACGGGCGAGTCAGGAGAAAGCCCGGTTCTGGGCCAGCGGGAAAAATCCGTGCCCGGCAGGGCCAGAACCGCTGCCGTGGACCGGCTGCCGTTGTCAAGAAGCAGGGTCGGGCATGAAGGCTCGAATCCTGCCGCGATGGTGTCCAGCATGTTCTTGTCCGTTCGCAGAAAAAAGGTACGGGGAGCGGACTCCCCGTACGTTGCGGCTTAAATAAGCGAGCCGTTCCAGTTGAAGTCGCTGGTGCGGCGCATCGGAGGAAGGTTAGGAGGAAGGTTCTCCTCCAGTTTGGCGAAGAAGGCATAGCCCGCGGCCTCCAGTTCCTGTCTGTGCGCGGAAAGATCCAGAGGCCATGCAGGGTATATCCACAGGTTGTGGCCGTAGTTGCGCGCCCAGAAGGCTTCGCCCTTGGGACTGAAGAATGCCTCGTTGGCCTTGACCTGGTTCATGCCGTGACGCGAGATGCCCACGGGCCAGTAACCGGAAAGCACCATGCCGAGCGGCAGACAGCACTGACGGGGCAGGGCAAGAAAATCCTCTCCCGACAGCTCCGGGCTCACGAAGGAGCCTTCAAAGCCCATCCGGGCAAGCAGCGCCACGGCTGCGGGGTTGGAAACGTTGCAGAACGGACCGGCGACGAGGTGGGGACGACGCTTTTCGTCGTCCATGGGAAAGAGGCCGACCTGCCACGGAGAGTTGCACACAAAGTGCCTGGATCCGCCGCGCAGAGCTTCAATGACCAGCCTCTGCCAGAGGGCTTCTTCGTCCGGCCATATGACCGGAGGCAGCCACCAGGAGATGCGGGGCATGACCGTGCGGGATACCGCGCGCACGGAATTGGCCGACATCCACAGACCGGTCATCACGGAGCGGGAACCGCGGGTTTCACGCCCCTGAGGAAGGCTGGAGCGCACGAGGTAGTCCTGCTGACGGCGGGCGCGTACGGGTTTGGGCAGATGCGGCGTCCATTCCACAAGGGGGCTTTCCACCGTGCGGCATTTTTCCAGCTTCTTTTCCCAGTCGTGAAGAATATGGATGAGCTCGGGTTCCCGGCGGTCGATGAGAAAGACGGGCACGCCGGCCCTCGGCATCTTGTGCTTTGCAAGACGCAGCGTGCAGGTTCCGGCCTTGGGCGTGCGCCTTGTGACCGGGACGGTGTCGTGCCAGGGTTCGTCTTCATAGCCTATGCGCAGAAGATCCTTGGGCAGCAGCTCTATTCTCGGCTTGATGAAGGGCAGGGAAGGAGAGCCGGACCTCTTGTCAAACTGAATCTTGCCCACGAGCAGACCCGAGCTTGTCGGCTCGTCGGGGGTTGAGACGTGCGTGTCCTTCTGCGGCAGAAAGCGGGCGCGGGTGACGGGGCGCCCCAGCGCCATGTCGAGCAGAGCCTCGGCGTCCTTCTTGGCATGGGGCCAGTCGGGGGTTCCCAGGGCATCGAGCAGCATGCGGTAGGCCGTCACCACATGGTAGACGTAATGCGGGCCCTTCTTGCGGCCTTCGATCTTCAGGCTGCGGACATGAGGAATTTCGGCCAGAGTCTTGACCAGAACGTCGATGGAAAGATCCTGACAGGAGAAGAAGCGTCCCTCGCGTCCCTTCTGTTTGTAGATTCTGCGGCAGGGCTGCACGCAGCGCCCGCGCAGACTGCTTTTGCCGCCGAGATAGCTGGACCAGTAGCAGCGGCCGGAAACGCACCAGCACAACGCCCCGTGCACGAACATTTCAAAGTCCATGCCTTCGGGAGCGGCTTCGTCCATCTGCCGTATTTCGTCGATGGAGAGCTCGCGGGGAAGCACCACGCGCTGTACGCCGAGCTTCTGCACGGCAAGAAGATCGCGGGAAACGGAAATGTTGGAAAGAGTGGAGAGGTGAAGCTCTCCCTCGAAGCCGGCCTGACGGGCCACGTCGATGAGGCCTATGTCCTGAATGATGAGACCGTGCGGCTGCGCATCGCGCTGGAGACGCTTGATGAGTCGGCCGGCGGCGGGAATGTCGCTGGCCTTGATGAGAGAGTTGAACGCCACATAGATTTTGCGGCCGTTCTGATTGGCCAGATCCACCATGCGGGCAAGCTCGGTGGTGCTGAAGTTTTCCGCCCCGGCTCTGGCGGAGAAGTTCTTGAGGCCGAGATACGTGGCGTCCGCACCGGCGGCCATGCCTGCGAGAAAGCAGGACATGTCGCCGGCCGGAGCCAGAAGTTCAGGCAGAGAGTGCTGTGTCATGTCATCCTATGTCGATGGCTGACCTCCCCTGCATTTCTGCCTGGCCACAGCCATCATGAGTTTGATCCGGTTTATCTGATTCACTTCGCTCGCGCCGGGATCGTAGTCCACGGCGGCGATGTTGGCTTCGGGGAAGCGGCGCTTGAGCTCCTTGATGACGCCCTTGCCGGTGATGTGGTTGGGCAGACAGCCGAAGGGCTGCATGCAGAGTATGTTGCGAATGCGGCCGTGGAGCAGTTCCATCATTTCGGCCGTGAGCAGCCAGCCTTCGCCGGTCTGCTGTCCGAGGGAAACGACGCCGTTGACCTGTTCGCGCAGCTTGCGGAACGGAAGCGGGGGAGAAAATCTCCTGCTTCGCGCCAGCACGTACCGTACAGGCAGCCGCAGCGTCAGAAGGGTGCGCAGGAGGAGATTGCTCACCGTTGCGCGTCCCATGCTGCCGTTGTGGTGCTGCCAACGATACACTTCATCGTACAATCCGTACAGAATAAAATCGGTGAAGTCGGGCATGACGGCTTCGCCGCCCTCGGCTTCCACGACTTCAACGGCGTTGTTGTTGGCGTCGGGATGATACTTTAAAAGAATCTCGCCCACAAGTCCGACTCTGGGCCTCCGGGGCTCGTCCTTAAGCGGAAGGGCATCGAATGCCTTCACCACTTCGCCGAGGTGCCGGTAGGTGCGCCGGAGTGCGCCTTCCCTGATGTCGGCATCGAGAATGGCCGCCCAGTGTTCGGCCAGCTCCTCGGCGCTGCCCTTGCGGCTTTCGTAGGGACGCGTGCGGTACAGAAGCCGCATGAGCGTGTCGCCGCACAAAAGCGCCTGCACGCCGCGCAGAAGCATGCGTCCCGTGATGCGGAAGCCGGGATTGCGGCCGAGCCCGGAAAGGTTGAACGAGATCACCGGAATGTCGGTAAGCCCGCATTCCCTGAGCGCCTTGTAAAGAAAGCCTATGTAGTTCGTGGCGCGGCAGCCGCCGCCCGTCTGGGAAATGATGAGAGCGATGTGCTTTCTGTCATATTTTCCGCTTCGGATGGCGTAGAGAAGCTGGCCGATGACGGTGATGGCCGGATAGCAGGCGTCGTTGTTCACATGCCTCAGGCCTTCTTCAACGGCTTCCCGGGATACGGACTGCAGAAGCTCCGCCTTGTAGCCGCAGGCATGGAGCATGGACGGCAGGAACTGGAAGTGGATGGGAGACATCTGCGGAATGAGTATGGTGTGGGTTTCCCGCATCTCTTCCGTAAAGTCCGGGGGCGTCCAGCTTTCGTCTTCCACGGGAGCCATGGGCAGCAGCGTGGTGAATTCTGGAAGAGCATTCTGAGCCCGGTTGTTCCTGCGTTCCTTCATGGTGGCCAGCAGCGAGCGCACGCGGATGCGGGCGGCGCCGAGGTTGGCGCCCTCGTCGATTTTTATCTGCGTGTAGAGCCTGCCGGATGCGGCAAGGATTTCTTCCACCTGATCGGCCGTGACGGCGTCGAGTCCGCAGCCGAAGGACACGAGCTGCACGAGAGACACCTGATCGGACTGTGCCGCATAGGCCGCCGCGCGGTAGAGTCTCGCGTGGAACGTCCACTGGTCGACCACGCGCAGCTTGCCGGGATCAGGCATGAGATGCGCCACCGAATCTTCCGTGAGCACGGCGAGGCCCGAGGCCGTGATGAGGTCGGGAATGCCGTGATGCACCTCAGGATCGACATGATAGGGGTGACCTGCGAGAATGATGCCCATCTTGCCGGTCTTCTTGAGAAAGTCGAGAACTTCCCTTCCCTTTTTCTTCAAGTCGTCCTTGAACTTTTTCTTTTCTCTGAAGGCGTCTTCCAGAGCTTCCTGTATTTCAGCGCGGGGAATGTTGCGGAAAAGGTCGAGCTGAAGGAGCATGTTGAGCAGACCGTCCAGTTCCACGGGCAGGAAGGGACATATGAGTTCCACGCCCTTTTCCCGCAGCTTTTCCACATTGTTCTTCAGAAGTTCCGGGTAGCCGCCCACCACGGGGCAGTTGTAGCGGTTGTCCTGCGTGAGGAATTCCTTGCGCTCGAAGGCAATGCAGGGATAGAAGATGCGGTTCACGCCCTTCTGAATGAGATCCATGATGTGCCCGTGGCTGAGCTTGGCCGGATAGCACACCGTCTGCGAAGGAATGGTGGACATTCCGCGGGCATACATCTTTTTGGAAGATGCCGACGAGAGAACCACATGGAAGCCCAGCTTCGTGAACAGCGTGAACCACAGAGGATAGTCCTCGTACATGTTCAGCACGCGGGGAATGCCTATGCTTCCGCGCGGAGCCTTGTCCGCGGGCAGCGGAACGTAGTGGTCGAACAGTCTCTTGTACTTGTAGTCGAAGAGATTGGGCAGGCTCTCGTCCGAGGCGCTCTTGCCTGCGCCGCGTTCGCAACGGTTGCCGGAAACGAAGCGGGAGCCGTCGGAAAAACGGTTCACGGTGAGCAGGCAGTGGTTGGAACAGCCCTTGCAGCGGGTGACGTTTCTTTCGGCATGGAAGGCGGCAAGCTCTTCCCGGGAAAGAAGCGTGGAACCTGCGGGAGACTGGTTTTCCTTTGCAATGAGCGCTGCGCCGAAGGCTCCCATGAGGCCGGCGATGTCCAGTCTGAGGACTTCGCGGCCGAGACTGAGCTCAAGAGCGCGGAGCAGGGCGTCGTTCTTGAAGGAGCCGCCCTGGGCGATGACGTGTTCGCCGAGTTCTTCGGGACTCGAGATCTTGATGACCTTGTAGAGAGCGTTCTTCACCACGGAATAGGAGAGGCCTGCCGCAATGTCGCCCACGGAGCGACCTTCCTTCTGCGCCTGCTTGACGCGGGAATTCATGAACACCGTGCAGCGCGTGCCGAGGTCCACGGGGTTCTGCGCGTGAAGCGCCTCGTCCACAAAGGTCGGAAGATCCATGCCGAGAGACATGGCAAAGGTTTCGATGAAGGAGCCGCAGCCGGCGGAGCAGGCTTCGTTGAGCTGTATGCGGTCCACCATGCCGTCCTTTACATGAAGGCACTTGATGTCCTGCCCCCCGATGTCCAGCACGAAGGTCACGTCGGGAAGGAAGAACTGTGCGGCCTTGCAGTGGGCCAGCGTTTCCACTTCGTCCACGTCGGCATGAAGCCCTGCGCGCAGAAGGCCTCCGCCGTATCCGGTCACGCCTGCCGCGGCGATGCGCGCGGTCTCGGGCAGAACGGCGTAGATGTCCTTCAGAATCTGCACCGCGGCTTCAAGCGGCTTGCCTTGGCTGGGGGCATAGGACTGGTGCAGAATGCGTCCCTTTTCGTCCACAAGCACGGACTTGATGGTGGTTGAGCCTGCATCGATGCCGAGGTACACGGGGGCGGGTGCTTCCTTCGTGCCGGCGAGCTCGGAGATGTCCGCCCATGATGCGGTGTGGGAATTGTGTCTTTCGCGGAACGTCCTCAGTTCTTCCTCGTCGTGGAAGAGGGGAGGAAGGGAGACTACGTCGGGCTTGTGGGTGCCGCTCGTCAGTTTGTCAGCAAGAGCCGACAGCTCTTCGGCTGTCCATGCATGTTCTCCAACCTGCTGCTCGTTGCGGGGAAGCTCCTGCTGAGAAACGGAATACATGGCCGTGCCCATGGCAACGAAATATTCCGCATAGGGCGGAAAAATGGCGTTTTCTTCCGAAAGCGCCAGAGTTTCCACAAAACGCTGACGCAGGCTGCTGAGGAAGGCCAGAGGACCGCCGAGGAAGGCCACCTTGCCGGTGATGGCGCGTCCGCAGGCAAGACCGCTTACGGCCTGTTCCACCACGGCCTGGAAAATGGAGGCGGCAATGTCCTCCCGTGCGCAGCCTTCGTTGAGCAGAGGCAGAATGTCGGTTTTGGCAAAAACGCCGCAGCGCGAGGCTATGGGATAGATGGTGCGGTAGCGCGAGGCGAGTTCGTTCAGGCCCGCGGCGTCGGTGTTGAGAAAGGCGGCCATCTGATCAATGAACGCGCCCGTGCCTCCGGCGCATGTTTCATTCATGCGCTGTTCCACGCCGCCGGTGAAGAACGTGATTTTTGCATCCTCGCCGCCGAGCTCGATGGTGACGTCCACGTCGGGAATGCGCCTGCGTATGCTTTCAGAGGAGGCGATCACTTCCTGAACGAAGGGAATGCCGAGTTCTTCCGTAAGGGAAATGGCGCCGGAACCGGTAGCTGCCAGCGTGAAGGTATGCCCGGAGAGCCCGCCGTCGGCAAGCGCTTCGCGGAAAAGCTGGGCCACCGTTGCCCGAACGTCGGACATGTGGCGCTGATAACGTGCGTAAAGCACACGAGTAGACGGGTCCAGGACAACGAGCTTCACGGTGGTGGAGCCGATATCGAGACCAATGTGAGCCAAGGTCGACCTTGTATCCATACAAGACACCCTGAGGGAATCGAACGAGTCCAGATTAGGTTAAAAGTGAGAAAAACGCAAGCGGAGAATCAGCCGGAAGGTCAGGCTATTCCTTGACGCCCAGGGCCTCGAGGGCCAGACGGGCCGCTTCCTGTTCGGCACGTTTGAGGCTGCCGCCTTCCGCGACGAAGCTGCGGCCGTCGGACAGTTCAAGCTGCACGCGGAAGGTCTTGGCATGTTCCGGTCCGCTGCTCGACAGGGGCATGTAGACGGGCAGGGAATGAAGGAGCGACTGCGTGGCTTCCTGAAGTCTGGTCTTGTAGTCCTTGCTCTTGCGGTCAGTGCCCGGTTCGGGCCAGCGGTCGGCGTAAAGCCGGTGAATGAGGGCGGATGCCTCCTCGTGGCCGCCGTCGAGGTAGACGGCTCCGAGCACGGCTTCCATGGCGTCGGCAATGAGCGCCGGGCGTTCCCGTCCGCCCTGGGCTTCCTCGCCGCGTCCCATGAACAGCATTTCGCCGAGATGAAGGCTGCGCGCCAGTTCGGCGAGCTTGCCTTCGCTGACGAGCCGGGAACGCAGACGCGTCATGCCGCCTTCTCTTTCCTGCGGGAAGCGATTGTAGATTTCGTGGGAAACATTCACTTCAAGCACGGCGTCGCCCAGAAATTCCAGCCGCTCGTTGTGCGCGGTATTGTGTTCGTTGGCCCACGAGCTGTGGGTCAGCGCCGTGGCCAGCAGTGATATGTCATGAAAACGATACTGGAGGCGCCCTTCAAGTTCCGAAAGGCGCTTCAGAGCATCAGGGGAAAAAGCAGTCCTGTGCATCTCATAAACTCCTCATGAAGAAAGAAATATGCTCTCATCGGTCAATTGGCAATAGGCTGTTCTGACTTGACAAGCGGGCCGGGACTCCCTACTTATCTATCACAACATTCAAGGAGTCTTATCATGGCCTATGATATCCGTCTTGTAAAAATCGTGACCGGTGAGCTCATCATCGGCAAGTTCGATGCCGAAGCCAACGCGCTGACCGACGTCGCCATCATGCAGACTGTTCCTACCCAGCAGGGCGTTCAGCTCATGATGCTGCCCTATGGCTATCCCTTTGATCAGGAGTTCAACGGCCGCATAGACGGCAAGCATTTCCTCTTCGAATATTCCCACACTCCTCAGGAAGTGCAGGACAAGTATCTGGAAGCCTGCTCCAATCTGTCTCTCTCTTCCGGCGGACTGAATCCCAATCCCTCGCAGAACGGTGGATCCGGACTCATCCTGTAGTCCCTGACATCAGATTTGCATGAAAAAAGGCGCGATGTGAAAGCTTCGCGCCTTTTTTCATGCTTTTCTGAAAGGACGGAATGCTTTGTATCCGGCTGTGCGGAAAGACGAATCAGCAGCACGGACGCGTCCGCGCCTGAGCTTCCGAACGTCCGACCGGCGTCTTGCAGGAAGGGCGGAAGGCAGTTCTCCTGCCGGCGGGCCGTTCTTCTCGTCGATGCGCCCCCTACAGCGCGGTGAGCATATATTTGCGTACGAGCTTCAGCGCCGCCTCTCTGCAGGCTTCGTCAGTTTCGTTCTGTGCGGAAAGACGGAGCAGGGGCATGGCCTCGTTCACGAAGTCTGGTCTTGCCTCCAGCAGACGCTCAATGGCGTGATAGCAGGAAATGCGCAGAGGAGCGTGGTCGCAGAACCCGGTGCTTTTTTCTTCCGGGGCATCGTAGATGTAGTGCAGAAGCACGCGGCGGAATATGTCCGCCAGAGGAGGGCACTGCGCAAGCGTTTCGCCGAACGCTTCGGGAATGCCCCAGCCTATGTTGCCGGATTCCTCGTTCATGTGCCACATGAAGCGGCGCACGATGTTTTTGGCATCCTCGGGAGAGTCGGCGTACACCTTTGCCATGACGCCGCCCATGGCAAAGGCCGCACGTTCGGCCATGGTTCCGCCTTCCGTGAGGCAGGCAAAAAGCGCGTTGGCCAGCGACAGGGGGGAAGCATCTTCGCATTCCGCGGGAAGAGGCTGCTGTTTCGACCACCTTTCATCGCGGAACCAGGCACGCAGGGCGCTTTTCAGGGAACGGAAACGAGGCATGGGCATACTCCTTCTTGATGTCGGGCGTAACATACTATGGATGACGGCAACCTGGCAAGGTTGCCTGTTTTTTGCTGATCGGACAATTGGGACTTGACAGAAAGGCGATTACAGGACAATTATTCGAGTTCCTATTGTGCTAACCAGCCCCGCCATCGACGGGGAATGACTTGGAGGATTCCTATGAGCAAAGTTCTTCAGAACGCCGTCAAGACCGAAGCCGGTGTTGAAGTGAACGGCATTCCTGTTCAGCCCATCGTTGAAAACTGCAACGGCTGCGATCGCGTCTGCGAATTTGAAGGCCAGCAGTTCTGCGCGAGCTACCCCATCCCTGCCAAGAAGTGGACTTCCGGCAAGTGCAACTTCGCCACCCACGTCAAGGTGGAAGTCGCCGCCAAGGCCAAGGTGAACCCTCTGAAGGCCTCCAAGCGTGCCGCCAAGGGTCACTAAGCCGTACACGTATTCCCAAATCTGGCCGTACGGCCAGCATATGCGGCTTTTCTTCGGAAATGCTTTTTTCAGAGCACCTCGAAGAGCGGCTCTTTCGAATCATTTCAGACCGGAAGAGCGTGTCCTGCCGTTTTTCTTTTGCCTTCACCGGGTTCCGCATCGTCGGCGCCCGGTGATAGGTGTTTAATTGGAGTGTTATTATGTCTCTTGAAGAAAAGCATACCCTGCTTGACTCGCTTTCCGGTCGTGCCGACCGTGTTTTTGAACTGCAGAGCGCCATGACGGCCCGTCGCGGCCTCGGCCCCGACAACGGGGGCGACGGAGAGCAGAGCAAGGCCGAGTATCTCGAGGCATGGCTTCGTTCCTTCGGCATCGACGACATCGAGCATGTCGACGCAGTCGATGACAGAGTGCCTTCCAAGAAGCGTCCGAATCTCATCGTTCGCATTCCCGGCCGATCCTCCCGCATGGTATGGATACTTGGTCACATGGATGTCGTTCCCGCGGGAGAGGAAAGCCTGTGGCACTCCGATCCGTGGCTGGTGACGCGCGACAGGGACGATGCAGACCTGATTTACGGTCGCGGCGTGGAAGACAATCAGCAGGCCGTCGCATGCGGCTGTCTCCTGGCCGCCGCCATCAAGGAAACGGGGATCACGCCGGATTTCGGCCTCGGTCTCATTCTCGTGTCCGACGAGGAGACGGGCAATGCCTACGGCATTCAGCATCTTTTCCGGGAAAGGCCGGATTTCGTTTCCCCTGACGACATCGTGCTGGTTCCCGACTCGGGAAGTCCGGACGGCGGCTTCATTGAAATTGCGGAAAAGGGCATACTCTGGCTGCGCGTGGACATAGAAGGCTGCCAGTGTCACGCATCCCGCCCGGATGACGGGAAAAATGCCCTTACGGCCGCGGCTGCCATGATTCTCGGAGCGAAGAGCGTGGAAGACGAATTTACTGCCCGCAACGACCTGTTTGCTCCCGACCGTTCCACGTTCACGCCCACGAAGCATGAGCCCAATGTTCCCAACGTGAACACCATTCCCGGCAAGGAAGTGTTCTACATCGACTGCCGCGTGCTGCCCTGCTATTCGCTGGAAGAAGTGCTCATCGCCTTCCGTGCGCTGGCCGACAAGGTGGCGGAACAGTATGGTGTTTCCGTAACCGTGGAAAAGTACATGGAAGAGCCGGCGGCGGCGCCCACGTCCGAGGACAGCGCCGTGGTGACCGGTCTCAGGAAGGCCGTGAAGGAAGTGCTCGGCCAGGAATGCCGCTGCGGCGGCATAGGCGGATCCACCGTGGCGGTCAATTTCCGTGAGCGCGGCATCCCTGCCGCCGTGTGGGCGCTGATCTTCGAAAATTGCCACTCCCCCAATGAGGCGGCCAGGCTGTCGTTCGCCGTGAAGGAAGCGCAGGTATTTGCCTCCATGCTGTTCAACGACTGATCGGAGGGGTCATGCGCACGATACAGGTTGTCAATGTCCGCTGGTACAATGCCACGGCGTGGTATGGCGTAACGCTTGCGCATTGCCTTCAGAAGGCGGGACACGAATCTCTCGTCGCCGGACTCGCAGGAACTCCGCCCGTCATGAAGGCGCGCGAGCTCGGCCTGCCCACGGTGGAGCTGCCTTTCAACTCCCAGACTCCCGGCGGACTGCTGAAGCTTGTTCGCGGCATGGACAGTCTTGTGCGGGAGTTTAATCCAGATGTCGTCAACTGTCATCGCGGAGAGGCCTTCATACTGTGGGCTCTCATGAAAAAGAGGCATGGCTTTGCTCTGGTCAGAACCAGAGGTGACCGGCGTCTTCCCCGCGGAGGATTCGTCAATCGCTGGCTGCACTGCCGGGCGGCAGATGCCGTCATTGCCACGAACAGTCTCATGACGCGGCATTTTTCCGAAGCGCTGCACGTGCCTTCGGACAGGCTTTACACCATACTCGGCGGGGTGGACACGGCCCGCTTTCATGCCGACAGGCAGGCCGGCGCGGAAGTCCGCCGCCGGTACGGCTTCGACGAAAGGGACGTGGTCATGGGCCTGCTCGGACGCATGGACGAAGTCAAGGGCATCCGGGAAACCGTTGTCGCTCTCGCAAAAGCGAGGAAAATGTCGCCTGAGGCGGAAAGGATACGTTTTCTCGTCATCGGCTTCGATTCTGAGTTCACGACGGAAGACGTTGCCCGCTGGACCAGGGACCAGGGGCTCGGCGATCTTGGCGGAATCGTCACCGTGACCGGCAGGGTTGAGAAGCCGGAAGAAGTGATCAACGCGCTTGACTTCGGTATTCTTGCTTCACTGGGCTCGGAAGCCATTGCCCGGGCGGCTCTGGAAATCATGGCTTCCGGTGTGCCGCTCATTTCCTCCACCACCGGCGTCATGCCTGATCTTCTGGACGCACGGTACTGCTTTGCTCCCGGAGATACGCAGGCCATGGCGGAACGCATGGTGCAGGCACTGGATGAAGACTGGCGTGCCGGGCTGGCCCGTGCCTGCGTTGACCGCATTTTCAAGGGAGGGCTGCGCCTTGAGGATTTTCTTGAGGCCTCCCTCAATGTATATGACAGAGCGATTCATTCGTCGCGCCGGACATCGGCTTCATGATGCCGGTCTGAAGCGTTGAAAGGATGATGCATGAAAAAGCCCCGCCGGGAAAAAGCGGGGCTTTTTCATGAGGTTCTGAGGGGAATTGCATCATCAGATTGTGAAAGCTCAGTGGCCGCAGGGACGGTCATTCAATGGGAACGGAAGCGGCTTCAAACGGGTGTCCCCATCGGTTGAGAAAGACGAGTTTCGGGTTCCAGCGCTGTTCGTCAAAGAAATCCTGAAGCGGGTATCCGATAAGAATGAGGCTGACGGGGCGGACCATGCCCGGAAGGGAGAAGGCTGAAATGAAGGCCTGTTCTCTGGCCTCCACCGGGTGGATGCCGCACCAGAGAGATCCCAGTCCCATGGCGCGGGCGGCAAGCATGACGTTCTGCGTGGCGGCGGCGCAGTCCTGAGGCCAGAATATCGTCTGGGGAACGGCAGAGGTGTCGCAGCAGATGAGAATGGCGAGAGGAGCTTCCCTGGCAGGCGTAGCCGAGGGATGGAGGGAGGGCAGGCCGTCAAGCGTGTCCCTGTCCGTAATCACAAGGATGCGCCTGGTCTGCGCATCTTCTGCCGAAGGGGCGGCAAAGGCCGCGCGAAGCAGAATGTCCTGCATCCGGCCTTCCACAGGCCTCGGTGAAAATTTACGTATGCTGCGTCTTGTAAAGATGGCGGAAAGAGCGTCGAGCGTTTCCATGCGTTCTCCTTTTTTCTTCAGCATACGAAAAAACGGAGAGACGGGAAGAGCATGATGGCATGATACTCATGCCGCAAGGCCGCTTTTGCGGTGGCTTGAGAGTGCGGCCGCTTTGCCGGAAACAGAAGCTGGACCGAGGACATGCAGGGGCGTTTCTGTTGAAGGCCTCCTTGTTTCAGCAAGGAAGGGCGGCAGGGATGGGCTGATTAGGGGCAAACCGTAAAGAAGACATGTGTTCAGAAGTTCCAGGAGCGTGTCTTTCGTTTCCGGAGCAGAGGAAGCGCTGATGAGGGACCGCGCGGAAGCCGTACCTTTGCAAGGCATGAGTGCTTCAGTCGGCGTTTTCTTCCTGAGGGGTGTCCCACAGCGTCAGGGCTCGGCATACTTCGCTGCCGTCGGAGAGGCGCTGAATGGAATGAAGGCGCGCTCCTGATACGGAATGCCGGAAAATTTCCCTTTCCGCTCCGGATGGGATGACGGAGGGAGCGCACAGGCATTCCAGTTCTTCCTGAGGAAAGCATTCTGCCCGGAAGGTAATGTCCACGAGCCGGGGCATGGAGCTCTCCCCGTCCTTTTTCTTCGGTGCGGATCCTGAGGATAGAGGTTCCAGAATCCAGGCAAGGTATTTGGTATTGTTGACATGCCCGTTGATGTCGAGGTCGTCCCGGCGTACGCGCAGAAGGCTTTTGGAGGGAGTGCCGGCGCGAAGGCGGGGAATGACGCGGCAGGCGAAGGGGGCGCAGGGCCTGGGAGTGGACGGATATCTGGGCACGAGCTCGTCGGGAAGCTGCGCCATGGAGCGGTCGGCAAGACTCATGACGGACCACGCGCTTCCGCCGCTGACGATGAGCCTGTCCTTTTCGTCATAGACTTCATAGCCGCGATGTCCGAAATGGTCGAGCGTGGACGGCCATGTGTGTATGCGCAGATTTTCCCCTTCCCGGGGAAGTCGGTCGATGCGCAGCACGAGTCTGGTGAGCACCCATGTGAGATCATGCCGCAGAAGGTCATTTTCGCCGAAGCCCAGAAGGTCGGCGTTTCTGCCCGCCGATTCCTGAAGCCAGTTGCCCAGAGAAGAAAGCGTTGCTACGCCGTTTTCGCCGATCTCGCCGTAGCGGACCGAAAAACTGATGTCAAATTCATACGGCGCAGCGTGAGAATGTTCAGGCATGCTTTTGCCTCGCAAAGCTTGTTCCGGAAGAAGTCCGGGGAGAATTTCCTGTCGGCTGTGCAGGATATCAGTAGTTTTTCTTCCATTCAAGGCCGAATTCTGTTCTGTTGGAAGATGCCTTGGCCTGAGCATCGAGACTTGGCGTCAGTTCGATTTCCACCACGGCGTCGGTCTCGCTCTCTCTGCCTATGCCCTGTTCAACGCCGACATAAACATTGTCGAGCACGTACGTTCCCATCTCAAGGGACGTCTTGGACATGTCGGAATTGCCGTCTTCCGAAGTCGTGCTCTCGGAATTCAGCTTGAATACGTCCAGTCCCAGAAGCCTGCGACTGAATCCCATGACATCGGGCCCGCCGAGCCCGGCAAGCTGAGCCGCTCCGGCCGCAAGCTGAATGGCCTGCACATGACTCAGCGTGCCTGCCGACTGACCGAACATGATTTGAGAAATGATTTCGTCCTGAGGCATGCTCGGCTGACTGGACAGAGAAATTTCCGGCTTCGTGGCCGGTCCGCTTACGGTGACGTCGGCTGTAAGGCTTGAGGCCGTGTATTCCATGATGATGTTGAGCATGGGACTGATGGGCCATCCGCCGTCAAACGAAATGCGTCCTTCGGCAAGGTTGAAATGCTTGCCGAGAAGATCGAGACCCCCGCGTACGGCCTGAACGTTGCCGGTGACGGCAGGCCTGGCAAACGGTCCGCGGGCACGGATGTCGCCCTTCCATTCGCATTCAAGGCCGTAGCCGCGTATGAAAAACTGATTGGGGATGCGGACATGCACGTTCATGGAGCCTCCCGGAGTCTTGACCGGAGGGGGGGACTTTTGTCCAGGCTCTTCAATGGGAAGGGTGACGATGTCGCTTCCCGGAAGGTCGGCAAGCTGAATCTGCCCTTTGTCCACCGTGATGTCGGCCCGTACCCGGGGGGCGGTCACGCTGCCGTCCGCGCCGAACTCGCCGGAAAGCATGATGTTCACGTCCTGTCTGCGCAGCGGCGAGAGCCTGTTCATCTTTCCGGAGGCGGAGAGCTGGAGATCCGAAGGGTCGAACCAGCCGTCCATGTTCACCGTGCCCTTGCGTCCGTCTCCGGCAGAGAAGGAAAGCGTGAGCGGCGACCCCGACCGTCTGATGACGTTCAGCCGGTCGGCATCGGCACGCAGACGAATATCTCGCAGTTCCACGCCCTGAACGAGATCGGCAAAACGACCGTTGTCGACAGACGCATGAAGCGTCAGATCAGGAGCGGACAGCGTGCCGGAGAGTCTGGAGGTCAGATTGACCTGTCCCGAGAGACGCTGATCGGCCAGAGGCATCAGCTTCCATATTTGTCCGAGTTCTCCTGCAAGCCGGATGTCTCCGTACAAAGGTCCCCGGGCGTCGGGCATGGATATGCCTTGCGTCGGCGAAGTGAAGGGCAGCGACATCTGCACGGCGCATTCGCTGAGACCGAGAGCCGTTCTGCTGTCGTCGGGCAGCTCCAGTTCAAGGGAGAGCTGACGGCGTTTGCCCGACACGCCGAGTCGTCCCGTGACGTCGGCGGAAACGGGAGGAAGCGTGGAACCGGGAAGGCGTATGTCTTTCAAGTACAGCTTTAAGTTTCCCGAAGGCCTTTCCATCGTTCCGGCTATCTCGGCATGACAGTTGACCTCTCCGTCGGGAATGTCCTGGAAAAAGGAGCGGAGACGTTTCAGCTCGAGCGTGGCGACCTCTGCCGACACATCAAGATGTTTCGGCCCCCAGGAACCGGCAAGGAAAAGACGGCCCGAGGGCAGCGCCGTGAGAGATGCCTTGGAGAGAAAGAATCTGTCGCCCTTGCGGCGTACATGGGCCGGGGCATCGAGTCGTATTCCGGCAGGTTCGTTGCCGGAGAGACCGAGCATGGCCGGATTCATTTCAAGGTCGAGTCTGTCCAGCGTGCAGACGTCCGGCTTCCAGCGAACAAGCGTGTCGCAACGGATGTCGCCGTAACTTTGCAGAGCTCCCTGAACACCATTCCTGTTGCCGTCAAGGTCGGCCTTCACGCGGGACAGCGCAAAGGAGGGCGTCGTCAGTCTGGTCAGCCCGGCATTGACCTTGACGTCGGGAAGCCCCCACATGTCCTTGACGTCAATATCGTTTTTGAGTCCGGCAAGGGATATTTCTCCCTGGGCGGTCCGGATGCTGAAGTGGTCGAGACGGCTTTTCCATTGCAGTTTCTGATGGTTCAGCGAGGAAAAGTTGAGGTCTGCGCTGAGCGGAGAACCGGAAAGGCGCAGCCCTGACAGACGGGCCAGAGGAGACCAGCGGGGCACGCGGATGTTCAGCACGCCGTCCAGATTCGGAGGTGTCATCCCGAGAAGGGCGGCCACGGTTCCCGCCGTCGCCGGGGAGGACTCAAAAGGAAAATCCGCCGTCATGTGTCCCTTGAGCGAACTGTCTTCAACGTGGACGTCGAGCTTGTCCAGACTGACGTGAAGAGCCCTGCCTTTTTCCAGCGTGCGTTCTTCCGCGCTCCAGCGTGTGTCCAGACCGGTGCTCTGACCGTTGATTTTCAGCGAGGCGCGTGCCAGACCTGTCAGCAGGGGGGAGTTTTTCTTGTTTTCCTCATGAAGCGCGGAGGCTGGCGTCACCTGCGAAGGTGCATCGTCGGCCTTTTTTTCAGAGGTGTCCCGACGAAGGTCGGAGGCCAGGCGCGGAAGTTCTTCCATGATGCGGGGGACGTCGGCGCGGGGAATGGATAATTCCGCCTCCGCATCTTTCAGGGTGTTTCCCGCAATGCTCAGGCTGTCGCTTTTCAGCGTCAGCCGGGCGTTCAGGTTCGTCATCATTCCGGACAGATCACCTGACAAGCGGGCGTTGCCGGAAAGTTGCGGCGACAGCGCGCCCGTATTGTCAAACTCGCACTCCGCATGAAGCGCCACATGATTTTGGGAAGAGAAAGGCTGTCCTTCCGGAAGTGTCGTGCTGCCTGCGATGAAGGCCCGAAGACCGGAGGCCTGAAGCGTCAGGGCGCTGATTGCGGCATTCATGCCCCCCGAGCCGTTCATGGAGACGTTTCCTTCTCCGCTTACTGTGCAACTGCTGCCGAAAAGCGCAGCAATGGTGGCATCCGTCCAGATCATGTCGGCAAGTTCAACGTTGGCGGACAGCCATGAGCGTGCATGGTCGCCGCCTAATGCCTGCGCCCTGAACAAGGCCTTGAGACTGCCGTTTTTTTGTCCGGCAAGAGCCCAGAGCCTTTCCGAGGCAGGGCCGCTTTCCAGTCGCAGGGAAACGGAGCCTGAGGGGTCCTCCCCGCTGATGTCGAACATGCTGAACTCTCCGAGCGCAGAGGCGGAAATTATGGCTTCTTCCGTGCCGGATTCATGCAGGGCAAGTGAAAGGTCCGTCCGCGTGAGCGAGGGATTTCCCTTGACGGTGAGATGAAACGATGCGTACGCGTTGTCGCCGGCGCCTTCGGGAAGCAGTGCGGCAAGGCCGAGATCCGAGCCGTCTGCCTGAAGAGAGACTTCCAGTTCAGGGGAAAGGGTGGACGTTGCCGATATCGGCAGACACGAGGCATCGTCGCGGTTCAGGGTAAAGGAGACGTATGCTCCGTCATGATTCAGGGAAGACCGGCCTTCGAGCGTGGCCGTGAAGGGAAAGCCTGTTATGGATTCCGCCAGGGAGGCGTGGCGTATGCTCAACCGTTCAAGATTGAACGACGGGAGCCAGTCCGGCCAGTTCCGGAACAATGCCTTCGCCTCGTAGGCCATCTGTCGGGGTGAGAGCGGCGCGGACTCAGGTTCTTCCACGGCTGCAGGTTTCGTCTGCGGCACACGCAAAAGATGCGGGTTTTCCAGAGAAAGTTCCGCTATCGTGAGCGTGCCGGGAAGCGTGCTCCAGTCCATGCGAAGCTCGGCCGCTTCCGCTTCAAGCCAGATTCCCCGGTCATCTTTGAGCGTTATGCCGGACAGCATGATGCGTGAAGGCAGCGGGCCGCGGAACGTTTCCACATGAGCGCTCAGCCCGGAAGGAAGCTCGGCAAGAGCTTCATTGACGGTACGGGCAAGCCAGGCTTCGCCTGTGGAACTGCGCAGAAAAAGCAGACCGCCCGCACAGGTCGCCGCCATGAGTCCGAGTGTGCCGAACAGTCCCCAGGCCGCAATTCGCAGCAGACGCTTCTTTTTCCCTGCCTTTTTTTCTTCGTGTCTTGAAGGCTCGGAAGAGGCTTCGTTTTTTTTCACCAGGTCGTCGTGTTCTTTTTCGTTCATCAGAAAGTCTGCCCGATGCTGATGTAAAGCTGATAGCCCTTGTCGTCGGTCTTTTTGTCAAGAGGAACGGCAATGTCGAGACGGACGGGACCTATGGGCGTGTAGTAGCGCAGGCCTATGCCCGCACCCCACTGAAAGTCCTGAAAAAGACGAGGAATTTCGTCTTCGTAGACCATGCCGCCGTCGAGGAAGGGAACGATGCCTATGTCCTTGGTCACGCGGAAGCGTGCCTCGAGATTGATTTCATGGAATGAGGCCCCGCCGCGGGGGTCTCCGTATTTGTCCTTCGGACCTATGGCCTGATAGGAATAGCCCCGGACGGAGCCGCCTCCGCCGCAGTAGAAGCGCAGGGAAGGCGGAATATTGCCTATGTCTGCCCCCATGAAGGAACCGAGTGACGTGCGCGCAGCCAGAACGAGCCAGTCTGCGCCGAAGGGCGCATGATAGGCCGAGGCCGTCGCCTTTGTCGAAACTCCGGTGAAATTTCCGTTGTAATAGCCGGTCGTAGGAGCGGCTTCCCACTGCAGATACGTGCCCTTGACGGGATTCATGATGTCGTTGCGGGTGTCTCGCCGCAGCGTGAAAATGAGGCTTGCGTAGCGGTACTCGTCCTTGACTCCGCGGGTTACGGTGCCTTCTTCGCCGAACGCTTTAACGCTGCCCCACCAGTCGGAGGAAATTTTTCGTTCCAGACCGGCATAGGCGTTGAGTGCCGTGGTTTCATAAGCATCGGTATCTTCTCTGAGATAGGACGCGCCGGCCAGAAGCTTCTGATCCCGGCTGCCGAAGGCAGGCTTTTCAAAGTCGGCCTGAACGCCGCGCTTGTCCTGCGCAAAGGGAGCTTTCAGCGTCAGCTTTTCTCCAGCGCCGAAAAGGTTGCGGTGCTGCCATTCGCCCTGTACGCCCATGCCGGTGTCGGTGGCGTAACGGGCGCCTGCGCTTACGGTGCGGAAGCTCGATTCTCTTACATTGACAAGAACGGGCAGCTTCAGGGCTTCTCCGGGGGGCTCATGGACGCCGAGCGAGGACGGAGCGGCCTTGACGTCCACAAAGCGGAACAGGCCGAGGCTTTGCAGTTCCCGTCGATACGCCTGTATGCGTCGATCATCCCATGGTTCTCCATTCTGCCAGGTGACGAGCTTTTGAAGATATTCCGGCCTGACGTTGTCGCTGCCGCTGATTCGGGCTTCTCCCATGACGGCAGCCGGGCCAGGATTGATCACGACGTCGGCGTTCAGCGTCTTGAGCGTCTTGTTCAGCGTGTAGCGGGTAGAGGCGATGTATGCCTCCGGATAGCCGGAGCGGTGCAGCGCCTGAGGGATGTCCTCCACGGCGGCCAGCACTTCATCGGCTTCGGCCTTTTCGCCTTCCTGAAGGGGCAGGCTGGCAGGTGCGGGCTCGGGCGTGATGCCGGGGAAGGGAGGAAGGGGAACGGGGGTCGGATGATAGGACAGGTTCGCGTGACCGATGTGATACTGCGGACCGGGAATCAGTGTGAGGGTTACTTTGGCGGATTGGCCTTTATCCCGGGGTTCTTCCACGTCCGTTTCGGCCGTGCCGTCGTAGTACCCCAGAGAATGCAGCAGCTTGACGGCATTTTCCCTGTCTATTCTGGCGCGACGCATGAGACCGATGATGCCGTCTGGAAGCTGGTCGCGCATTTGCACGAGCAGACTGTGTCTTTCCATGGCAGATCGGATGTCGGAAGCTCCCTGTGCCTGACCTTCTATCCGGATGTCCACGCTGTAGCGCACGGGATCGCTTTCAAAAAGAGGAGTAAACTCTTCCTGCGTCTGCTCGGAAGCGTGACGGATGAGCCCGCATCCGGAGATCGGGCAGAGCAGAAGCGACGCCCCAAGAACGAGCAGCACGTGGCGGGTAGCGTAGGTCATGCTGCAATGACTAGCATGGCGATGCCGGACTTGCAAGAGAACGGCGGAGTCGGGCGACACTAAATCATGCCTGCATGACCGGCATTTATCGTTCCATCTGACGGAGAAACTGTCTGAGTCTCGGATGGTCGGGATGGTTGAACAGGTCGTCGCATCTTCCCTGTTCCAGGATCTTTCCGCCGTCCATGAAAAGAATTCTGTCCGCTGCTTCTCTGGCAAAGCCCATTTCGTGAGTGACCACCACCATGGTCATGCCTTCACGGGCCAGCTCCTTCATGAGATCAAGCACTTCTCCCGTCATTTCGGGATCAAGCGCGGAAGTCGGTTCGTCGAAAAGCATGATGCGCGGCTTCATGGCAAGGGCCCGGAGAATGGCCACGCGCTGTTTCTGTCCGCCGGAGAGTTCCCCGGGAAACGCGTTTTTTTTGTCGGTCAGTCCCGTGCGCTCAAGCAGACGCTCCGCCATGGCCGTTGCCTCGGAACGGGACATGCCGCGCAGCCGGACAGGAGTGAAGATAAGATTGTCAAGGACGCTGAGATGGGGAAACAGATTGAAGGACTGGAAGACCATGCCCATGTCCATGCGAAGACGACAGATATTGCACCTGCTGCTGTAGATGTCCGTTCCTTCCACAAGGATTTGTCCCTTCTGGATAGTCTCGAGACGATTGAGGCAGCGCAGCATGGTGGATTTGCCGGAGCCTGATGGACCGATGAAAAAAACTTTTTCTCCTTCCATGACGTCGAAGGAAACGTTGCTCAGAGCATGGAGCCGGCCGTAACTTTTCCACACTCCCCGGACGGAAAGAAGAGGAGCGATGTCGGAATGGATGAGGCTTGCGTCGGAGTGCGTCGTTGATGAGAACATGCTTTTTTGTGCAACAAGGCAGTTGTCCGTGTCAATACCGGGGAGTCTTTGTCCGGGCTGGACAGAAGGGCGTGCCTGAGTGTATTTCTGCAGAAAAGCACAGGAAGGAAAAGATGACACAAGCGTTTGTCTGTCTTGGTTCCAACATGGGCGATGCAAAGGCTCATCTGGACCGAGCCCGGAAGGAACTCGATTCGCTGCCCGGAGTTCGGGTGACGGCGGCGTCTTCGCTGTATCGCACGGAGCCGCAGGGAAGGAAGGATCAGCCGTGGTTTCTCAACCAGGTGCTGCGGCTCGACTGTTCCGAAGAAATGACGTCTCTGCGTCTGCTTGACGCCATGCTGGAAAAAGAATCCGCCATGGGGCGCGTGCGTGATGCCTCCGACCACTTCGGTCCCCGTGTCATTGACATGGATCTTCTGCTTTTCGGCGATGAAAGAAAGACGGAAGACGCTCATCTCATTCTTCCTCATCCGCGCATGGAAGAGCGGGCTTTCGTTCTCGTTCCGCTGCTTGAAATTGCGCCTGAACTTGTCATGCCCGACGGAAGATCGGTGAGGAGTCTGCTGGAAAAACTCTCCTACCGGCTTGAAGGTTCCGCAATTTTTCAATAGATTCAACTCGTCCGCGCTGTTTTCGCAGTGCTCTCATGACAACGATAACCCTGCTCAGGAGAGAGTATGATCATTAAGGTAGTCATCTTCGCACTGGTCTGCTACGTTCTGTATCGGCTGTTCATGAACGACAGCAAGAAGAAGGCCGAAAAGGAGGCCCAGCAGCAGAAAAAACGCATGGAAGCGGGGGAAATGGTGCAGGACCCCGTGTGCGGAACGTATGTCGACAAAAGCAATTCCATTACCGTCCGCAATGGGGATCAGACGCTGCACTTCTGCAGCTATGAGTGCCGTCAGAAGTACATCGACAAGTTCAACGAGCAGCAGAAGCTCAACTGAGTCCAGACAGAAAGTCGGGAGGACTCAGACCGTTCCGGAACTTGAGACATCGCAAGTGATGGGGCGCTTTCCGAAAAATCAGAATGGCACGGAGTCTGATGCCGTTCAAAGCCCGGAGTCATTCCGGGCTTTTGTTTTTAAGCCCGAAAGCCCCCGCATGACGGGAAGCTGAAAAAAAGCTGACCCTTTAAATAAAATGAAAAGAGAGGGGCCGTTGAGAGATGACCGGTTGTCTCGCTGGAAATCCATGCATGAAGGAACCCGACAACAGCGAAGACAAAAAGAAGCAGAGGCCGAACATTTTTCGGAACGAAGATGGAACGCGGCGAAAAGCAATGACTTTCCGCCGCGTTCCCACTGATTGAGGATGAAGGTTCAGGCTCCCCGGCCCGCCTGCTCCGTAAACGCGCAGAAGTATCGGGTGCAGTTTCCCGCCTTGTAGCGCAGAGTCGCCGTCAGCGTCCAGGGAAGTGACGGGTCGGGCTTCAGTTCTTCCCGTGTAAGGAAGACAATGCAGCCGCCTTCCGTCAGATGTCCCTGAACAAAGGCGAGCATCTCCTTCCACGGCATGAAGGCACGGCTGACGATGAGATCTGCCTTTTTTTCTTCCATGAACTCTTCTGCCCGGCCCCTGAACACATAGGTGTTTCCGAGAGGATGACGGGCAAGCACCGTAGAAAGAAAGATGGTTCGCTTTTCTCGTGATTCCACCATCCAGTAGCTGCCTTTTTGCCATACCATGCGCAGAGGAATGCCGGGGAGTCCTGCTCCGGAGCCGAGATCCCAGGTGACCGGTTCAGCGGGCAGAGCGGGCAGACAGCCTCCATCAAGAAAGGCCGCAAGGTGAAAGCTGTCCATGATCAGCTCGTCAAGGGCGTCTCTCCAGTGACGTGCGCCGACAAGATTCATCATTCTGTTCCAGCGCATGAGAAGCTCGAGATATCCGGCGAGGTGCGAGGCCTGTTCGGGGTCAAGGGAAAATCCCGCCTTCTCGCATAGTGTTCTGATGACGGCAGGGGAGCATTCTTCACGCTTTGCCATCGGAAGCCACCCATTCATCGAAACTGCTTTTGATGAAGTTGACAATGGAAGCATGCTCCTCTCTGCCCGGTCCCTTGATTTCCACGGGAGCGCCGAAGCGGACATGAACGGGCAGGGAGGGCTTGATCCATCCCATGTCCTTGATGAAGGAGCCCTCTCCCCATGCGTCGGTTTTAAGCGCGATGGGCACGACCGGAACTTTTGCCTTGCGTGCGAGCTTGACTCCAAGACTGTTGAAGTCTTCCGTTCTTACTTCCGGCTTGCGGCTGCCCTGAGAGAAGATGATGATGGATCTTCCGGCAGAAAGATGCTTCATGCCGCCTTCCAGCACGATGGCCAGATCCTCCCTGGGATTGCTGCGTCCGAGCGCCAGCGGATCGCGAGAGGCGAGTACCGGTCCGAGGCAGGGGTATTCGAGCAGAGATTTCTTTACCACGAAGGTTACGTCCTTGCGCGGCTGTATGATGCAGGGCAGAAAGAACGTTTCCAGCGTGCTCATGTGGTTGGCTTCAAAGACGCACGGACCTTCCAGGTCAAGATTTTCTATGCCTTCGATGATGACGGGCGTGCCTATGCGCTCCATGAGCCTGCCAACGAGGAAGCTGTCGTACACCCAGCGTTCCGCATCATAGTGCCCTGCCGAGGCTATGCGTCCGGCCCGGTACATGATGCCGGCAAGAGACAGATAAAACCGAAGGGAGGGAAAAGCTCCGGCAGGATGTCCCGACGAGCGGTAATTGCAAGAAAAGTGCTGTTCCATGATGATTCCGTTGGTTATTTCTTTTCAGGGGGAATGCTGCGGCGATGACGACGGTGCCAGGCATTGAGACGAGGTTCGTCTCCCTGATCCTTGCTCTGATAATACCGTCTGGCGACCACCGTTTCCGGAAGATACTCCTGATCCACCCAGGCTCCGGGAAAATTGTGGGGGTACTGATAGTCCTTGCCGTATCCCCATTGCTTCTGCATTTTGGTCACGGCGTTGCGCAGATGAATGGGCACAGGCTGCATGCCGTTGTTTTTTATTTCCCGTGTCACGTTATGGTAGGCAGCGTAGGTGGAATTGCTCTTGGGGGCGATCGCCAGATATACGGTCGTTTCTGCCAGTGGTATGTATCCCTCCGGCATGCCGACGAATTCTACGGCCTGCTGACAGGCTACGGCCATGGGCAGAGCGTGCGGATCGGCCAGCCCCACGTCTTCCGAAGCGGAAAGGATAAGACGGCGGCAGATGAACCGCGGATCTTCTCCGCCTTCAAGCAGACAGGCCAGATAGTAGAGTGCGGCATCGGGATCGCTGCCTCGGATGGACTTGATCATGGCAGAGGCCAGCTCGTAGTGACTGTCTCCGTCCTTGTCGTGGCGGGCCACGATGTCGGGCATGACCTTCTGCACGCCGGCAAGAGTACGCTGTTCTTCCGGGAGACCGGAAACATACTCGATGAGGTTGAGCAGTGCCCGGGCGTCGCCGTTGGAAAGCGCGGCAAGAAATTCCAGAACCTCGTCGGGAAATGTTGCGCCGGTTTTTTCCGTGCCGCGACGGGCCAGCGTGAGCAGGTCATCCCTGCCGAGTGGCCTGAGTCTGAGCACGTGAAGGCGGGAAAGGAGCTGTTTCGTCACGCTGAAGGACGGATTTTCCGTCGTGGTGGCGATCATGGTCATTTCACCGCTTTCCAGAATGGGAAGAAAGAAGTCCTGCTGAGTCTTGGAAAAGCGGTGAAGCTCGTCAAGCACCAGTATTTCTACGCCGGCAAGCTGCCTGCGCAACTGCTGAATTCCGGCTTCGGGAGCGGAGAGCCTCAGCATTTTTCTGCCTGTTGCGCGAGCCAGAAGAAGGGCGAGCGTGGACTTGCCGCAGCCCGGAGGCCCGAAGAGCAGAAGACTCGGCAGATGCGGCGAATCCAGAAGTGCCTGTATCTGCGCACGCAGGTGCGGCTGCCCCACGAAGTGTTCAAGGTCGACGGGACGCAGACTTTCCGGCAGAGGACGGCTCATAGCTCCCCTCCGGGATGCTGACGTTTCCACCAGTGCAGGCCGAGCGCCATCATGGCCGCGGTTTCCCAGCGAAGCACGCGTTCGCCCATGCTGAGGGCCTGAAATCCGGCCTGAATGAGTCTGTCCGCTTCTTCGGGGGTAAAGCCGCCTTCAGGCCCTATGACGCAGAGCGTCTTGCCCGGCAGGCCGAGAAATCGTTCCGACATGAAGCTCTGGCCGGGAAGTCCGCTTTCCAGAAGAACCTGTTTGTGTTCAAATTTTCCGGATTCCCGAATGAGCTCATCCACTCCGCCGGGCAGCGTCTTCAGTTCCGGCAGCCACGGATTCCGGCACTGCTTTGCACCGGCCACAAGCGAGGCATGCCAGGTTTCCTTGGCGTCCTGAGGTACGGGAAACTGACTGCGTTTCGCCTGCCAGAACCACAGACCTGCGGCTTCAAGCTCAACGGATTTTTCCAGTATCCAGCCACGCCTGGCTTCCTTGCCCCAGCCCACGGCCAGCACGACGCCGGAAGACGGACGGGGATGATTTTTTTTGCTGATGACGTGCAATCTTGCCGACTGTTTTCCTATCTGAATGATACGACACAGCGCTTCGCGACCTTTCCCGTCGAGTACGAGCACCTCGTCCCCGGGATGCAGCCGGAGAACCCGGCCCATGTGATGCGCTTCCGCGCCGGAAAGTTCCAGTTCTTCCTTCCACTGTTCCGGCGGAAGATAAAACGTATGCATGGCTGACATTCTCCTGAAAATGGCCGATGTTCTTGCTGAGCATAACTTTTCGTCATGGTTTTGAAAAGTCTGTCGAAAGGGCTTTTCCCGGACAGAAAGCAATTTCCATGCCGTGCGGGAAAAGGAATGTTCCTGAAAGGAAGACAGCGCAACGCAGGCGGTCTTCGCATGATCATTCGTGGGAAAGTCGGGAAAGTTCAGTCCTGTGTTCAGATTTGAAATGACCGTGGAGTGCTTTTGGCGACAAAAAAATCACGCCGGACGGACATGATCCGGCGTGATGGTGAATTCCCAGAATGGGAACGGACGCTGAATTCTGCGAAAATCAGGCGAAGAAGTGGAGCCAGAGCAGAGAAAGCGGCATGGAGCAGATGAATGCCGGGAGCATGCTCAGAATGGGAAACTGCATGATGCCGCAGGTACGAAGACCCGTTGCCAGCATGATGAATCCTCCGCAGCCCGAGAAGTTGTCCAGCAGAAACGGCGTCGTGAATTGTCCGACGAATCCTGCCGAAAGCAGCACGGCGGCCTGTACGAGAAACTGGGGAACGCAGAGAATGCCGATGATGGCGCCGGTGTTGGCGGCAATGAACAGCGCGGTGGGAAAATCCAGCAGCGCTTTAATGATCAGAAGGGAAGGGTCTCCCGTGAGCCCTTCCTGCATGGCGCCGAAGAATCCCAGACCGCTGCCGGCAAAGACCACAAGAAAAATGGAAAACTGTTCCCGCATGTATTCAAGAGAAGCATTCTGTTTTTTTCCGATTTTGCTGAACGCGGTGGAAATCTTGTGCGCTGCCAGCATGATGAGGTGCTCAAGGCGGAACATTTCCCCTACCAGAGTGCCGAGAAGAAGCGAACACACGACCGGAGGCAGAGCCTGAGTCTTGCTTATCATGAAGACGCCCATGCCTATGTTGATGCAGCCGAAAACAAGCAGAAGATGTTTTCGGAACGTTTCACCGAGAAGCCTGCCGATATAGCTTCCGATGACGGCGCCGAAGAGGATGCATGAAGAGTTGATTTCCGGACCGAGCATGTTTTCTCCTTTTTTTATGAGAGACTGATTATGCGGATGCACAGGTATTTGTTGATTCATTTTTCAGATGCGGAATTTTGCGCTGAGCAGGGCATCAGACGCTTCCCGCAGGAATAAACATGGCCTCCGGAAGAAGACGGGGCGCGCGACAAGAAACGCGTCCTGGCAAAAGACGCGCGACAAGAACGCTTCCGCATCGGCATGGGGGCATCCGAGAGATGTCCTGGACGCCGAGTTGAAGAATGAATTCGAGAGCCGGGGATTGCAGAAAAGTGACGTCGCAGAAAAAAGTCATTTCCGCCGGTGATGCGGCAGCGGAGAATGAAGGGGTACAGCCCCTGAAAACGACGGGATTTCCCAGAGTTGTCTCGAATGAGGCGGCAAATAACGTAAAGCTTCAACGTGCACGTCGTCAAGTCTTTTCTGATGCCGTCTGCGCTCTGCAAAGTTCCGCAGATTTTTTTGTGTCTGGAAAGGCAGGCAGATGCTGGAGCTTCTTAAAAAGAATTTTTGCATGTTTTCTTCAAGCATTCTGACAAGCATGCGGGAGGTCCGCACGTTTGGAGCATTCAGCGCGGCTTCTGGGGCGGAGCAGACCGGAAGCCGCCGGCAAAGAAGAGAAAAGATTTTGCAACATTGCGGAAAGACTTTTCAACTTGCCATTTTTTCACTGAGGGGCGAACTTAAAAGCAAGGGTTTACTACATCAAGGAGTCCTGTCATGGAACTTTACGACGAAATAAGGAACGCCCTGAAAAGAAGAGGATGTCCGTGGATTGAGGAGCATGTTTTTGAATTCATGGGACAGCGTCTTCATTTCGACATTCATGAACTGGGTCAGAATTACATTCTGAAAATTGTTCATCGCGCGGCATCCGGCGCCAGCAATGCCGGTTCAGAGCCGTACATTCGGAAGAACTTTTCTCTTGAAAAGACCGTTGCCAAGAAAACGCTGTGCAGGGAAAACCTGAAAAAGAGCTGTGAGGCACTGGCTGACGGTTTTCTTTTCTGGCTGGAAGGTATGTGCTTCACTCCGGAGCCGGTCAGAGAAAGGGTTTCAATAGCTTCGACTTCAAGAAGAAAGCTGTCGTGATGCGGGGACTTGTCGGACGGCGTTGTCCGGCAGGCGTCTGAAAAAAGTCATGAAAGGAGCAGTCTGCTTCGTTAGTGCTGCTTGAAATGTTGTCCTCTGCGCCCTGCGGCACAGAGGACTTCTTTATGAAGAGGATGGTTCTCTTTTCCAGTCGGTCCAGTTTTTTTCTTTTACGAAAAGATCAAAATTTTTAGTGACTTAATTTGTAATGCCGGGTATCTTCCATTCCCATGGTCCACGTTCTGCCTGTGGCATGCCGAGTCCGGCAGCAGGCAGTTGCAAAACGGGGATGACTCACCTTTTCCCCTTGTCGAGGAAAACATGATGCAGCATTATTTTGCGGCGTTCTGCCCTGAGTCCGACGGTCGGTACACGGTATTTTTTCCAGATCTTCCAGATCTCAGAACCAGTGGAAACGACATTGACGATGCCATGACGATGGCAAGAAACGTTTTGAAGCACCGTCTTGAGCATATGAGCAGACAGGGGGAAAACTTGCCTGCTCCTTCTGCCATCGAGGAAGCACGGTTCAAGGCTGTGCTTCTGTATGAGAAGTTGTCCATCATACCGGACGGAGAAGTTCTTTTTCCGCTTATCCCGGCTCCGGACATGGACAAGACGCCCATGAGCATATCCGTGTCATTGCCCAGAAATGCGCTGACGGCACTGGACCGCAAGGCGGCTCTGGCGGGAATGACGCGTGATGGATACATCACGGCAATGGCACTCGAATGATGCAGCACGGATATGGCCCCTCTTTGGAGGGGCTTTTTTTATATGATTGAACGAAATTATACGGCGTTGTCCTCCTGCCGTTTTACGCGCTCTCAGGAAGCCCGGTTTTATCTCCCCAACGGCGTAAAAATCTCCCCAAATGTCTCCCCAGCGGCGCAAACAGCTGTAAAAAGACGCAGGGCCTTTTGCGTAAAATAACAGGAAAAATAATACGTTGCAATGAAAGACAGCAAAATGGAACTTTCCACCCTTCAAGTTTCACTGGAAGGAAAAGCTTGCTCCTCCAGCCTGCACCTGCTACTATCTGTTCATCCTTCTTACCGTCAACTTTCACGTAGCCATGATTGTTAAAAATCCCGTAGAATCCATTCTTGCACTGGCAGCCAGCGTGTTCGACGCCTATTCCGTCGTCCTTTTTGAAGCCCCCCGCAACAATCAGGGGGCTCAGATCATGGCCGCCTACAGTCAGGGCGATCACATCAATCAGAATGCCGTCATCCTGCCGGGAAAAGGGCTGGCAGGATGGATTTTACGGAACAGATCACCCATTGTCGTCGGTTCCATTGATGAAAATCAGGCCTATCTTGGATACTACAAAGAAGACTGGGAGCCGGAGATATGTTCTTTTCTCGGGTGTCCTTTGCCTGATGGAGGGATACTCTGCATAGACAGCCGTCAGAAGCATGCCTTTTCCCCGGAAAAACAGAAACTCATTGCTGTGTTTGCCGACATGCTTTCTCAGGTGCAGAATATGGAATGCCGTGCAGACGGCGGAATTTCAGCCGATTACCTTCATGCTTTGGATCATCTGGTTGAGCTTCGGCAGAATTATCCCGGATGGAAAAATTATCTGGCCAGAATATTTCCTGTGCTTCTGGATGCCACGGGCTTTACCTACGCAGCCTTTGCCTCCCGTGTAGAGGGAAGCTCGACGTACATTATGGAAGGCGAATATCCGTCCCTTCTGCTCTCCGGGCAGCAGAACAACGAGTTTTCCGTGCACAACGATATCATCGGCTGGGTCTTTCGTAACGAGGAAGCCATATACAGCGACGGTTTTTCCGGGCCGACCCCGGTTTTTGGCAAGAAAGAGGGACTTCCTTCCTTCGGCAGCACGGTATGCATTCCCGTTACGGTAAACAAAAGCACGTGCGGCGTTCTTTGTCTGGCCATGGAAGAAGCAAGATCCATTTCCGATGAGCTGAAAGTTTTTCTCAGGCTTGCTGCTGATGATCTTGCACGCCTGCTGGAAGTGCTGTCCCTGCGGTATCGGGTCCGAGTGGCGGAAAAAGCGGCAACGGAAAACAAATAGGAGAACCATGGACGTCATGCATCTTTCCGAGAGAGCTTGTCGACTTCTTTCCGTGCTGGATGAGAGCGACGCTCTTTTCATGAAAAACTGGGATCGTCCCCGAACCGTCAGACACAAGGGAGCGCGTGATCTGGTAACGGATACTGACGTTGCCATTGAGGCTTTTCTCAAGGAGCATCTTCAGAATGTCGTTCCCGGAGCATCCTTTTTGGCCGAGGAGAGTGCCGTTTCGCTTTATCCGGATGATACATGCTGGATCATTGATCCGGTCGACGGCACGACGAACTTTGCGCATCACTTTGGCGATACGGCTACTTCCGTGGCACTGTGGGAGAATGGAAGAATAGAGCTGGGCGTCGTTTCTGCGCCCGTCAGGGGTGAGCGCTATGTTGCCGAGCGGGGCAAAGGAGCATGGCTCAACGGAAAACGTATTCAGGTAAGCGAAATTTCCGCTTGTCGCGAAGCTCTGGTGGCTACAGGCTTTCCTTACAGTGTTCATGAGGATATGGATGCTGTCTTGAGGGATATGCGGATTCTGCTTGATACTACGGTAGGCGTCCGCAGGTGCGGTTCTGCTGCTCTGGATATGTGCTTTGTGGCCAGCGGATGCTTTGATGCGTATTTTGAAGGATGGATAAAGCCGTGGGATATCGCGGCAGGCTGGATTCTTGTGGAGGAGGCCGGAGGGATAGTGACGGGGCGTGACGGGAGAAGCTATGCGTTCAACACGCCCATACTGGCCAGCAACGGCCATGTGCACAATGAGATGCTCGGGAACCTCTCAATGGAATACAAGAATTGTCAGAGTCCGAAAAATTGACTGTCGGCTCGAGGAAAAATCCATCCCGATCGTACTGCCCATATAAGTTCAGGCGTCAGCATTTCCTGCTGATGCAGGGCCAGCCCCTCCAGTTCATACTGATCGACGAACATGGCGTCCGACACTTGTGAGTCGTCAATATCGGGGATGACTGGACTTGGGCCGGCGAGAAAAAAAGATGCAGACAGACTGGAACCCCGACTGTCGGTATAGGGAAGGGAGCCTATGGCTCGTACTTTTGTACGGCGAACTCCGAGCTGACTGCTCAGCTCTCTGAATGCGGCGTCCATGGGAGACTCGTTGGCAAAAACGCTTCCTATGGCGGAAACATCCCATAGTCCACCATAAAGAGGCGCCGTGGAAGAGTGTTTTTGAAGGTAGACCTGCCCTTTTGTGTTTTTCAGACAAATAAGGACGATACGGCGCAACAGTCCGAGACCGGAGGCCGTTTTCGGAGATGTGAGCATGAAGGGGCGTCCGTAGCCGTCCAAAAGTTCGACAAGGGGCTGAAGACGGGCTTCAGGCAGATCATAAGGAAAATCGTGTATAGTGTTCAAAGGGACATGGAGAGACATTGACAGCATTCCGAGAAGAAAAAATTCGTTGGCTTGAACTGAAGGATATGCCGGAAACGGCTGAAGTGGAATCCCTTTGTTTTCCCTCCTTCTGGACGGCTGAGCAATTTGCGGAAGCATGGAAGCAGACCTGGTTTGCAGGTTATGGCATGTTTCTCGGCACCAGAATGCTCGGGTATGTCACGCTTTCAGTGTTGGACGAAGACCTTGAGGTCCTGAATGTGGCCCTTCGACAGGAGTATCGCAGCCGAGGCCTGTCATGGCCGCTCCTGTCCTTTGCCTTGAAGGATACGCTTTCGGGCAACCATCGCCAGCGGAGAGGGCTGCCATCTCAAGGATGGGAACATGGCGTTCTGGAAGTCAGAACGGGCAATGCTCCTGCACGATCACTCTATGCATCTCTCGGGTTTAAAAAATCCGGTGTACGCAGACGCTATTATGAAGATGGCGAAGATGCTGTCGTCATGACGCTGACGGCAGAGGACTTTCTCGAGG
Source organism: bacterium (assembly GCA_037230945.1). Lineage (GTDB taxonomy): Bacteria > Desulfobacterota > Desulfovibrionia > Desulfovibrionales > Desulfovibrionaceae > Mailhella. The sequence continues at coordinate 31,337 of JAXUUT010000095.1, forward strand.
CGCTGCATCATCGTATGAAGCATTGTTGAAAAAATGCCCGTGCCGAGGAAAGCCGGCTTTTGTTTTGCCTTTGCGCGGCATGAAATCGTGCTTTTTGTGACGTCTTTGCAGCAGAAAATACAGATGCCTGTAAAGTTGAGCAATCTTGTTTCTTATTTCATGGCATAGGGAGCCTTCCGCTGTACAATTCGCTCAGTCCGCATAGGGCAGGGGAGCAGAGGTATGTTGCAGTCCTCGAAAAGAGCTTTACCGGAAGGCGCATTCATGAAAAGTTCCTATGAAAGAATCGTCAGAAGTATGCATTCAGGGAAGCTCCAGAAATACTGGCGGGTTTGAAAGCCCTGCGGTCCGGGGCAGAAAGACGGAGAGAACCCCCTTGTCCAGCGTGGCGTCTATGGGAGCGGTCAATACTCCGTTCAGAATGATGTCGAGCGAAAACTCTACATTGCCGAATTCCAGAGTCTGTACGTCCTTTTCTTCCGACGGAACCGGACAATGGGAACTTGCCGAGATATGAAGCTTGTTGCCTTCAAGCGATACTTGAAGATCCTGCAGATTGACGCCGGGCATGTTGGCCGTGATTTGAACGCCGTTTTCCATGTCTACGATGTCTGTAGCAGGACGAACATGGGGATAATGGGATTTCTGCTGCACGGATCAGCTCCTTTTTTGAAGTTCTATCTGTAGAATGCCGTTCGTGATGGTTGCAGAGCCCGGGCAAAATCCTTCGGTGTCCAAGGCAATGCTTCGGCAAAAATTTCCGCTGTAGCGCTCTTCATGAACATATCGTCCGCGACTCCGCGCTATGCTGCCCTCAATCAACAGGGCATGACTCTTCAGCGTGATATGTATATCCTTCAGCTCAAGTCCCGGAAGCAGGGCCTGGATGAGAAGTCTGTCACGGCAGAAGTATACGTTGACAGGGGGAAAAGGTTCCTGTTCCCGTGTCGTATACCATGGCCGTAGTATAGAACACGTGCCCGAACGATATCCCGCCGGCAAGAGAAAAGTCTTTCATGGCCCCACCCTAATTTTTGTTTTGACAAATCTGTTTCCAGGGCTTCTTCCCGAAAGGATTCGGGCCAGATCGCAACATGGAAGGAAACAGGTTTTTTCATAAAACAAGGCAGTTGTCAGCGTAACGTATCGCCGAGCTTCGTCAATGGCATGATTGACACAAAAATGAGGCGTGATAGTTTAATGAGCATGACCCGTATAGATCTTCATACTCACAGTACGGCGTCCGACGGCTCGGACAGGCCTTCTGAGCTGGTGCGCAAGGCGGCCGAGGCTCATCTGGCCGTTCTGGCGCTTACGGATCATGACACGCTTGACGGGCTTGCCGAGGCTGAGAGTGCTGCTGCCCGACTCGGAATCATATTTGTCAGAGGCTGTGAACTCAGTACGTCCACAGCATGGGGAGAGGCGCATTTCCTTGGGCTCTGGATTCCTGATGACGGCAAACGCACAGAGGAACTGGAAAGTGCTCTGTCGGAGGTTCGTGAAAAGCGTCGAGAACGGAATGTACGCATAGCGGAAAAACTGAGAACGCTCGGAATGGATGTAACCTATGAGGCGGCTGCCGCTCTAGCCGGCGGGCGTGTCGTGGGACGTCCTCATTTTGCCGAGCTTCTTTGCCGACTCGGAGTCGTGGAGAATGAGCGTGAAGCCTTCAGACGATATCTTGGCAGGGATGGGCTCGCCTATGTTCCCCGTGAACTGATGTGTCCGGAAAGAGCCGTATCGTTGCTGAAATCTTCCGGGGCATTGGTTTCCATGGCGCATCCTCGTCTTCTTCATGCTCCGCTTGAAGAACTGGAACGTATGCTTGTTCACTTGAAGGATGCGGGACTGGACGCTCTGGAGGCATATCATAGTGAACATGATGCCGGAGACGTACGTTTGTGTGTGGAGCTGGCGGCGAGACATGAACTGCAGATTACCGGCGGTTCGGATTATCATGGAGAAGCAAAGCCGAAAATAGCCTTGGGACGAGGGCGTGGAAGCCTCCGCGTCGGCATGAACGTTTATGAAGAACTTATGGCCTATCGGCGAAAGATGGGCTGGGAAAAATCCTGAATCCGGCTGGCCGAGAGCTCATGCATGCCGCTTTGGCTTGCCATGGAAATGAGATCATTTTTTTATTCGTTGTCTCAAGCGAATGAACGTCAGCCGGAAATGAGCGGCTTTTTACGACATATGCGGACGACTGGCAGCGGCTGCCGTCTGAACGGCCGGGGAACCATGAAAAGGACGGGGAGAAGGGCGGCAACATGGGAATTCCAGGATGTTGCCAGGTGAAGGATTTCCCCAGAACTAACAGAATGAACGAGCGATTTTGATGTGGCGCAGGAATGAAAAAGGGACAGACCGAGAAAAACGGTCCGTCCCTGCAAGAACCATGTCAGAGAATCAGGCTACTCTTCCCACGCTTTTCCCAGATCATCAGCGATGACGGTCGGCTGTATGGCTTCGGCCCTGGCTTCTTCAAGAGTGGCCTCGCCACTCAGCACAAGAATGAAATCTATGCCTGCGTTTTCCGCCAGCTTTTTGTCCGTACTGAGACGGTCTCCGGCCATGACCATTTCTTCCCGACGGTATTTTTTCAGAAGCGGCTGCAGCACGGTGGGATCAGGCTTTCCGAAGATATGCTGAGGTTCGCGGCCCGTTGCCACCTTATAGAGCGCAAGCATGCTGCCGACATCCGGCAGGGGACCTTCTGGAGAAGGACAGACCTTGTCGGGGTGAGTGGCAAGAAAAAGTACTTCAGGGTGATTTTCCAGCAATATGGCGGAACGGGACAATTTTTCATACGTGAGTTCCGTATCATAGGCCAGAATGACGGCCTGAGCGCCTTCTTCCTGCTGCTTGAGTTCGGGCATTCTGCCTGCCAGATCGCGACAGAAGTCGCGGTTGCCCACGATATAGGCGGTATGTATGCCGTTTTCCTTAAGAAAATCCACAAGAGGAGTCGTGGGAGAGAGAATAAGATCAAGCGTTGCAGGAATGCCCATGCCATTAAGTTTTTTTACATAGGTATCCGGAGCCTTTGATGTGTTGTTGCTCAGAAAATGGAAGTCGAGCTTTCCCCAGTTGTTCTTTATGAACTCCACGGCACCGGGAATGGGAATATTGCCAAGATAGACGGTACCGTCCATGTCCAGAACAACGCAGCGCTTTTCAGATATCTTCATAATTCATGATACTCCTGCGAAATATTGTCGCTGGATTCACGATATACTTTTTCCAGAGCGCACGGCAAGGAAAAAGAGGCTTTGAAACTCATTTTTCAACCTGTTGTGGTCATTGATTTTTTTAGATGTCTTGACGCCGTTGTCTTAAGAGGTTAAATGAGAAATAATTTTCGTATTATGGTAATTTGTCTTGGAACTTTTTTCGGAAATGAAAATTTTTCTCAGGCAAAAGGGCAAGGGAGGCTGTGTGAAACACACGACTGTAGTCATTATCGGCGGCGGTGCTACTGGCATAGGTATCCTGCGAGATCTCAGTATGCGCGGAGTCAAAGCCGTGCTGCTTGAGCAGGGAGGCATTGCTTCTGGCGCGAGTTCCCGCTTCCACGGCCTGCTGCACAGCGGCGGTCGCTATGCGGTTAAGGACAATGAGGCGGCTAAGGAATGCATCGAAGAAAATATGATACTGCGCCGTATCGGTCGCGAATGCGTTGAGGAATCCGAGGGGTTCTTCGTCCTCAGCCAGCAGGACGATCCCGATTACGAAAAGCCCTGGGTTGAAGCCTGTGCCAAGGCAGGCATCAAAGCTGAACCCGTGGACGTCAAGGAAGCGCTTCGTCTTGAACCGAACCTTGATCCGAGCATCAAGGCCGTTTACCGTGTTCCGGATTCCAGTGTGGACGGTTTCCGCCTGGTCTGGCACAATGCCATGTCCGCCAGACGATATGGCGGCGAGATGCTGACGCATCATCAGGTCTTCGCCATTGATCAGGAAGGCGGCAAGGTGAAGGGCGTACGCGCCAGAAATCTCATTACCGGAGAAGAAGTTCGCATTGCCTGCGACGTGGTTGTCAATGCCGCCGGTTCCTGGGCTGCCAAGGTCGTGGAGCTTGTGGGACTTGAAGTCGGCGTGCAGCCTGATCGTGGTACCCTTGTGGCTTTCAACCATCGTTTTACCTCCCGAGTCATCAACCGTCTGCACATGAGCTCCGACGGTGATATTTTCGTTCCGCATGGTTCCATCACCATTCTTGGTACGACTTCGTTCCACGCGGATCGGCCTGACGCCCACGAGGCTCCTACCGAGGATGTGCTCAAGCTGCTTGACATAGGCGAGGTTCTCATTCCCAATCTGCGCAGCTACAGGATTCTCCGTGCATTTGCCGGTACCCGTCCCCTTTATGTTGCCAAGGGAAGCGCTGCCGGTCGTGCGGCAAGCCGTGGCTTCCATATTTCCGATCATTCGGAAGAGGGGATTGACGGACTCTTTTCCATTTTCGGCGGAAAATTCACGACGTATCGTCTTATGGCCGAAAAGCTTTGCGATCTTGTCTGTGAAAAGCTCGGCGTTCATGCGGAATGTCGTACGGCCATTGAGCCCCTCATCGCTGATCCGTCTCCTGCCATGATGGAAAAGGCCGCAAAGTATTTTCCCGTGCACAGCGTTCCTCTGGTGGCAAACCGTCTTGGCGATGCCTTCCCCATAGTTGTGGAAAAGGCCGCTGCCATGAAAAGCAATCCGCTGCTTTGCGAGTGCGAAATGGTAACCCGTGCTGAAATAGAGTATGTGGCATCTGATCCTTCCAGCCATTCCATGACGGACGTGCGTCTGCGTACCCGTCTGGGCATGGGCACTTGTCAGGGAACATACTGCTCACTGCGTACCATAGGAGCGCTGACGGAGTGCCGGGTTCCCTTCCCGCTGTCTCCCTCTGACAATCTGCGTGAATTTCTTCAGGAACGCTGGAAGGGACTGCGTCCCGCCCTGTGGGGGCTGCAGGCTCGGGAAATGGAGCTCGGACGCGCCGTATACGCAGCCACTCTGAACATCGACGGAGCAAAAGATGAACAGAAAAACTGACATTGTTGTGGTTGGTTCCGGCCTTGCCGGCATGAGCGCCGCGCTTACCGCAGCACAAAGCGGCAAGAAAGTGACGTTGCTCACGCATGGCGCGGGCACTCTTGCCATAAGCAGCGGGTGTGTTGATGTTCTCGGCTACATGAACGGCGCTCGGGTAGAGAATCCCTTTGAATCCATAGAGACTCTTCCGGAAGAACATCCTTACCGTCTGATAGGCGGAGCAGAAACCGTTCGCGAAGCGATCGAATGGCTTAAGCTCGTGTGCAGAAAGGGCGGCATTGACATGGCGCATACGGCAGAGGAGGGCAATCATAGACTTCTCACTGTCATGGGAACACTGAAACCCAGTTATCTTTGTCCCGACAGCTTCAATCCTGACTGCCTGAAGGATGTTCATCGGGCCGCTGTGGTGACCGTGGAAAACATGAAGGATGTGCATCCTGGACTGATCATCGAGCAGCTGCATCGTTACGATGAGCTGGCAGATAAGGAATTCATGGAGGCCGTGCTTCCCTGTCCCATCGAGCATGCTCATAGAAACATTACGCCTCTGGACATCGCCCGTCATGTAGAAACGCCGGAAGGCATGAAATGGCTTGAAAAAAGTCTCATGCCCTATGCCAAGCTGTATCCTGTTCTGCTGCTTCCTCCCATATGCGGCATGAAGCACAGTCAGCAGATATGGAATCAGCTTTGCTCGAGGTTGAAGGTCAAGATCGTGGAAATGGTGTCCATTCCTCCCGGAGTCGCCGGACTCCGCATGCGCGAAGTTTTTAAAAGGGCGCTTAATGCTGAAGGCGTGTATGCCGTGGAAAGCGCTGAGGTCGTGCGGGCAGATGTGGAGGAGGGGAAGTGCAGCGCGGTCTATACGCTTACTGCCAGCGGTGAAGACAAATGGGAAGCCGATAGCTTCATCATTGCTACCGGAGGACTCTTGAGCGGTGGCATTTCCACGGCTCCCGGCAAGGCGTGGGAGAGCATCTTCAATCTTGCGCTCGATGCGCCGACTGATACCGAAGCCTGGTCGTCGCCCGATATCTTTGGTTCAAGCTTTTTCGCCAGCATGGGCGTCAAGGTGAACAGTGATCTGAAGCCGCTTGATGCGGAAGGCAAGGTGTGTCTCGACAATGTACGCTTTGCCGGAAGAGTTCTGGGCGGATATGATTTCGCCGCGGAAAAGAGCGGTAATGGAGTGGCGCTTGCCACAGGCCGGTATGCCGGTATGCTGGCAGGAAAGGAGTAGGAGATGAAGCGCCGTATCAATCCCGATAAATGCGTTGCCTGCTCCACCTGTGTGGTGCAGTGCCCTGTTGCCGAAGTAACTTCGAAGTTCCTTGGTCCTCGTATGCTGGGCCCTGCTTCGGAGCGTTTCCGTATGTTGAATGCCGGTGAAGATGATTCACTGAGCTATTGCGCCAACTGCAAAAACTGCGATATTTCCTGCCCTCAGGGAGTAGAAGTATCCAATATCAATATGCTTGCCCGTGCAGAATACTGCCGGGAGCATCGGCCTTCCTTCCGTGACTGGATTCTGGCCCATGGTGAGCTTGAAGCGAAGCTGGTCAGTTATTTCCCGTCGTTTCTTGTAAACTTTGGCATGGCCAACCCCATCAGCAAACAGATTCTCGATCTGGTCGGTGTAAGCAAAAAAGCCGATCTTCCGAAATTTGCATCCAAACAGTTCCCGGCGCTTTTCAAAGCATATAAGCAGCCAGATAATCTTACGAAGCGAGTCGTTTTTTATCCCGGCTGTTTCATAAAGGCTTATGCGCCGCAGACCGGCATTGATCTGGTATGGCTGCTCAATAAAGCCGGCTACAAGGTGGAATCGCCCGAAGTGTTCTGCTGCTGCGGTACGCCGCTCTATACCAATGGTTTTGAGGCCGACGCAAAAAAGAATGCAGAAAAGAACCTTGCAGAACTTGCGGCCTGGCGCAAGGCCGGCATTCCGGTTCTGTCTCTCTGCCCGAGCTGCCAGCTTATGTTCAAGTCCGAAATTCCTGCGTTTTTCCCGGAACTGGCTGAGAACATGGAATCTACGGCTCTCGATGACGCCATGGAATTTATTCTTGGCTGCATTGAAAGAGGGGAGCTCGATCTGTCCGAGGCTGATACGACGCCGCTTGATGTCATTTATCATGCGCCGTGTCATCTGCGCGCTCAGGGGATCGGATTCCCGGGTCTTGACATTCTTCGTATGCTGCCCGGTGTTCATGCCGTCAATGCCGATGCCTGCTGCTGCGGCATTTCCGGAAGTTATGGTTTCAAAAAGGAAAAGTATGATATCGGCATGGCCATTGGCTCCAAACTTTTTGATACCATCAAGGAGAGCGGCATTCGTCAGGTAGCTACGGAATGTGGAACCTGCAAGGTGCAGATCATTCACGGAACTGGAAATCCGTGCGATCATCCGTTGACAATTTTGCGTCGTCGTCTTGATAAGGCTGCAAAATAGTCTTAAAAAATAATGTCAAAAATCCGCCTTTCAATCGGAGGGCGGATTTTTGATTTAAGGCCTTCAGGCAGTTGAGGGAGCGGAAGTGACCGAAACAGAAAACCACCCGCTAAGGGGGTGGACCACAAAACAGTTATACCTGAAAAAATACCTTTTCGATAAGACGGAGTTGTTCAGGCCCCATCCATATCGAAAAGGTATTTTTTTTATGGCGAAAGAAAAAAATCTGGCACATCCGA